>JBIKTV010000030.1:0-23440 GCA_044347905.1 Myxococcota bacterium
GCGGCGACAAGTCCACCAAACCAGCCCGCCGCCAGCGAAGCGGTGCGGGGGTGTGTTGGACGATCGCGGCGACAAGTCCACCAAGCCAGCCCGCCGCCAGCGAAGTGGCGCGGCGGTGTATTGGACGATCGCGGCGACAAGTCCACCAAACCAGCCCGCCGCCAGCGAAGTGGCGCGGCGGTGTGTTGGACGATCGTGTCGACAAGCACACCAAACCAGCCCGCCGCCAGCGAAGTGGCGCGGCGGTGTATTGGACGATCGTGTCGACAAGTCCACCAGCCCAGCCCTCGGCCCGAGCCAGCCTGCGGGCAGGTCAGAAGTCGTGGTGGACGGCGGCCGACAGGTGCCAAGTGTTGCCAGAGACGGAGGTGCCCCCGACTGGATCCGCAGGATCCAGCTTGGTCACGGTGCGGCGCTGCAGCCCCGTCCAGGCCAGGCTCAGGTCGACCTGCAAAGGTTTGCGGAATACTTTCAATGGGTCGCCAAAGGCAGCGCCAGCGCCGATCGCCCAGGTGAGCGCGGGGGCGTCCAGGTAGTTGGCCTCGCCGTCGGCGCGCGGAAGCGGTGTCGGCCGCCATTGGCCGCCGGTGCGAAGCGTCCAGGTCTCGCCCGGCGAATACTCCACGCCAATGCGGGGAATGAGGATGTCGCGGGCGCCGACGGCGATCGGCTCATTGTGGGCGTACAGCAGCTCCTTGGCCGGGGTGCCGGGCGCCGCCAACTGGCTGTCGTCCAGGCGCAGCGTCACGTCTGGGGCCAGCGGCGGCAGGGCCGACCACCGCTGCAGGCATAGCGCGGCTGTGGCCAGAATCCGCTTGCCGGAAGCGGTTTTCCCTTGCCACGAGCTCGCTAGCGTCCAGCTGTCCGGGAGCCACAGCCCCACGCCGGAGACGGCAAAGTCCATGCGGCCGACCCCTTCGACCTCCACCGCCAGCGGCAAGCCGTACTTGACCTGCGAGGCCTTGCGCCACACGAGCGCCACCCGCAGATCGTCGCGGGGCAGCCAGGTCGCCGCCAGAATCGGGTAGATCTCGGTCGCCAGCTCCACCTCCAGGGTCTTGTACGTTACGCGCTTATCCAGAAGCGACAGGCCCACTTCCGCACCACCGCTCAGCGCCGTGAGCACCTGCGCAGAGGCCCCCAAGGTCAGCCACGGCAGCGGCCGCACCGCCGCACCCAGCAACAGCGCCAGGCGGTCGCCCAAGGTGTCGTACATCGGCAGCTGCGGGACGCGGTGGTCCAGGCTGTCCAGCCGCGTCGGCCCGCCCATCGGAATGTGAAAGGCCACGCCCATCGCCGCCTTGCCCTCCAACCAGCCCGGCAGCGGCGTAGAAATCCCCACGTGGAGCAGATAGTTGTCCTTGGGTAGCCGGGTGGGCCAGCGATCCGCGCCGCCTTGGCGTTCGACACTGAAGCGATTCGCCACCAGATCCGTGCCCATACCCAGGTGAATGTGCGAGGCCAGCACCAGGTTGGCGGGGTTGGCGTGGAGCGCGTAGTAGTCGTCGGTCGCCGCTTCCGCCGCATTGCCCAGGGCCAGAGCGCGGGGGCCAAAGCCGTACTGCTCCATGGTGGTCGCCGCGGCGGGGCTCGCCACAATCAGCGCCAGGGCCATCACAGGCACGGTTAGGACCCGTGCAAAATCGAATCGATTGTCCCCGGTCCCATTTGCTTGCTGGGTGGGTCGCAAGGGCGTTCCCCCTATCGGGTTCGTCGCACCGCTCCGCGAGGGGCCTTGTCGCGTGATGTTTACAGGCGTCCTTGCCAGCCCACAGCCCAGAAACGCTGGCGTCGCCCAGGTCCCAATCGCTAGACCCAGGACGCGCTTTGCCCAGCTGGCGGCCGCACGCAGGGCCTCATGCCCGCCGCCGGGGGCTATGCAGAGCCGCTGCCTGTCGCCGAGTCCAAACTGAACCATGGCGGCATCCTGGCAAGCTGGCCCGCCGCCGTCAACAAGGCCCCGGGCGAATAGGCGCACCGGCTCAGGCGTTCTTCCCCGCCGCGGCCGCTGCTCTCTTGGGGCGATGAGGCGCGCGCAACGGAGTCTGATGGCAGGCGAGCCCGGGATCACCCGCTTTCAAGCCCTGGTACTGGCGCTCATCACCCTCTTGGCTCTGCTGGGGGCGCCGCTATGGGCCCGCAGTCAAATCTCCAAGGCTGAAGTGGCCCAAGCTGAGCGAGCGGACCGCGAAGTGATGGCGGCCCGCAACAGCTGCAGTCAGCGCATGACCGAGCTGCAAGAGAACGCCAAAGCCGCTGCCGTGGAGCGCAACAAAGCGCTGAGCGAGCGCGATCAGGCCATCGTCCAGCGCGCTGAGGCGGTCGATGAGGCCAAGCGGCTGCGCAGCCAGCTGAGCCAAGCGGCGGACCGGCGCATTCACCAGCGCGTCAAGCTGTTTGCCGCCGAGCATTTTGACGATCACCGCTCGCCGATTAGCCCCTATCGCTGGGAATTCGCCGGTTATGACGTCAGCGACTGGGGCACCACCGCTGCCGATGGCCGGCGAAGCGTGCGCGTGGAGGTGCGGGCGCGGGTAGCCAGCGTGGTGGGCGATGACACGCAGCCGCGCGCGGTATTTCTGCTCGATTTCAACGGCGACGGTGAGATGCTGCATTGGAAGCGCACGGACTCTGTCAAATAGCCGTGGGATCCGCTTGAGTTCAGGTCGGGCAGACCGCTACTGCGGCGGCGCGGCGATCAGCTTGTCGGCCCGATACGTCCACAGGCGCAGGCCTTCTGGCCAGGCCCGCGGTCTCAGCCCAGCCTTGCGCCACAGTTGGTCCAAAAATACCTCGATTTCAGGCAGATCGTCCCACACCGCGGGCAAGAAGGTCGCGCTGTGCCCCGGCGACCGTACGACCAAGCCGTGAACGCCGGGCTGCAGCTTCGCCGCCAAATCGCTCCAGTCTTGAGAAGGCAGCGGCTCCATGGGGGTCAAAATGCTGATTTCCGCAGTCAGATCAGGCAATTCATCCGGCTGCAGCGGCTCAAACCGCGGATCGTTGAAGGCCGCCGCCAGGGTGTGCTCGGCCACGGAGCGGCCCAGCGGCAGGTCCGCCTGCAAACTGCCGATGCAGCCCCGCAATTGCCCGTGCTTTTCTAGGGTGACAAACGTCGCCGCTTCTCGCTGCAGCCAGTCGCTGCTGGGCACCGGCACTTGCGGCCAATTGGCCCGATCGCCGCGATTGCCAAGCCCCGACTCCAGGCCCAGGCGCAGAGCCCGCCAGACAATCGCAGCCAGATCAGCCTGTTGCTCAGCTGTCCAGGTCGCCATGGCTATTCTCCTCTGTGCGGCGGAAAACTAGTCCAGCAGCACGCTCGCGTAGCCCACTACCCGCTGACTGTCCCCGCCGGCATCCGCGGATGTGCGCACGTCGATCACGTGGGCGTGCAGGCCGTGGCGCCGCGCCGCCTCCAAAAGCCCCGCCACCGGTCGCGCCCCGCAGGCCCGATCGCCGCTGATGGCCTCACTGCGCAGCGCTGCGATGCTCGCCACGGTCTCGGCGTCGATGCGCTCGGCCTCGCGCTGCGGGTGAAAGTGCGAGAGGTCGCTGCTCACCACCACCAGCGTCTCCGGCCCGCCCCACACCGCGTCCAGCAAATCCGCCACTTGCGCCGCGGGCACTTTCCCCACTAGCACGGGCACCAGCTTCCAGGGGCCGTGCAACACTCGCTGTAGGAACGGCAATTGCACTTCCAGGGCGTGCTCGGGCTCGTGGGGCCGATCGCTCGCCAGCACGTCGGGGCGCGCAGAGAGCTCCGCCAACATGTCCGTGTCCAGCGCCACGTTGCCAAGCGGCGTCTGCCAGGCATCGGCCAGCGGCACGCAAAAGCCGGGCAGGGCGAAGTGATGTGACGGCCCCAGCAGCACCACCCTCTCTATCGAGCGCTCACCCCCCTGCAAAAGCGCGTACGCGCTCGCCGCCACCGCACCGCTGTACTGGTAGCCGGCGTGGGGCGCAATCAGCGCTTTGGGCGGCTTTGCCTGGACTACGCGCCGGCCAGCCCAGGCCGTGTCGAGCGCGGACTGCAGATCTCGCGGCCGCAGCGGATAAAATGCCCCGGCCATCGCGGGCGGACGAACCATCGGCGGATGCTGCACGGCTCACCTCGGTAGACAACGCCCTCATCATAGGAGGCCGCTAGGCCTTGTCGACCCGGTTGGGCCGGAATTGGCGACCCATTCAGGGCTCGGAACCAGGTTTTCCGGCGCGATTCTATGGACCGCACAGTCGAAGCCGCGCCCGCATTCGTAGGCCAGTTCTCGACCGTTCTGCAACCCGGCGCTATACTCGCGGCTCAAAGGCAGTTATGCACGAGTTCGCCATCATCTTGGCCCTGGTTCTGGTCAACGGTCTCTTCGCCGGGGCTGAGATCGCCGTGCTGTCGATTCGCGCCGCCCGCTTGGCCGAACTAGAGCAGCGCGGTGGCAGAAGAGTCCGTGCTCTCAGCTGGTTGCGCGCCGATCCGGAGCGTTTTCTCGCCACCGTGCAGGTCGGCATCACCTTTGTGTCTGCGGCGGCGGCGGCCTACGGCGGCAAGTCGGTTTCCGGACAACTGCAGGTGATTCTTGAAAAACTTGGCGTCAATCCGGATCTAGCCTCAGAGCTCGCGCTGCTTTCTGTGGTCGTGCTGGTCGGCTTTCTCTCCGTGGTGTTGGGCGAGCTGGTGCCCAAGTCCCTGGCGTTGCGCCGCAGTGAACGCTTTGCCCTGGCGCTGGCACCGGGGCTCAAGCTGCTGGCCCAGCTGGCTCACCCGGTGGCCTGGCTGCTGACGGCCGCCTCCAATCTGGTGCTTCGGCCTCTGCGCGATCACACCAATTTCTCAGAGAGCCGCCTCTCCGCAGAAGAAGTGCAGCTGGTGCTGGAAGAAGCGAGCCGCTCCGGCACCATCGACGTGCGATCTGCCGACATTGCCGTGCGGGCCCTGGACCTCGCGTCGCTCACGGCCCAAGCGGTCGCCGTGCCGCGGTCCAAGGTGGCGGCTCTGGATGTGGGCGCGACCCTGGCCGATGCCGTGGCGCTGGCCCTGGAATCGGGGCACGCCCGCCTGCCCGTGTTTGGCGAAACCCCGGATGAAATAGAAGGTTATGTCCACAGCCGCGAGTTGTTGGCGGCCTTTGTCGCCGGCAAGCAGGTGCCACTGTCCGCGCTGATCAAGCAGCCGCTGTTGGTGCCGTGGAGCACCCGGGCCATCGACCTGCTCCAGCAAATGCAGAACGCCCATGAGGCTTTGGCCCTGGTCACGGATGAACACGGCGGCCTTGCGGGCCTCGTGACCTTTGAGGATCTGGTCCGCGAGCTTGTGGGCGAGATTCGCACGAGCGATCAACAGGATCCGCCGGCGATTCAGCCCCAAGGCGATGGCACGGTGCTCCTGACGGGCAGTGCGGCGATCCGCGAGATCAACCGGGTGCTGGGGCGCAACCTGCCAGAATCACCGCAGTATACCACAATCGCCGGCCTCTGCGCTGCGATGACGGGGCACATCCCCCAGCCGCCAGAAGAGCTTGAAATTCATCGCGATCAGTCGCGCTTGCTGATCGTCGCCTCGTCGCCCCAGCGCGTCGATGCGGTGATGCTGATCCCGGATCTCAGCTTGGATCCGGAGTCCGCGGTCACGCCTCCGCCTCAGCCGGCCGCCGCTGCGGGCACGGGGCGCTGGCGGAACATGTCGCGTTGACCCCGGCGCCTATTGCCCAAGCCTGATCGGCGCGGTGCTGCGGTGGCCCAGCTGCAGCGGTGTCTCGCGCGGCCGCCAGCCAAACTGCCGCAACAGCGCGCCAAACAGCGCCTCGCCGCGGGCCATAGCCGGGCCGATCCACTGATCATTCTGCCGGCGAATCGCCTGAGCGGCCTCGGGGCCGTCGCAGAGCTCCAGCTCGTGCTTGTGAACCCGCAGCCAGCGTTCGATCAGCGCTTGGTCGACTTCCAGGTGAAACTGCAGGCCATACGCGTGCTTGCCGTAGCGAAATGCCTGGTGGGCGCACAGATCGCTCTCAGCCAGTCGCTCCGCGCCGGCGGGGATGGCAAAAGTGTCGCCGTGCCAATGAAAAATCGGCGCCGCGGGCCCCAGTTGGCTCAGCACCGGGTCTGCAAGGCCGGCCGGCAGCAGCCGCACCTCGTGCCAGCCCAGCTCAGGGCGGACATTGCGCCCCACCTCTGCGCCCAGGGCGTGGGCCAACAGCTGCGCGCCCAGGCAGATGCCCAGCACCGGCACCCCGCGCCGCAGCGCCGCCTCAATCAAGCGCAGTTCCGTCTTGAGGTGCGGATAGCGCGGTTGATCGCCCACGTTCATCGGCCCGCCCAGCACAATCAGCGCGTCGCTGTCGTCCAGATCGGGCTCGGCGTCGGGGGTACGGGCAAAATTGCAGAAGCGGATGCGGACTTTGCGCTGGCGCAGCATGAGGTCCAGGGTCCCCAGCGGCTCATAGGGCGCGTGCTGCAGCACCAGGACTTTGCGCAAGGGTCCCAGGGTCCCCGGCA
This sequence comes from Myxococcota bacterium, assembly GCA_044347905.1. GTDB lineage: Bacteria > Myxococcota_A > UBA9042 > UBA9042 > UBA9042 > SXRM01. The sequence continues at coordinate 6,487 of JBIKTV010000030.1, forward strand.
CATTTGGCGAAATCTCCAGGGGTGTCATGGGCATCTGCGACCCTACTGCTGGCGGGTGGCAAAGAACTTGCCCTTGATGCTCTGCGGCGCTCCGCCGATGGTCAGGGTCATGTCCCAGGTACACTGGTCTTTGGCCTGCGGGCCGCCAAACAGGTCGATCAGCTGGTCCTGATTGGTTTCATAGATATTGCAGCCATCGGCGCTCAGCAGCAGCCCAGAGCCCTTGGTCGGATCGCCGCTATCGCCGTCGAGCTTGGTCAACTGCGACTCCAGGTACGCGGTGCCCACATTGACCAGCACTTCGCAGGTTGAGGTCAGAAAATCCTCTTTGAGCAAGCCCTGTTTAGCTGCGAGCTGCTTGGCAAAGTCGCTGCAGCAGGTGTCCTTGACCAGGCACTGTTTGCTGCCCATCAGCGACTTGAGCAGCTTGGCGTAGCTGTCGATGACCGGCGCGCCGGGGTTCTTGGGATCCTTGGTGATTGCCGGAAGCAGTTGTTTCTGAACGATATAATTGACCAGCGCCCCCCACTTCACCTTGAGCGAGTGCTTGCCGATCTTGATCTGCGACAGCATGGCGTTGCGCCACAGCTCAAACTGGCCGACAATCGCCTCGTTCTGAAATGCCTCGATATTGAACGTCTTTTTGCCGCACTTGGGGTCATTCGCCGCACAGGTCTGGCCCAGCGTCCACTTGTACGTCACGGTAGACCACAGCTGCTTGGTCTGGCTCGCCGGCAGATAGCCGCTGTTGTCCGGCTCGGCCTTGATCTCAATGACGCCGCCCATCTCCAGATTCGTCAGGATTTCGCCCAGATCCGCGCCGGTTGCCAGGCCCGTCTTGACGGTATCGGGCAGGTACGACAGCAAAATCGCGTTGAGGAACTTGGTCACGATGTCCCCGACCGCGGTCAGCTCTTTGATGGACGGGTTGGCCTTGTCGGTAAACACGTAGCCGCACAGGGAGTCGAGGCTGCCGCCGCCCAGCTTGCACGCCAGACTCAGCAGACCGCCGATCGGATCGGTCACGACGTCCAGCACCGTCTTGAAGACCAGCTCCACCCCGTCCGGCAAAATCGACAGCAAATCGATGTGATTGACCACATCATAGGTGCCCTTGAGCCGCGGCGGCAGGTCCTGGATGTCCACAATGATGTCGTTGCCTTCGACCACCCCGTTCGATCCGACCTTGATGATCGCTCCCGTGTCCACGCAGCCCGCGGCGGTGGCTTTGCTTGTGGACCCGCCCGCTGCCGGATAGGCCAAGCCGATGACCGTAAACGCCACGGTGCCATCGGGGCCGGCCTCTTTAGCCACCCAATTGGGCAAGGTGGTAAAATTGAGAGCCCACGGCGTGTCCCACTTCATGCTCGGGCTGGTCCACGCCGCTGCGGGCAGGGTGTCGCCCAGATCCAGGCTGACACAGGCCGGCTGGCCGTCGATCTGCTTGGTGAGCCGGGCCTGCAGCACGCCAAACTCGCTTTGCAGCTGCGAGCCGACATAGTGCAGGCGCACGGTCATCGGCCCTTTGGCCTTAGATACCACGGAGATGTCAAACTGCAGCTGGCCGGCGTCCGGGTCTTCGGTCACCCGCGCCAGGATTTCCGCCTTGCCCAGGGTCATGTTGGACTTGATCTCCGCCCACGCCTCGCCGGACGCGTCGGTAAACACATTGGGCGTCAAAATCTCTATGGTTTGCCCGGCTGGATCGACCAGGGCGAACTCCACCAGCACGCCTTCCGGCGCCGGCTGCCCCGCCACGCTGTAGCGCACGCCGATCTTGCGCGTGCCGTTTTGGTTGAGCTTGAGCGCGCACATCTCGTCGCAATAGCCGCCAAAATCGTCTTTGTCGTGGGCAAAGCTCAGCAGATTGGCCGCGGCCGCGTCGGCCTGATCGGTAGCGCCGCCGTCTTGGATCCCGCCGGTGTCCCCAGGGACGTTGCCAGAATCGCTTTTGCCATCGCCGCCTTTTGAGTCAAAGGCAAAACCGCCTTGGCCGCCGGCGTCGCTGGGCATGACCTGGCCCTGCATGGTCTGGTCGCTGCAGCTCGCCAGCGCAGTCGCAAGGGCCAAGCACAGGGCAAAAAGGCCGCGCCAATCAGTGCGGTGTAGGGGACGGCGGGGCATGGAACCTCCTCTGAACTTCGCAACTGAGCACGGCCTTCAAGGTATCATTTTGTCGCTGGCGGCGAGTAGCGCAAAACCGTGCCGATGTCGCCCACCAGCAGCGCGTCCTTGCCCCAGGGGGCGATGGCAAAAAGCGTCGCGATGGTGCCGGGATCGAGCTGGGCGAGCGCGCCGGTCTTGCCGTCGAGCTGCAGCACCGTGCCCTGGGTGCCCGCCAGCAGGATCTTCTCAGCCGACCAGCCCCAGATCGCCCTGATCGTTCGCGGCAAGTCGTAGAGCAGAGGCTGGTACTCCCACACCGCGCCGTCCCAGTGCACCAGCACGCCGTGGCCGTCCTGATCGGGCTCGCCGCTGGCCCAGACGTCGTTGGCGGCCGCGCCCCACACCGCGAGCAGGGTCGACTTGACCTTGTACGGCTCCTGTTCCGGGTCCGGCTGCCAGGGCTCGATCGCCACCTTGGTCCAGCCGGCGCCGGTCGTGTGGTAAATCGCGCCCTTTTCGCCCACCGCCCAGACGTCGCTGCCGCTGGTACCCCACACGGCGCGCAAGGTCTCCTTGACGGGGTTCACCAGCAAGATCCACGATTTTCCGTCCCAATGGGCCACCGCGCCGTTGCTCCCCACGGCGTAGACGTCGTCGCTGCCGCTGCCCCAAAGACCCGCCCAGTCGATGCCGGGTGGCGCGCTCATCGCCTTCCACTCCCCCGCCTGATAGCGCACGATCGTCGACAACAGCCCGGCGGCAAACACGTCGTCCGGCGCCGCGGCCCACACGGCCTTGAGGTGCACGGTCGTCGAGGTGAGGTCGCTGACCCACGCCCCAGCTTCGCGGCGCCAAGCAGAGCCATTATCCCCGACAATCCAAGCGTTTTCTGGTCCGTCGGCCCAAATCGCGTTGGCATTCTGGCCGCCCGGCAGGCTGCCGACCTGCCAGTCTTCGCCCTTGCGCTGGACCACCGTGCCGCTGGCGCCCACGGCCCAGGCCGTTGAAGAGCCGGTGGCGGCGATGGCCCGGAGCGGCTTGCCCAGGCTGACGCCGGCCACCCAGGTGCCTCCGTTCTGGGTGGTGCGGCGGAACACCGTGCCCTGGCTGGAGATTGCCGCATAGCTGCCGTCGCCAAACGCCGCGACGCCGCTCAAGTCCTGGCCGGTCAGCGCCGGTGCGGCCTCTGCGACCCACGCGCCGTCCTTCCAGACCATCACCGTGCCCGCGCCGCCTACCGCAATGGCGTGGGTGATGCCGCTCTGGTCGGCATTGGCCGTCACCGCCAGGGCCTGGAGGGGCTTCTGCGTCCCTGAGCTGCCCAAATGGATCGATCCGCCTTGAATATCAGCGCCAAAGCCCAGCTCTCCGACCATGAGCGCGTGGCCGCCGATTCCGGCGATCGCCGTGACATTGCGCGGCTTGCCGCCGGAGACCTGCTGCCAGCTTTTGCCGTCCCAGTGGGCAGAAAAGCCCGCCTCGCCCACGGCCCACGCGTCGTTTGTCGCCGCCGCCCACACGCCAAACAGCGTACCCGAGGTCAATGCGCCGCTGCCGATCGCCGGGGGGGCGCAGGTGCTGCTCAGCACCCAGTCGTCGATAAACACCCCCTCGCCGCTGTTGTTGTTGGCGTCGATGGAGTCAAAGCGGATCTCCAATGTGACTTTCTTGCCGGCGTGCTTGGTCAGATCCGCTGAAAAAGACTGGAACTTTCCATCGGTGGTGCCGCTGGGCAATTGGTCGTACTTGTCCCACAGCAGCTCTTTGCTCCCGCCAGCGGGCAGCACATAGATCTGCAGCTGGTCGTAGTAGCCCGAGCCCAAGTCGATCAGCATCTTCCAAGACAGCGTCACCTTGGCCGCCTGCGGCACGGCGATCAGCTGGGTCTGGGCGCTCGAGCCCACCGGCTTGCCGTTGTCAAAGGTGGGGCACTGGCCGCCGCCGCCGTCACAGGGCACATCGGTCCGGCCAAAATACAAGGCCTTGGGCGCACTTGTCGCACGGGCCCCGCCGTCTTTGCCGGTCATGGCCGCGGCTTGCCACACGATGCCGCCTTGAGGCGCGGTCTTGAGGTCGACGATCGTCCAGGCCCCCAGGCCCTTGTCAAAGCTGTCGGCGAACGCCGCGCCGCCGCAGCACCCGGGCGAACCGGAAGGCTGGTGCTGGCATACGCCGGCCTCGCAGGAGTCGGCGCTGCACGGGTCCTTGTCGTCGCAGTCCGCGGGCTTGCTGCAGCCGCCCGGGGGGCCCCAGCCGCTGCCGATGGCGCCGTCCTGGCCCTTGGCTTGGACGATGGTGCCGCCCATGCCCACCGCGCAAGCGAATTCGCCGCCCACGGCGCCGGTGACCGCGTTCAGCGTTGGGTAGCTGCCTTGGCTGGCGACCTGCCACTGCAGGCCGTCGTACCGCACGATGGTGCCGCCGCTGCCGACCGCCGCCGCCCGGGTCGTGCCGTCGGTCCACAGGCCGTGCAGGCTGACGTTGGGGGCGCCCTTGAGGGCAATCGGGCTCCAGATGCCCTTGGCGATCACCGGGGTCGGCGTGTCTGCCAAAGAGGCGTCGCCGCCGCCGTCCGCGGTGACGGTCGCGTCGCCGGCCAAGCCGCTGTCTGCGGCGTCCAAGGAGGCGCTGTCGGCCTCCGTCTTGGCGGTGGCTTGGTCGCTGCAGCCGCTGAAGCCGCCGGCCGCCGCGATCGCGATCGCCCCGATCCAGGTGGCAAGAGGTCCCGCAAATCGGCGCGGGCGCTGGCGATAAACCCTCACTTCAGCACCTCTTGCACGTCAAAGACCCCGCCCTTTTGGCCCACGGCGACGGTGCCTTTGGCAGTCGCGGTCAGGGCCCGCAGCACGTTGGCGACACCGCTGTCGATCTGGCTAAAGCCGCCGCCGGCTTTGCCCACCACCAGCGTGCCGGCCCAGCCCACCGCGATGAGCGTGCCGTCGGCCTTGCGCAAAGCGCCGTACAGCGGCAGGGACGGCGCCTCAAACACCCGCGTCCAGGCGCCACTTTGGCGCAGCCACACCACGCCGCCGTCGCCCACCGCCATCGCCTCGCCGTTGCCCCAGGCGATGACCTTTTGCAGGTCGCCCACTTCGGCGATTTGCTCCTTGGTCCAGAGGCCGTCTTTGTCCCGGCGCAGCACCGTGCCCACCGCACCCACGGCAAAGGCCTCCGCGCCGCTCACCGCCACCGAGCGCAGCGGCAGTTGATTGCCCGTCACCTCGGTTTGCCAGCTGCCATCGGCCTTGCGCAATGCGGCTTGGCCCGCCTCAGACACGGTCAACAGGCCCGCGGGCAACAGCGCGGCGCCCGTCAGGCCGCTCTTGAGGCCCGCGTCTTCTACGCTCCAAACCTTGCCGTCCCAATGCGCGGCCAAGCTCGCATACCCGGCGCTGCCGCTGCCCACCGCCCACAGATCGGCGCCGGCGCTGGTGCAGTCGCGCAAATCGGCGGCCGTCACAGGGGCGGCCAGATCGTAGAACGGCGCCGCGGCGTCATCGGCCCGCAACACCGCACCACCGCTGCCGCAGGCGACCACGGCGCCATCGCTCATCGCCAGCGCTGCGACCAGGTCGGCAGAAGTTTCTGCGCGCAGATCCAGCCACTTGCCCTTGGTCGCGTCAAAGCGCACCGCCGATCCGCCCTCGCCCACGGCAATGGCAAACGCCGCGCCAGCCGGGCCAGTCCAGCCCCACAAAGCGAGGTAATTGCGCAGCGCCAATGTGCCGGAAATCGCGTCGAGCAGCCATTTTTCGCCCGACAGGTGCATCAACGCCCCGCCTTCGCCGATCGCCCACGCTTCTTTCTCCGCCAATGCCCACACGCCGTGCAGATCGCGGGCCTGGGGATCGTTGGCCAAGGTCGCTTCCCACAAACCATTTTTGGTCCCGGCTAGGTAGCTGCTGTCGCCCGAGGCAAACAGTCGGCCCGTCGGCGCCGCCGTCAGTGCCCGCAGCGCCAAGCCGCCGGACTGCGGCAGAGAGGTGGTCGTCCATGCGCCGCCAGACAATTTGAGCGCGGTGCCCTGATCGCCTGCCGCCCAGGCCAGGCCGGCGTTGATCGCCAAGATCGCGTTGAGGTTCACGGAAGCTTTGGTATTTTCCAGCTTCCATCCGCCAGACTGCCGCCGGTAGATGGTCCCCGCCTCGCCCGCGATCAGCAGGGTGCCGTCCGCGCTGGCGTGAACCGCCCGCAGGCCGTAGGTCGTCTCCTTGGGCGAGTCCTCGCTCAGCTTTTGGCCGTCAAAGTGCAGGGCCACACCGCCGTCGCCGACCATCCACACATCGCCGGGGCCGCTGCCGCCCACCGCGCGCAAAGTCTTGTCTGTCAAAGATTTTCTCGCGAGCCAGGTCGCGCCGTTCCAGTGCAGCAGCGTGCCCTTCTGGCCCACAGCCCACACATCGGCCGGGCTGCTGCCCCACACGCCGTGCAGATCGACCTCGTAGCGCAGCGGTCGGGCCTTGAGCACACCTGTGGCGCTGCTGTCGGTGTTGGCCGCTGTGTCGCCGCTGGAGCCGTCGCCGCCGTCGCTCGCCGCGTCGCTGCTGGTCTCTGCCTTTGCATCGCCGCTCACTTCGGCGCCGCTATCCACCAGCGCGTCCGAGCCCTTGGAGGCGTCTGCCGCGTCGGTCGGGTCGTCGCTGCAGCCCGCCGCCCAAAGGCTCCAGACGCCCAGCGCGGCCAAGCCGTTGCGCCGCAGCGAAGTTCGCAAAATCCCCAGGGTTTGACTCATCTTCCTCGGCTCCTCGGGTCGCGAGCGGCCCTGTCCTCGTAGGCGGCCCTGTCCTCGTAGGCGGCCCTGTCTTCGTAGGCGGCCCAGTCCTCGCAGGCGGGCGGCTGGCAGCGGCTATTGGCGGGTGAACATGAAGGTGTGCATCGACCAAGAGCGCCACGCCAGCGGATTCAGATCCATGCCGTCGTAGTGGTCGATATCAAAGCCTTCCTTATAGCCGCGGGTGATCGTCAGGCGCAGCGGCGTGCCCTTGGGGATGCCCGGCGTCCCCTGAATCGAAGGGAAATCCGGCAGGTCGACCTGGCTCAGCGACCCCTTGGTCATGATGTCCCACACCGGTGTGTCGCCGCCCATGCCCGGGATGCCGATCTCCACGTGGTTAAAGTGCGGCTCCGGCGTCGACGGATCGACCGTCCACTTCAGGGTATTGCCCACCATCACCGCATTGGGCTTGGGCATGTCCGCGAGCGGCGGGTACAGGATCGGCCCCAACACCAGCTCTTGCTCGCCCAGGGCAAACACGTCGCCGCCGCTGCTGGTCCAAATGGCAGAGAGGGTCTTGTCGAGCCCCGCGACCTTCTCGACCTTCCACTTGACGCCGTCATAGTGCAGCAGGGCCCCGCGCGAACCGGCGGCCCACACGTCCTTGTCACTGGTGCCCCAAACCGACGCCAAGGTCTGCTGCGTGGGGCTCTGCATCGCCTTCCAAACCTGGCCATCATAGCGAAGAATTTGGCCTTTTTCGCCCACGGCAAATACGCTGGTGGCACTGGCCGCCCACACGCTGCGCAGGGCGATCGAGGTGGTTGAGGTCTGCTGCTTCCAGGATTGGCCGTTCCAGTGGGCGATCACCCCGGTCATGCCCACGGCCCAGACGTGCTCTGCGTCGCTGCCGTGGATGCCCAGATAGTTGCCGTAGGGGGTCGGATTGAACTTCTGGAGGCCGGCTTGGCCACCGCTCTCCACCAGCCGATACAGACCCTGTTGCGCCGCAGCCCACACGTCGTAGCCGCCTCCGCTCTTGGTTGCGGCAAAAACGCCGTTGAAATTCGCAGTTCCGGAGAGCATGGGGATGGCCTTCCACACCGCACCGTTAAACGCCGCCGCCGCTCCCGCCGTGCCCACTGCCCACACGTGGGTGGCATCGGCGCCGTAAACACTGCGCAAATCCGCCGTCCCGCCGCCCAGAGAGGCCTGCAGCGTCCACGAACCGCCGTTCCAGTGCAGCAGCGTGCCCTGCGCGCCCACGGCGTAGACATTGTCCGCTGCGGTGCCCCATACGCCGTAGATATTCTTGTTCACGCCGGTCTTGAGCAACTGCAGATCGCCGCCCGCGAGCCGCCGCACCATGCCGTCATTGCTCAGGTCTTTGATGTCATTCTTGACCGTAATGCTCACCGGCACTTGGCTCGTCTGGCCCGTCAGCGGGTCGGTGGCGATCTGCACATCCAGGCCCAGAATCGCCAGGTGGGCGTCGTAGATATCGCCCGCCATCGCCGCCGGCAGCTGGTTGATCACCAGGCGGTCGGGCTCCGGGTCTTGGAATGGCGCGAGCATCTTCTGGTCGGCATCTGGCAGACGGATCGAGCCGTCGCCGCCCAGCACCAGATACGCCCAGCCCGCGACCAGGATGTAGCCATCCTCAGAAGGCCAGGTCGGAGGATTGTCGAGGCGCAAATTCGCTTTGCCAGTCAAGGGGATATTTAGCGGCACGTCGACGGTCTCGTACTTCTCATCCGGCACCACCATCACGTGGCGCTTCACGCCCATCACCGTTGGCGTAAAGGCTTGCAGGGATTCAGCATCGCCGGCCACAAGCGCCGCGCCCTTGGTCTTGTAGCCGCCGTAGCACACGATGGCCATTTCGCCGTAAGCGGTAATGATCTTGTACTTGTAGCCGGTCTTGGCGTTCGCCTCGAACTTGAGCCCCTCATTGGGGTAGTTGTCCTGAGACAAGAAGGACGGCTTGCTGTGGTAGCACACCGAGGTGATCTCGCCCTTGGTCGGCGCGCAAGCTGCGGTGCCGCCAAAAGAATAGCACTTGAAGTCGTAGCCACAGCCGCCGCCGCAGCTCGCCACGCAGCGCTTGCCGTTGCCTTCGCCGATGTCGATACAGCTGAGCTCGCCGCCGCAGTCGCTGTCCTGGCTACAGCCGCCGCACTGGCCGCCTTTGGGGCCGCTGGCCAGGGCTTCCGTGCATGAGCCCACGGGAACAAACACGTACTTATCCAGACCTATGACCTTGCCGGCCACGCTGGGCACGGGCGGCGGCGGCGGCGGCGAACCCGAGCTCGGCGGCGGAATCGGCGTCAGCAGCAGCGTGACGTTGCTCGCGTCAAACAGCACCACAGAAGCGGACTCGTAGCCCGTCTTGCTCGCCGACACCATCTGCTTGCCGTACACATCCTCGCCGCTAAAGGTGATTTGGCCGTCGGCATTGGTGAACCCTTGGTACGGTGTCGCCGGGCTGGTCCAGAGCATGGCAAAGGCGTCGGCCACCGGTTCACCGCTCTGGGCGTCCAGCACCGTCAAGTTGATCGCACCGTCGACCTCGCTGCCCCAGGTGCCGCCATAAGCACTCATCGGATTGAAATACGTATAGCCTTTGGGCAGTACCGCCTGCAGCTTGCCCACCACCACCTTGACGTCCGCGGCCCCCACTTTGCCCGGCGGCGTCTTGATGGTGACGTGGCTCGAATCGATAAACGTTAGGTGGGTCGCGGGGTTGTCGGCAAAGCGCACCTCCATCGACGCGGCAAAACCGCTGCCGTACAGGTGCACCAGCGTGCCGCCGGCCTGGGCGCCGCTCGCAGGGTAGGGCACATAGAGCTGCAGATCGCTGCTGGTATAGACAAAGGCGCCCTTGGCCACGGCCGCCTCTGCGCCGATCGCCACCGTCACATCGACATAGCCTGGGCTACCGGGCGGGGTGGTGGCCTGAATCTCTGTGTCTGAAACCACAGTTACCGCGGCAGCTGCCAGGGCGCCGACCTTGACCGCCGGCTTGCCCTTCTGAAAACCGCTGCCCTTGATCACCAGCGGAGTGCCGCCCTGCGGAGGCCCCGATCCCGGAGAAACGCCTTGAATAGCCAGGGTATTGCTGTACGTGTACCCGCCCGGCACCTTGCTGGTGCCCTTGCTGGTCATCAGCACCACGTCCACCGCACCGGCGGCAGCGCCCTTGGGCACCGTGGCCATGACCACGTGATCTTGAGCGCTCACAGACAGAATCTTGGCCGTCTTGTTGCCGATCAGCAGGGTGGTATCGCTGGCCGCCACCAAGCCCGTGGCCACAACTGCCAGCGCGCCGCCGCCGCTGAGCGGGCCAGTTTTGGGAGCGATCGACAGGATTTGCGTCGCCGCCTGGCCCTGGTCACTGGTGTAGACATAGCCGCCGCTCAGGGTCGCGCTGCCGTGCTTGGTCTGCACCTGAACGTCCACGGCGCCTTGGCCCGGCGGAGTCACCACTTTGAGAAAGCCCGGTTGCCCGGCGATCGGCTTGCCCAGCTCCACAAAGGTCGCCAGCTGGCCGCCAAAGCGCACCTCGGCCTCCTTGGCAAAGCCAAAGCCGCTCACCGTGACGGTCGCGCCGCCCGCCGTAGGCCCAGAGGCCGGAGCCACCGCGGTGATGACCGGCAAGCCCGTATAGGTAAAGCCATTCTTTAGCAGGCCGGCGCCGCGCTCATTGACCACGTGCACGGGCTGCGGGCCAAACACCCCCGGCGGCGTGGTGGCGATCACTTCTTCGTCGCTGATGACCTTGACGCCGATCGCCGGCTTGCCGCCCACCAGCACCTGGGTCTTGCCGGAAAACCCGCTGCCGCTCAGGGTAATTGGCGTTCCGCCGCCCACTGGACCCTCAGGAGGGGTCACCGCGGCAATGACCAGCTCGTTGAAGTACAGAAACGCGTCGTCCAGCTGGGAAGACAGCGGATTGTCACCGGGAATGAGCACTTGCACGTCAACCAGCCCGGCCTCGTGCGGCGGCGCGGTCACCTGCACCGTCTCGGCGTCCAGGACGATGACCGTGTCGGCATTCAGGGGCGTGCCGCCAAAGAGAACCACGAGATTGCTAGAGAATCCCTTGCCGGTCAGCGTCACGGTCTCGCCACCGCTGATGCCACCCTGGGCCGGGGCGACGCCAAGGAGCGCGAGCTTGCCCTGGACCTGCGTGGGCGTGCTGTCCTTTGGCGCATCGGACGATTGGCTGTCGCTCTGCGCAGTTGCATCCGCCGCCGCATCGGAATTGGCCGGGGCGCTATCGGCTTGAGCAGCGGTGTCGGCGCCTGAAGCCTTGTCGTCGCTACAGCCCGCGACCGCGGTCAGCGCCAGCCACAGGGCCAATATGGCAGCAGAAAGCGTTGAATTCCGCGGATGTGCTCTGGACAGCTTGATCATAGTCGCCTCGCTTGGGCACAGGGGTCGTTGCGGGGTCGTTGTGGGGTCGCTGCCGGGCCTGCTTTGGGCGGCGCTGCGCGGTCAGGGGCTATTCGCCGGGTTCCTTAAACAGGGTCAGGTCTTGCAGATCCAGGCCCGCCGGGTAGCCATACGACACGTACTGGTCAAAGCCGTACACGTCGACCGCCACCCGCCGCGCCGTCAGCACGCCGCTCGCATCTTTGACCGCCAGCGCCTTGACCCGGTGGACGCCCGGATTGACAAACTGCTGGGTCATCTTGAAGTTTTTGTTGATCGGCTTCCAGGAATCGGGCGGGATCAGCGCGTCGTCAAAGGTCACCATCACGTCGTCCATGCAGCTGCCGGCTACCGGTGTCTGGCCGGGATCAAAGCACTCCTCATCGGTGCTGCAATCCTTGCCTTTTTGCGCGGTGAGCGGGCCGCACGACCGGTGCACCGGCGCGGCGATCGAAATGTAGTTCTCCGCGTACTTGTTCGGCGTCAGGAACGTGTAGTCTTCGCGCCACTGTTCCACGGGAATTGCCAGCAAGAATGCGGGATCCCCCGTGCCAGCGTCGCCCTGCTGCGCTCCCGGTCCAGGCGAGTCCTGACTCTGCATGAAATGGCCGACCATGATCGGCGCCGGCGAACCGTCCTGATGCTGGGCGACAATCTCAAACGAGCCGCCCACCTCGCCCTTGCCCGCCTCAAACTCAAACCATTCTCCGGCGTTGAGCACCGGCACGTTGATCGGCTTGCCCGTGTACGGGTCCTTTTGCGCTGGGACCATGGCCACTTTGGTGCCATCCGTGGCCGCCAGAATTCGCCAACTGTCCGACTCCTGGCCGCGCGGCTTGAGCTTGGCCGCCACATAGCGCGATCCCCAGTTCTTGACCGGGAACATCTGCATCTCCAGGTGGTCGGCGCAGCAGGTGATGAACTGGCTGCAGTGCTCGTTGTTGTTGCACGGCGTCTTGGAGTCCCAGGCGCAAACGCCGCACTTGTCTCCCTTAGCCACTTGATCGTCGCTGCACTTGTCTACATTGCAGTGGTTGGTGTTGGGCGCATTGGCCGCTTCGCTGCCGGCAAAAACCGCGACTTCCTTGCTGGCCTGCACGATCGTGCCCGTGACATCCGCGCCCACCTGGTCCGACTCCAGGTTCAGCACGTCCCATTGAGTCAGCTCAAAAGTCGCCGCTTCCCCCGATTTGTACGACTTGATCGGCAGTTCCTCCACCTTGCTGCCGTCCGCGCTCAGTTTCTTTTGCGTGCCCGGCAGGGTCTTGCCGATCTTGGGGCCAAAAGTCACCGTGACCTTGGTGATACCCGGCTTGGACGCCACCACTGTCACAAAACCGCGCAGAATCGTAAAGGATTGCTCGCGGCTCATGGCGATGTAGTACTTGCCCAGCACTTCATCGGGCAGGAGCAGCGAGGCGTCGTTGGAGTAGACGTTGACGTTCTCTAGCGGATTGAACTGGTACGCGGCCACCGGCGCCGTCGAGGTCACCCGCCACGCCAGCGGCTCCACCGTGGTGGCATTGATGTTGCGCGGAGGCAAGTTGAACACGCGGAGCTCGCCCGGCTGCAGCGGCGAGTAGTCCAGCGGCACGTCTTTGGAGTCGTTCTCCTGCACGCCGCTGTTGGACTGCACTTGGATGGTAGAAATCAGTTTATCCGTGGTGTTGGCGATCACGATGGCGTATTGGGCATTGGCGGCGTCGTAATACGATCGCGTGCCGCCGGGCACAAAGGCGTTGTCCAGATCGGTGGCCCAAAAGTAGCAGCCGGCATAGCTCTTGGCCTTGGCGTTAAAGGTACACGCGCTCTCGCACTTGCCGCCGCCCACGCACTGCTGGCCTTTGCTGGCGTCGCAAAGCGCGTCATCGCTCCACTGCCCCTGGCCGCTACACACCTGAACCTGCACAGAATCCAGCGGATCGCAGCGGTACGAGCCGGGGGTGCACACCGCGCAGACGCCCGGCTCTTTGCATTCCGTGGTGTTGCCGGAGTCGTCGGTGCACTTCTCGATCTGCCAGCCGGTGCCGTCCGCGCTACAGCGGCGCACGTGCGAAGCGGTCTGGCAGCCGTCGGTCGATCCCGGCGCGCAAATTTGGCCGTCCAGCAGGGCGATGCCGTCACCGCCCGCGTCCGCGCCGCTTGTGTCGCCGGCGCTGCTGCTGTCCTTGGCGGCGCTAGTGGTGTCATCGCTGCAGCCCACGCTAGCGGACAGGAGCAAAAACACCAAGAAAGTCCAAATGAAATGGCGGCCTATCTGGCGACGACCCTGAATCGGGAGCGCGGCAACAGCGGATAGGCGGAGGGGCAGGGGACGCGTCAAGGTCGGCTCCTGGCTGGCCACACTTCGGCCAAGCAGTCTGAACCCTGCAAGCTAACTTAGCCCTGGCTACCCGGTCAAATCGCCGCTCAGGTCGCGGGCGCGGATCCAAACGCAGCGGCTAAGCAAATGGCCTCTGAAAACCTGGCCCCGCACAGCAACTCAGACGGACGCTGGTGATCCGGCCAGTGCGAGGTCCCTCTGCTAGCCCTGTCAATTGGCGCAAGGTCTTGGCTTCCATGGCCGGCAGCGCCGCGTTGCGCTGGCCACCTTTCTTGGATCCTCACCCTCCGGGAAGATTGGAGGTTGACGCCCCGGGCGGCGCCGCGTAGACTTTCGGCCCTTCCGCGTGCGCTCAGCATAGCGGTCACCAGTTTTGGACCTTTTGCTCGCTAGGCCTAGACCCTATGTGAGCCCTTTGAGGAAGCACTATGGCGGTTCGCATTCGCCTTGCCCGTTACGGAAGCAAGAAGACCCCCTTCTACCGCGTGGTCGCGGCCCACGGTGAGTCGCGCCGCGACGGCCGTTTCCTTGAGCTGATCGGCACGTACGACCCAGCTTCGACCGAGAACCGCGTCACCCTCAAGCAGGATCGCTACGACTACTGGGTCTCGGTCGGCGCGCAGCCGTCGGACACCGTGGCCTCGTTGGTCCGCAAAGCCAAGCGCGCGAGCTGAGCTGGGTTGCTGCAAGTGGCCCAAGACCGCTGCGGCTCAGAGACCAGCTAACGGGTGCCGCGGCTCTGCTCGCGCACCCCAGGCGCTTGATAAGGCCCACAAGGGCCGCGCCAGCTGTTCTGCGCCGCCGCTCAGGGTTCACCGCTCAAGCCCGCTTCAGCAGTCCATCGTTTCAACGCCACCGCTCGCCGTCGGCGTTGAGGGTAGGGCAGCCAGATTAGGCTGTTCCGCCCACCGCGCCTCGCCCCAGGGCCGCTGCCCGCCAGGCCCAAATTCGCCGTCGGGGCCAGGCGCGCCCTTCCGGCCCGCACCTCCACGCGATCGTCCGGTCGCGCTGGGACGGCGGCGCCCAGCACCGCCAGCCGAATTCCCCCTGCGGACCGGCAAAAGGTCGAGCCCATGACCCGCGACCTGCTTCACTATCTGGCTACACAACTGGTTGATTTTCCTGACGACGTCAAAGTCGAGGAGGAGATCACCGCGGACGGCAAGGTGCTGCGGTTGTCGGTGCGGCGCGAAGACGTGGGCAAGGTGATCGGCAAGCAAGGGCGCACGGCCAGAGCGCTGCGCAACTTGGTCCATGCCGCCGCCTTGGTGCGCCAGGAAAGGGTCAACGTTCAGTTCGTCGACGCCTAACCGGCGGTTGGCGGAGCCCGGCTTTATCCTCCAAGACACCGGCGAATCGCTGAATTTCTTGAAGGACTACACGGTGGATCGCTCTCGCTCCGGCCATGGTCGGCGCCCTGAGAGGATGTAAAAGAACGGCGGCTCCATGCCCGCGAGCGCCGAAAAACCCAATGCTGTCAATTGGGTGTTCTTTCACAGCCAGAATACTTTCACAGGCTCTGTGTGGAGCAGCCATGGCCGACCCCGGAACCCCTTCAGCCGCCTCCCTTTCTCCGCCCGATGAAGCGACGACCGCCGTCCCTGCGATCAGCCCGTGGGCCGCAGCGCTCGGCCTCCTTCAGCACCCCGCGGCGCCTGTGGCTGTGCTGCTTTGCGGCGCCCTGCTGGCGTGGCTGGGCAGCCAGTGGCCTCAGAGCCACGCGCCCTTGCTCGCCGCCGACGGACTTGCTCGACTTGACCTCATTACCCTCACGGAGCTGGGCTTTGATCGCCTGCTGACTTCGCTGCCGCTAGTGCTCTGGCTGATCGCCGCGGTCGCCGTCGCGGCGGTGCGGTGGCGCGCGGCCCCCACGTCCCTGGCCATGGCTACTCAGGCGCTGTGGGCGACGGCAGCAGTTGCGGCGGCCGCGGCGATTTGGTCGGCGCCAACAGCCCAGCCAGTCCTGATTGAATTGCCGATCGAAATGGGCGCAGTGCCGGTGCAGGCTTGGACCGGGGATGCCGGACGCCTTGCCCCCACGACCGGTGTTTGGTCCGGCCAGTGCAACCTCGCCGGCGCCGCCGCTGACCAGTTGTCCTGCAAAGTTGAAGGCCAAGGTCGTACTTGGGTGCTGGAGTTGGCCCCCGGCCGGCCTTCGCGGCAAGACGGATTCCAGTGGACTTGGATGGCTTCTGGCCCTGCGCTTGGCAGCCGCGTGTGGGACGCCACCTGGCCCGCCGCCGCCGGGAGCCCTCCGGCCCTGGTGCGGCTGCAGGCGGACCGCGCCGTGGATGTGCCGCCGCTGGCGACTCGCCTCGTGCCGATTTCAACCCGCTCCACGGGGCCCTTGGTGCTGGCGCTGCCGGCCAAGGGCGAAGCGCAACTCTGGACCGCCGCGCCCCTGGCCCCCAAGGTCGCGCCGACTGCCCAAGTCCGCACCGCACCAGTGGTTCGCCTGCAGTTCGCCCCCGTCGCCGCCACAAGCTGGATGTGGCTCTTGGCCCTCGCGGCAGCAGCTGCGGCGGTGGTGGCCAGCCCCGCCATGACCCCCAAGCGGAGGCAGTCATGAACGCCGCGCAAATCCTGTTGCGGATCCTGCCTTTGCTCGGTACGGCTGCTCTCTTGCTCTCTTGGCGATCGCCCAGCCGGGCCGTCCAAGCCGCCGCCCTGGCCGCAACTGCCGCGGGCCTCGTCTCGCGGGCAGATACCGCCCACGCCGGCTTGCTGTTGGCTGCGATCGCCCTCGGTTCAGCGGCTCTGCCGTTCCTGCACCCAGACGCCGCGGCCACCATCAAGGGCCGGGCGGCGATCACCGGCGCCGCGGCTGCGCTTTTGGCCGCCGTTGCCCCGGGCGTGCTCGACCAAGCAGCCCTGGGCTTGGGTGTGGTCGATCCGGCGGCGCTGTTGCGCGGGCTGGTGGCTGCTGGGGCCTGGGCGGCCGCGGCGGCGTTGCCGGCTGGGGCGGGCAGCGCTTGGCTGGCGGTCGCGCTCCTGTGGCTGCCGTGGGGGCTCCCCGCCGGCGCCGCGCCGCAAATCGTCAGTTTTGCCGCGGTTCCTTTGGCGGAAGGGGCCGCAGTGGCCCGATTGGCCAGTCACGGCTTGGCGGGAAGCAGTGAGCCGGCTTGGCTGCCTTGGCTCTCTCCTGCGCTGATCGGCCTTGCCACCGCAGGGATGGCGCTGGTGGCTAGCGGTCGCCTGGCCCTCAAGCGTCCCACTGCACTGGCTTTGCCTCTGCTGTTTGGCGCCGTTCTGGCGTTGGTCACCTACCTGCACGCCGGCGCCGAACTGCAGAATTGGCGGCCCGTGGGCAGCGCTTTTGCCCAGCCGCTGCGCGATCCCTGGCAGTGGGACTTGGGCCCGTGGGCCCTCCAAGCCTG
>JBIKTV010000313.1:0-6940 GCA_044347905.1 Myxococcota bacterium
GCGGCAGCGCATACGTCACGCGGTCGACCAGCTGACTGCCCGCCGCGGCCGGCTCAAAGCGGTGGCGATGCACCCAGGAGGCAAAGGGCCCGCTCTGCTGGGTATCGACAAACTGCCGGCCTTGCTGGTGGTCGCTGTGCTGGGCCACCCAGGTCTGCCAGAACGGCCCCAGGTAGGTGCGCAACTCGGCGCGAAGATGGGCAAAATCGCCAGTGGAGCGGCGCAACTCCACCCGCTGCCAGGGCGGTACCAGTCGCTCAAAGGCCCCGGGGCGCGCGTGCCAGTCGTAAACCTGCTCGGGAGGGTAGGGTAGCAGGCTGGCGCGCTCCAAGGTCTTGTTTGGCATGGTCCTCTGGTTCGATCACTCCGCCGTGATCACGGTCTTGGGCCCCGGTGTACCGCTGGGTGTGGGGCGGTCGGCAAAGATGTCCGCGACCTTCATCTTCTTCTTGGTCGGATCCTTGCTGATATCTAAGCCCCGCTCGGTCAGGGGGAATTCTTCTGTGCAGCCCCACTGGCCTTCATTGGCCGGCTTGCCCACGGTGTACTTGTACTTGAGCGAAGTGCCCTTGCTAAACGGCAGGACAATCGTCCAGATGCCGTCATTGGCCGCGGTGTCGCCTTCCTTGCCGTCGTCGCGCAGCGCTACTTTGTTGGGCACCCACTTGGCCTTCATGCCCAGCTTGGGGTCGTTGCCCGCGATGTATACGATGCCGCCTTGGCTGGGCAGGGTGCACAGGTTGCCGTACAAATCCAGCGGCGGATTGCCGGCCGGGGTGCCGCGGGCGTCGCAGGAGAAGGTCACAAACATCGCCGCCGTGGGATCCTCCACCAGCAGCTTGGAATCCAAAGACGGGGCAAAGTCTACGGTTTTTCCGCCCTGGCCAAAGATCAGCTGCATCTCCAGCGGGTCGTTCTCGGCAATGCCCAGGTCGGTGTACGGAATGAAAATCTCCAGGAGTTTTCCGCCCTTCACCGGACCGGCCACGGTGCCGCCAAAGGTGGTTGGGGCGATGTCCGTCCACTTGGTCACGCCGGTCTTCCACGCCCGCCACTCGCTGGTGGCCTTGCCGCCGGACAGGCCGATCCACAGCTCTTTGGCCGCGCCCTTGCCCTTCCACGCCATGGTGTCGCCGTAGCGGGTGGTCATGGTCGCCGGGTTCTCCTGCACTTCGCCGGTCGCGACATTGAGGATCTTCTTGTGCGACAGGTAGATGCCCAGCCCGGCGTTGTTGGCGGCAGACAGGTCAAAGTTGTGCTGCACCGCCAGGAACAGCCCGGGCTTGCTGCCAAAGCTGCCAAAACCGTAGTAGATCGTCGCCATCCAGTCGTCCGGGTTGGCCAGCGCGCCCGCCGTGTCCGAGTCAAAGAAGAAGCCGCCCTTGGCCGACCACTCGCTCTCATTGGGCACAAACGAGCCGTCCAGGGTGGGCGCCGGCACCAGCGGACCCAGCGGCGGCTGCGGATTGGCCTGAATGATCGGCTTGAACACCGGCATGGCGATCTCTGCCTTGCCCTGCAGCTTGAGCGCCGCGTTCATGTGCTTGTATACCCCCGCGAGATGCAAGCGGAAATTCGCATCAAACGGCGAGTCGTCATTGCTGGGCGAGGTCATGTCGCTGCCGTACCACCAGAACCAGTCGGAGCCTTCGGCGGCGTAGATTTCATCAAAGGCGTACCAGATCTCGCCCTCCAGCGACGTCTTGCTCTTGGGCGCCAGCTGCAGCGGATCGGGCTGGGTCAAGCCGGACTTGGCCAGGTCAGAGCGGCACTGCTGCAGGTACTGCCAGGCCTGATTCTCTTCGCCTTCGCCGGCCCAGATGCCAAAATTGCCGCCGATCCACGATCCCGGGAACAGCGGCTCCAGCTGCGGCAGCCCCACCAGCGGATGGGCCGGCACGTTGCGGCTGGGATTGCCCAGGATGTACTCACTGCCCGAGACGCTGATGATCTCACCCGCTTCCTGCAACTGCTCCAGCCGGCTGTAGAGGGCGTGAAAAAATCCTTTGCCGTCATGTTCTTTGCTAAAGGTCTCCCAGGCATTCTCGCCGTCCAGAATCAGGGTGATGACCCGGTCCGGCGCGCCAAACTTGGGGGCCTGGCCCAGCACATTGGCCACTAGGTCGTCCGTAGCTTCCTTGCCGGTCAAGCCCTGGTACTTAAAGCCAATGTCATTGCTCATGTTGGTGTTGCGGAAGAATACGCCCAGGCGGCCCTGGCCATCGCCCCCGCTGCCGGCCGCGGCCTTGTCGATGTCGACAGAGAACGGCCCCACCGGCGCGCCACCCGAGTAATTCCCCGACTTTTCCATGACCTGCTGGTCCGTCGCCACCCACAGCACCCCGGCGTTGACAAAGTGCTGCACCACCTCTTCTGCCACCGAGCCCTCACCGGGCCACATGCCGCGCGGCTTAAAGCCAAAAATCGACTCCATGTAGGCCACGGCCCTCTTGACCTGGGCGGCGGCGTCGCTGGGATAGCTAAAGCCGGGATTTGGTTTGGGATCAAACGGTTGCCCTTGACCCATCAGCTCCGTGTTCTGCACCAGCGGCAAAATCGGGTGGTAGAACGGCGTGGTGGTAATCTCAATCTGGCCCACGTGGGTGTCCGGGTCGTAGTGCATGTTCTTGTGCAGCGGAATCACCGCCTTCATGATCTTGTACTGCTCAGCCACCAAGCGATTGCCCAGCTTTTCATACCAGGCGATGCGCCCCGCTTCGTCCAACCCACCGGGCATCTTGAGGGTAAACGTGGCGTTTTGCGGCGCCGAGGCCTGGATCGCGTCGGTCAGGTCGACGACATCGCCGGTGGCCAGCGTGACCTTGCCCAGCAGGAAGTCCGGGTCCATCCACGCGATCTCAAACCAGATCTTGAGCGCTGCCAGATCCTCGCGGGTCAGGGTCGCCGGGTTCTTGTCGCGAATCGCCGCATAGGCCGGAAAGCGGTTCATCAGCACCGGCGAGGTCGACACGCACGACCACGGATCGGCGTAGAGCAAGCCAATTTGCTTGGTCGTCGCGGTCTTGGGATCGGGGGTATCCTCCAGCAGCAGATCGACCCACGGATCGGTCTTGCCCTTCCACTTGGCCAGGAACTTGGCTTCGTCGACCGTGTTGTTCTTGAGGTCGATGTACAGCTCTTTGCCGTTGGCGTCCTTTTCACCCAGGCGATCCAGGTAGTACGGGATCATCTGGTTGAGCAGCACCGGCGTGAGGTTGATCGACAGGTGCACGTCCGGGTACTTCTCCAGCACCGAGGCCATGTCGTAATACGACTTCATCGCGTGCTTGCGCACCCACGGGCTGGTCAGCTGGTCGGCAATGGGGTCCAGATAGGTCGGCTGGTGCTGGTGCCACAGGATGTGGACGAACACCGTGCGCTTGATCGTCGACTTGTTCTTGACCGCGTCGAGCTTTTCGCCGTCAAAGCCGGTGACATTCTTGGCCTGGGCGATATACGTCAGCGCCGGGTTGATCGTCACTGCCGGGTTGACGGTCAGGGTCACAAAGATCGGGTTGGTGCCGACGCTCGCCGCAGTGATCGCCCCCGATTTCACCTGGTTGTTCTCAAGCAGCAGGTAGTTGCTCGCCGTCGCCGCGGTGGTCGGGTTGACCGGTTTGTTAAAGCGCAGCCGCAGGTTCTTGCCGTCGGGCGAAAACGCGCTCACCACCTGCAGGGCGCCGGTGGGCCAGGTCGGCACGTCGGGCTGGGCGGTATCGGGCTGGTTCGTGTCTGGCTGGGCGGTGTCGGCATCGGGCTTGGTCACGTCGACAAGCGCGGTATCGCTCAGGATATCGGCGATGGCGTCGACCGGCTTGGTGTCGCTGGGCTGGGTATCGCTGAGGCCGCCGGTGTCGCCCAGCTGGATGTCGAGCCCCTGGGTGTCCAGGGCCGCGCCGTCCAAGGTCTTGTTGTACTGGCCGGCCGCCGAGCTCCACGCGTCGCCGCTGGCCTGGCGCTCTTCTACATCCGGGATGCGCTCGCAGCCAAGGAGTCCAAGGGCGCATAGAGCAAGGGTAAGAACCGAGTGGTGGACGAAGGGAACACTGTGGCGC
The DNA here is from genome assembly GCA_044347905.1 of Myxococcota bacterium. Classification (GTDB taxonomy): domain Bacteria; phylum Myxococcota_A; class UBA9042; order UBA9042; family UBA9042; genus SXRM01. Next base: position 4,056 of record JBIKTV010000313.1, read on the forward strand.
ATGGCGACCTCCCGCGGCCGTGCATTATACCGATTGCGCCGCGGATAGCACGGTGGGGGCGGTGGGGACAGGGCAGGTTTGGCGCTTTTGGCTTGCGGTGCTTTCGGCCGCGCAAGGTGGCTGCCAAGACTGCCAAGGTTGCGCCGGTCGCGCCGCAGTAGATGGAGCGGACTGCGCGAGGGTGACCCTGGCGAGCTGCGGCGTATGCGATGTGGGTGACCGGGGATGCCTTGGGCAGCGACAGCGCATGTGATGTTGGGGATCAGGGAGACGTACGGGCACTGCGGCGGGGGCGATGCGGTCGATAAGGGACACCCTGGTGAGGAATATGGGCGCGTCGGCGAGGCGCCGACCACGCTGCGACCGGCGCGGCGCCGGCAGCGTCGGACGCTGCCCTGCGGGTTCGCATCGTTCGCGCATCGGCCTGGAGGCTTCCTCCGACTCGCAGGTGTTGTGGGCAAACGACGCGACCGCCAGCGCCCGCCCAATTCGCCTCGACATCCGCCCCAAGCCGGCCAAAACCTGCGCTCGCAACTTCTCGCACAATACACTGAAACCTGGAGAAAATCTCCCACCCTCGGCGCTTTGCGCGACACTGCCGCGTCGCCCGCCGAGCCGGTTCTCGGCCGATCCCAGGCGTGCTATCTTGCCCGCCGGAGGTCTCCGCCCATGCCCCGCCACTTTAATACCGCTGGTCCAAACGTCCTGCAGTGGCACTACACGCTTTCCGCCTTGGCGCGCCTGCCTGAGGTCCACCGCCTCGTCGTCGACCGCGCCTGGTTCGTCCTGCACGCCCCGCGCCAGGTCGGCAAGACCACGGCGATGCGCGCCCTGGCCCAAGAGCTGACCGCCTCGGGCAATTACGCCGCGCTGTGGGCGACTTGCGAAGCCGGCGAGCCCTACCGCGATGACCCCGAGACCGCCTCGCAAGTCATCGTCAACGACATCGCCCGCAACGCCGGCCTGTGGCTGCCCCAGGAGCTGCGCCCGCCACCGCCCGAGTCCGTGCAAGCCGGCGGCGATAAGCTGGCGAGTTATCTCAGCTCTTGGTGCGAGCGCTGCCCTCTGCCCGTGGTGCTGCTGCTCGACGAAATCGATGCCCTGCAGAACGACGCGCTGATTTCGGTGCTGCGCCAGCTGCGCGGGCTGTTCCCCAACCGGCCGCGCGGTGCGCCTTCGACCGTGGCGCTGATCGGCCTGCGCGACGTGCGCGATTACAAAGTCGCCGCAGGGGGTTCGCCGCACCTGGGCACGGCTTCGCCGTTTAACGTCAAGGCCGAGTCGATGACGATGGCGGGCTTCTCTGCCTCCGACGTCGCCGCCTTGTACGGCCAGCACACGGCGGAAACAGGGCAGGAATTCGCCCCCGAAGCGATCGAGCTCGCCTACGAGCTGACCCAGGGCCAGCCGTGGCTGGTCAATGCTTTGGCGCACCAGGTCCTGACCCAGCTCAAGGTCCAGGGCCGCATCGAGGCCGCCCACGTCGCCCGGGCAAAGGAGCTGCTGATCCTCAGCCGCAGCACGCACTTGGACAGCTTGGCAGACAAGCTCAACGAGCCGCGGGTGCGCGCCGTCATCGCGCCGATCCTCAACGGCAGCGATATGTCCCTTGAGGTGCCCCAACGCGACATCGAATACTGTGCGGACCTTGGCCTCATCGCCAGGGATGCCAAAATGATTCGCATCGCCAACCCGATCTACCGCGAAGTCCTGCCGCGCGAGCTGAGCGTGCCTAGCCAGATGCGCATGGACGTGCCGGAGCGCCGCTGGGCCCTGGCCGACGGCCGCCTGGACCTGCGCAGTGTGCTGCAGGCTTTTGTGGCCTTTTGGCGCGAAAACGGCGAGTGGATGGTCCGCGGTCAGACCTGGCCGGAATTTGCCCAGCAGATCGTGCTGATGGCGTTCCTGCAGCGCCTGGTCAACGGCGGCGGCTACATCGAGCGCGAGTACGGCCTGGGGCGCAAGCGCCTGGACCTGCTGATCCGCTGGTTTACCGGCGTCGACGCGGCGGGGATGCCGACGGGCGAAGACCGCCACGCCCTGGAGCTCAAGGTGTGGCGCGACGGGCAGAAAGACCCGCTGGTCAAGGGCTTAGAGCAGATCGACGGCTACCTGGAGCGCCTGGGGCTGGCGACGGGGACATTGCTGCTGTTTGACGCGCGCTCCACCGCGCCGAGCGGCGACGACTGGGAGACCCGCGGTGAGTACCAGGAGGCGGCGACGCCGAGCGGCCGGGCGGTGACCGTGCTGCGCTTGTAGGCTGGACCGCCAGCCCCGCGAAAGGGGGCGTCACCCGAAGGGCGGAGGCGCAGGCGGGGCGATTGGGAACTGTCTTTGCCCACACCTCCGCCGCCCCGCCGGCGTCTCCGGGCGCAGAGGCCGGCAGGCCGGCGCGCCTAGCACCCGGTCCCGCGAAGCGGGATTCGCCCAACAACAACTGAGGTTTCGCGACCCTTCGCGTCCTCGCCTGACCCCTATGCCTCCGCAGCCGTGCGCACCTCCTAGGTGGGCCGCAAGCGCTCCGGCCCTGCACGATGTCCCCCTTCTGGCCTTGTCAAATTGGGCAAAGTCACCCCTTCCATGGCCGGCAGCGCCGCGGCGAGCTCTGGACCCCCTTTGGGGATCCTCGCCCCGTACCTCCCCGCCAGTTGCGTTTGCCCGCGGCGGCCAGCAGAATCCACAAGGGAACTCCTCATGGGCCGCAGCCGCGCGGTCCGCCAACGGAAGGTGGCCATGGGCGCAGACGACAGCCAGGGCAGGGCTAGCAGCAGGCGCTGGCTCGCCAGCCTCAGGGCCGCAGCCATCGCGGCGATGTCGCTGGCCGCCTTGGCCAATTGCGAAGGCGAGACCAAGGTCGTCTGCCCGGCGGGCTACCACGCGGAAGG
>JBIKTV010000250.1:0-8278 GCA_044347905.1 Myxococcota bacterium
GTTTGACGCCCGCGAAAAAGACCGCGCAGAGGCCCTTTGGCAACAGGCCCGCCTAGCCCGCGCAGAAGAGGCGGCCGAAGCTTCCCGCGCTTCCCAGGAATTGGAGCCCGCGGTGAAGCTGGATCCGGAGCGCGGCGATGTGCGCAGCCTCTTTGCGGATTCCCTCTACGCCCGGGCGCTGATTGCCGAGCAGCGCCACGACCTGCCGGCGCGAGACGAGCTTCTGCACCGCCTGCAGTTGTACGACGAAGACGGCCAGCGCCAGCAGGCCTTTGCCCAGCCGGGCCAGGTGCAGCTGGCCGGCCTAGCGAGCGATACCACGCTGATCCTGCAGCACTATACCGCGGACAATCATGGGCTGCTGCAGCCGACCGCCTTGGCGCTGCCTTTGCCCTGGCCCAGAGCCGGACTGTCTTTGCCGCCTGGGTCTTATCGGCTGGTCGCCCGGCGGCCCGGGTTTGCCGACATGACCCTGCCGTTTGCCCTGGGTCGCGGCGAAAAACTGTCGTTGGCGCTGGAGTTGCCCAGGACCGCGCAGGTGCCTTCCGGCTATGCGTACGTGCCTGCTGGGCGCTTCTTGTTTGGCAGTGGCGAAGAAGACAGCCTGCGCCGGGGCTTTCTGCACACCGTGCCGATCCACCCTGTGGTCACTGCGGCCTTCCTGATCGCCCGCCGCGAGACGACTTTTGGCGACTATCTGCAGTACCTGAGCGCCCTGCCCTCTGAGGAGCGCGAAAAGCGCACCCCCACCGTGCATGTGGGCGGTTTTGAAGGGGCCCTGACCCTAGTGCAGCAAGCCGACGGCCTATGGCGCCTGACCTACAAGCCCACGGTCCGCGCCTATTCGGCGGTGCAAGGCCAAGCGATCGTCTATCCGGGGCGCAAGCGCGCTGCGTCGCACGATTGGCTCAAGATGCCAGTGGTCGGGCTAACCGCTGCGGACGCGGAAGCATACGCCGCATGGCTGGCCGCGACCGGACGTCTGCCCGGGGCTCGCCTATGTACAGAGCTGGAGTGGGAGCGGGCGGCCCGCGGCGGCGACGATCGCTCTTACCCCCACGGTGGGCAATTGCGCCCTGAAGATGCAAACTTTGACGCGACGCACGCCAAGGATCCGCTGGCGATGGGCCCGGACGAAGTCGGCTCGCACCCCGCTTCGCGCAGCCCCTTTGGCCTAGACGACATGGCCGGCAATGTCTTTGAGTGGACACGTAATTCCGTGGAACCTCAGGGCCATGCCGCCCGCGGCGGAAGCTTCTACTTTGATGTCAACTCGGCGCGGGTGGCGGCGCGAGAGACTCCGGAGGCTGCGTTCCGCGACGTGAGCGTGGGCATCCGAGTTTGCGCGGACCCCCGGACGCCCTAATTGCCGGCCGCCAGTAGCGCCGCGCCGCTGAGGCTGGCAAATTGGCAGGGCTTGAGCCGGCCCGCGCCGCGGATACAGGCCCCCCACCCAAGGAGAATCGCGCTGTGGCTGTTTCCGCTCTGTACCCCTGGCCAGTGGCCGCTGCCCTGCTGGTCAGTGCGCTGAGCGCTTGTGGCCAAGGGCAAGGGGCGACGGCTGCGGCCAGCGACGCTGCGGCCGTTTCCGCGGGTGACGCAGGGACCGACGCCCTGGGCCCGGCCGACGCGGCCCTGGCGGCAGATGCGACGCCCGCCACCGACGTGGCCGCTGGGACGGATGGCCAGGGCGATGTCGCTGATGCTGCCGATAGCGTGCCTGATGCCGATAGCGCAGATGATGCCGATGCCACCGACCTGGCTGACATTGCCGATGTTCCTGAAACCACTGATATTGCTGACGTTTCAGACATCACTGACGCCGGTGGTGCCGATGACCTAGCCGATGCGGCTGAGACGGCGAGCGCGGCCGACACAGCGGACATCCCTGCAATCGCTGACGTTAGCGACATCGCCGCCGACTCCACAGACGACGACGCGATCGCTCCGGACGCGGCTGCCGAGCTACCCACCCCACCCACGCCTCTCTGCGCGAATCAGCCTGAGCTCTGCGACGGTGTCGACAACAATTGCGATGGCGAGACCGACGAGGGCTGGGGGCTCAAGCACCCGCAAACCGGTCAGGTGGTGCCTTTAGGGGCGCCGTGCTACTGCCCGGGCGGGGTTGTGGTGTGCAAGGCGCCGACGATTGCGGTGTGCTCGACCTGCATGCCCAACGCCGATGTGACCGCTCAGCTCGCCGCACCGGGCTCGGTGGCGAGTCCACTGCAGGTATCTGGAGGTTTTGTCGACATCAGCGCAACGCTGGGCCTTCAGCTGTGGCCGGTCGACCCGGGTTCGCCGCTGCTTGAGCCGCCGGGAACGACACCGCTGGTGTTGGATCTGGACGCAGACGGCGACTTGGACATGGCGTGGAGCGATGGCCAGCACAAGCTGATTCTGCAAACGCAGCAGAGCCCTGGACTGTGGAAAACCCAAACTCTGCAAGATCTTACCCAAGAAGCCCTGGTCTGTCTGGCGGCACTGCCGCGGGCGAATGCCCCCCAAGAGCCGCTCGACCTGCTGGTGGGGGGGTCCAAGCTGCTGCGGCTCGTGCGCCAGACCGACGGCAGCTACCTGGCGCAGAACGCCGGGCTGCAGGATCCACCTAAGCCCGCTCGAATCCAGCACCTTCTGCCCGCCGATGTCAACGGCGACGGCCTATTGGACGTGGTCGCGAGCCTCTTTTCTTGTGAACCGGCGCAACCCGGCTATCAGGTGTGGATTTCGCGGGGCGACGGCGGCTATGCGGAGATGGCCAAGGCCTTGGGGCTCGGCTACACCGGCTCGCTGTGGGCGACCATGCAGACCGACCTGGACGGCGACGGCGCGATGGACCTCCTGACGATGCCTGAGGGCTGTCCGCCGCAGCCCGGGATCGGTTGGCACAGGGGCCAAAGCCCACAGGCGGCGCTGGCTTACGCCCTGACCCCCATGCCGCCGACCTTTACCGCCCCCGGCCTCGCGACAGGCAGTCCGATGGGTGCGGCCCAGGCCGATGTCAACGGCGACGGGCAATTGGACTATTTGCTCAGTGAAATCGAGCTGCTTGGCTGGCAGGCCCAGGGCAAGTCGGTGGCGCAGCTGGACCTCTTGGACCTGAAACTCTGGAACCAGGTCAGCAATAAGTACCTGTTAAGCCAGGCTAATGGCGCCTACGCGCTGGCGGGGCTGACGGCTGGCCTGTGGGCGCCGCTGTCGGCCTCGGGCAAGACCATGGTGGCGTGGACGGCGGCGTGGACCGACCTGGACCGCGACGGCCACCACGACCTCTTGTTGGCCCACGGCTACGACCACAGCGCCTGGCTCAAGGCCGACGCGGGCGGCATGAGGCCAGTGGCCTTTCGCCATGATGGCCAAGGGCATTTTGCTGATGTGAGCGCGAAATGGGGGCTGCCGGCCGACCATCCAACGCGCGGCCTGGCCCTGGGCGACTTGGACGGCGACGGCGATCTAGACCTGGTCCTGGGCGGCCAAGGCGTGCCTCCTGCGGTCTATCGCAACGATCTCCAGGCGCCGGGCGCTGAATTGGCGGTGCGCCTGCAGGGCCAGTTGAGCAATCCGTGGGGCCTAGGGGCGCGGCTTGCGCTGCAGACGACCCAGCGGCTGCTCCACGCCGAGCACAGCGTCCAGGCCGCCTCGCAGAGCATGGCCGCTCCGGTGAGCCGGTTTTCGCTGCGGGCGGGCGAAAAAGCCAAGGGGCTGCAGATCAAATGGCCCAGCGGCTGGGTGCAGAAGCTCGCGGTTCCAGAGGCCGGCGGTGCGCTGCTTGGGGTCGAGCCGCAGCTAGCCAAGCTGAGCCAGCGCTGGTCTCCCGGCGGCTCGGTGGCGGTTCAGGTGCAGGTACAAGCGCTTGATCCCGCCGGAAACCCAGTCTCTGCCAGCGGAAATTGCCAAATCGAGCTGGCGCCAGGCGCGCAAGGCAGCTGGCAGGGGCCGCTCAACTGCAGCGGGTCGATGTGCAGCCGGGTATGGCAAGGCCAAGCGCTAGTCCCGGGCGGTTCCGACGCGCTGAACCTAGGCTGCAACGGCCAGACCTGGGCAATACATCCGCGAATCTACTACTAAAGACCGGCTCATCGCCGCGCATCCCCGGGCATGGCAGGGGGCTAACAGCTTGATCAGGGCTTGGCGCCGCCGATGATCCAGTTCTGCAACAAGCTCGCGGCCTCCCCAGTCAAGCCCGTTGATCCTGCGGGCATCTTGCCGCCGCCGCAGCTGCCCATCGGCAAGGACGCCAGGGTTTTGTTGAGGATTCGCGACTGGCCGGCCGAGCCCGCCACCACCGCGCTGCCGCCGCACATCGGCGAGGTCGTCAACCAGGTGTAGGTGGCCTCGGCGTCGCCGAACATGCCGTGACAGCCGCTGCAGCCGTTGGCCACAAACACTTTGGTGTAAACCGGCTCAAACTCGCTCAGCAGGAGCTTGCACGTCTTGCCGTCGCCGCTGAATCCGGCGTTGCAGGTGCAGCCAAAGCTGCCAGAGGTGTTGCTGCAGGTGGCTTTGCTGGAACAGCCCGCGGTGCCGGCCGAACACTCGTCGATATCGCTACAGGTTTTTCCGTCGCCCTGGTAACCGCTCTTGCACGCGCACTGAAAGGTCCCCGGCAAATTGCCGCAGTTGGCTGTGGCGGCGCAACCAGCGGTGCCCGCAGAGCATTCATCGATGTCGCTGCAGGTCTTGCCGTCGCCGCTGAAGCCCGCCTTGCAGCTGCAACTGAAGGCGCCGGGACTATTGCTGCAGGAGGCGTTGATGGCGCAATTGCTCGACCCGCCAGCGCATTCGTCGATGTCGCTGCAGCTCTTGCCGTCGCCCTGGAAGCCGGCGTTGCAAGTGCACGCAAAGGAGCCCGCGGAGTTGCTGCAAGTGGCTGCGGCGCTGCAGCCGGCCGTGGCGGTGGCGCACTCGTCGATGTCTGTGCAGGTCTTGCCATCGCCGCTAAAGCCGGACTTACACTGGCATTTTGCCGGACTTCCCAGCAGGTTCAAGCAGAGGGCGTCTTTCGCGCAGCCTCCGTTGGCGCTGGCGCATTCGTCGATGTCCGTGCAGGACTTGCCGTCGCCCAGGTAGCCCGGCTTGCAGCTGCAGGTAAAGGATCCTGCGGAGTTGCTGCACACGGCGTCGGCGCTACAGCCCGCTTTGCCGGTCGCGCACTCGTCGATGTCCTTGCAGGTTTTGCCATCGCCCGAGTAGCCGGAATTGCAGGCGCACCCAAAAGATCCCGCGGAATTAGTGCAAGTTGCGTCGGCGCTACAGCCCGCTTTGCCGGTCGCGCACTCGTCGATGTCCGTGCAGGTTTTGCCGTCGCCGCTAAAGCCCGGCTTGCAGGAACAGCTGGAGCTGCCAGGCAAATTGAGGCACACAGCGCCGCCTGAGCAGCCTGCCGTGCCGGCGGTACACTCGTCGATGTCTAGGCAGAGCTTGCCGTTGCCGCTGTAGCCGGCTTTGCAGGTGCATTCTGGCAAGCCCGCGCCGCTGGTGGTGCAGGTGGCATTTGCGGAGCAGCCGCCGTTGCTTTCGGCGCAAGAGGCCGTGGCGCTACAGGTCTTGCCATTGCCGCCAAAGCCGTCTTTGCACACGCAGACCGCACTTCCGGGCAAGTTGGTGCACGAGGCCTGTGCTGCACAACCTGCGGATCCATCAGCGCATTCATCAACGTCACCGCAGACCTTGCCGTCGCCGCTAAACCCCGGCTTACAGGTGCACTTGGCCGGCCCGCCCAACTGGTTCTCGCATTTGGCATCCGGGCTGCACCCGCCATTGGCGATCGCGCACTCGTCGATGTCGCTGCAGCTCTTGCCGTCGCCGACAAAGCCTTGGTTGCACGTACACGTGGGGTCCGCGCCCAGTTGGTTTGCGCAGGTCGCACTGGCATGGCAACCGCCGTTGCTGACAGCACATTCGTCGATATCGGTGCACGTCTTGCCATCGCCCTTGTAGCCCCCAGGGCAGGTGCATTGCGGAGGGCTGCCGGGCTGATTGGCGCATCCGGCCACTGCGCTGCAACCGCCGTTGTTGACCGCGCACTCGTCAATGTCGCTGCAGAGGCTGCCGTCGCCGGCAAAGCCCTCTTTGCACGCGCAACTGTAGGAGCCGGGGCTGTTGGTACACGTCGCTTGAGTGGCGCAATTGGCTAGGCCGGCGGCGCACTCATCGACCTCGCTGCAGCTCTTGCCGTCGCCCGAATACCCTTCAAGACATTGGCAAAGCGCTGGGGCCGCGAGTTGATTCGTGCAGGTAGCGTTTGAGCTACATCCGCCGTTGGCCACCGCACATTCGTCGATGTCGCTGCACTGGTCGACGCTGCCCCCTAGGCCGGGCTTGCAAGCGCAACTGCCCGCGGTGCAAATGGCGCTGCCCGCGCTGTTGCAGGGGGTGGCGTCCGCGACGGCCTTGTGCCCACAACCGCTGATGCCAAGGCACAAATCTTCCGTGCAGGCGTTGCCGTCGTCGCAGAGGCCCGCGGCGGATGGGGCCCCCTCATCGGTGGCACCGTCGCAGTCGTCATCCGTGCCGTTGCACAATTCTGCGGTCGGAGAGCAAGGCAACGCCGCGGTGTCGCTGCCATCGGCGCCGTCCGGCCCAGAGCTGGCATCCGAGTCAGCTTCCGAGGAATCGCCAACGGCGGAATCTTGAAGCGCTGCATCAGTTGTGGCGCCGTCCGCGGCCGTGTCGCCGTGGCCGGAGGCATCGGCGGTCGCGCCGTCCACACTGCCGCCATCGCCGCTGCCGCCATCGGTCTTGACGGCTGCGGGCTCAGGGTCGGCCTCACCGCACGCCACAGCCGCGCCCAAGACCGCCAACCAGCACAGCCATGCGCCAAGCCGAACTCTCCGGCTCCCCGCCCTGCGAATCTGCAGACCACCACCTAGCATTGCCATGACGCCCCACCCGCGGCGCAACGTTCTGGCGAGGCGCGACCCGCCCCCCGGTGGTCCGTCTGCGCTCGCACCTCTGGTCGGTTGCGTCCCCACCGACCACCGTAGCGGGCCCGCACCCCGGGAGCAAGAGCGGCCGCTCGTTTCGGTCTACACTGAAAGATGACTTCGTTGATACGAAAGGCATGTTTGGAACGAAGGGACTCGTCGAGCCAGGCAGTCTGGTCCGGAACCGTCGCCCCAAAGGCAGCGAGAGAGTCTGGGGCGTGCGCCGCCAAGGGCCTCACCAGCGGGTGCCGCCCGACAGGTGCCCGACAGGTGCTGCCCGACAGGTGCCAGGCACTTGTCTGATCATTGATTTTTCAGGCTTTCTTGCTTCTTCACCTGTTGGTCGTCGGATTGGCGGCGGTTGAGCACCAGCTTACCGGTAGCCGCGCGAATGGCGCTTGCTTTCAGGGGAGTGTCGGGCAGCGATCAACGGTGATCAAGGCGATCCGGCGAATCCCGCGGGCTCCTCGCCCCGCCCGGGCAGCGTCCGGCAGTAGCATGGCTATTGTCTGATCATTGATATTGCTCAGCATTTGCTCATCACCCCCGCACTCCTCCGGCCACCGCCAGGCCCGCTTGGCCCGCCACCCAAAACTATTTTCGCTCGCTGCCGCGGGAAAAGTCGGCAGCTGCCGATAACTCTGCAAGGGGCAAAATCCGCCCCGGCTGAGGTCGGCCGTGCGAAGACTGCGCATCTACAATCCCGCGTTCTACTGCGAAGTGACCATCCGCGCCCAAAATGGCGACTTTTTGTTTAATCCCAATGACATTGAACTCCGCGAGCGCATCTGCGGCCTCTTTGCGGAAGGCGTCGACAAGACTGGCGTAGCGATTTTCATCTTTCATTTCATGAGCAATCACTACCACGGGCTCTACGGCTTTGCGTCGCCGGCGCAGATGACCGCCTTCCTCTCGTATTTACACGGTAATTTGGCGCGCCTGGCCAATGAGTCCGAGGGCCGGATCGGCACATTTTGGCGCCGGGCCAAGGTCTGCATGGTCACGCGGGACGCGGCGACGGTCGCCACGCGCTTCAAGTACATCATGGGCCAGGCGATCAAGGCGGATATCTGCCATCATCCCGCGCAGTTTCCCGGCGCTTCGGCAGTGGACGCGCTGCTGTACGGCACCAAGCTCATCGGCCGCAAGGTGAATCAGACGCAGCGCTCTCGCGATTCCCTGCGGCTGGTCGACGGCGCAAAGGAGGATTCTGAATACGAAACCATGGTCGAGGTGCCGCTGGCCGTGCCGCACTGCTGGGCTGATCTGTCGGAGGACGAGCTCCGCAAGCTCTACCGGGGCTTTGCCGAGGAGTTGGCTAGGCCGAATGCGGGGCAGGTGGAGGAGCGGTT
>JBIKTV010000251.1:0-8276 GCA_044347905.1 Myxococcota bacterium
GCCGCAACACTTTCTGATCGTGGAGAAAATGCTGACCAAGGCTTTTGTTGGGGGCCAGAGCGGGGCGGGTCATGGTTGCCTTTGCGGACGGCTGGCGGGCGGAGAAGCGGGCTTCAAGGAAGGAGGTGCCAAAGAGCGAGATGCCGAGGCGGCAGACGAAGATGCGGCGGATGCGGTGGATGCAGCGGATGCAGCGGCCGCGGCGCGGCGGACTTCGCCGGTGGCCTGGGCGTCGAGCAGCCGCGGGTCGTCGCGGTGACCGTGTTGCAGCAGCGCTTCGCCCAGGGCCGCGACCATGGCGGCGTTGTCGCCACACCACCGCACGGGCACCGGCCAGAAGCGCACCCTCGCCCGGCCACAGGCGACAGCAAACGCATTGCGCAGGCCTTGGTTAGCCGCCACGCCGCCGCAGAGAAGGAGGTCGCGCAGGCCGTGGCGGCGCAGGGACTCGAGCGTCACCCGCACCGTCTGTTCGACCAGCGCCCCTTGGAAGGCCGCGCAGAGGTCCGCTCGCTGCGACTCTGAAATGGCCTCCGCGCCCCCCATGCTCTCAATCTGCAGGCGCGCCGCGGTCTTGAGGCCGGAGAATGAGTAGGCACCGTCGCTTCGGCCAAACATGCCGCGCGGCAGAGCCACGGCAGAGGCGTTGCCCAAGGCGGCCAGGCGATCCACCTCCGGACCGCCGGGATAGGCGAGGCCCAAGATTTTGGCAAACTTGTCAAAGGCTTCGCCGGCGGCGTCGTCCAGGGTGCGGCCGAGCAGGCTCCACTCGTCGGGGCCATCGACGCGGTACAGGCTGGTGTGCCCGCCCGAAACGACCAGCGCCGCCAAGGGAAATTTCTGGGGCTGCGGCTGGCTCTCTTGAGGGTGGCGCAAAAACCCCGCCCAGGCGTGGGCGCGGATGTGGTCCACACCGATGAGCGGCAGCCCCCAGGTGTACGCGAGCACTTTGGCGGTCTGCACCCCCACGAGCAGCGCGCCGATGAGGCCGGGGCGGTTGGTCACGGCGATCCCGGCCAATTGCTTAGGCGTCACGCCAGCATCGGCGAGGGCGAGCTCCAGCGCCGGCAGCACCGTGAGCAGGTGATTGCGCGCGGCCACCTCTGGCACCACGCCGCCAAACCGCTGATGCAAGGCCACCTGACTGGCGACCCGGCTCGACAGCACTTGGCCGCGCCAGACCAGCGCCGCCGCGGTCTCATCGCAAGAAGACTCCAGGCCCAGCACGGGGCCCGGCAATTGCGGCGGGTGGGCCATCGCCTAGCCCTGGCCTGACGGCGAGGCCTGCCCCGGCACGGGGGCGACGCTGGGCTGCGGCGGCGAGGCGGGCAAAGCTGGCGCGACAAACCATTGCTGATACATGCGCTTGGCCCGCTCCGCGTGGCGCGCTTGCGGATGGGCGAGGTAGCTCTGCAGCGCCTTGCGCGCCTCTTCTGCGCGGTGGGCTTCCGCATGGAGCACGGCGAGGTGCAGTTGCACTTCCGCCACCGCGTTGGGATCCGCCGCCTGGGCGCTGAGTTGCCGCAAGGCTTCTTCGCCGTGGCCGCCGTCTAGCAGGGCCACCGCCGCGAGGTACGGTTGCAGCGCCGCGGTCACCTGCGTCTCGTCTTTGGCCCGCGGCATGGCCAGCCACACAACCGCGGCCATTGCGACCAAAGCGAGCATGACCCATGGCCAATTCTTGGGCTGGAGGATCGCCAAGGGCTTGGGCGGCGGCGCTTCAGGCGCTTCTTCTTCTAGCTGGGCCGCCGGAATCCACGCGTAGGGCCGCGCGGCGACGCGCTGGTCGGCTGAACCCGTGGAGCTGGACTGATGGCGCGCCGACAGCCGGTCATCCCCCGGCACGGCGCTGGCCTTTTGAACCCGCGTGCTGCTGCCGTGGCGCGGATTGTAGGTCGACTCCGTCTCCGGAAAGCGCTGCTCGCCGGCCGGCTGAACACCAAACCACCCTGAAATCGGGCCATTGCGCCCTTGGGCCCCGCTGAGCCCCGAATCGCCGCGCGCAGCCACAGCCAGCAGCGACGACGGCGCGCGCCGGCCGATCCCGCCCGTATGCAAAGGCGTAGGTGCCCGGGTGGCCGCTGGCCGATCGGCCAGAGGAGCCGCGGTGGGGGCGGCATGGCGGTCGGGCAGCGTGGACATCGTCGCGGACACCGGAGCCGGCGGCCTGGGCGACGAAAGCGCACCTAGATCAGGCACTTCAGTAGGCTGATAGTTGTTGTCCGCGCCGACGCGGTAGACGTGGGTGGTGGGGTGGCTGTGGCGGCGATCGGGCAGCGCGGAGGAATCCACCATCCCAAGGGGCGTGAGATTGCGCTGAATCGCGGCGGTGTCGTGGGAATTGGCGATGCCAATGCGCTCTGTGGGCGGGCGCGGGCCCAGATCGGCCAAGGCCCCAGGGGTCGGCGCCTCCGCAGCGCGCGGCCCGGTCTCCACCTGCGGCACCACCGCACCGCGGCGAAAGCGCGCCTCCAAGGCGGCAAAAGCCTCGAGCTCGTCGTCGCCTTCGCCCGCGAGGGCCTCGCCCAACACCTGGCCCGTGGCGATGCGGCGAAAGAGCGACTCGGCCACCACCGGCAGCGGCCGCACCCTCTCCCAGCGCACAGAGCACACGCAATCCGTATAGGGCAGGCTTTGGCGGGCCTCTTCGACCCGCCGGGCGTACTCCTGGGCCACCGCAAAAAGCGCGAGCGCCGGCCCGGAGAGGCTGGACGGACCGCTCCATTTGGCCATTTCTAGCCGCCAGGTGCCGCGCCGCCAGCAGGCCATGCGCTCCAGGCTGTGGCGGCCCAGCTCGCCGTCCGCTTCGGCGTGAACCAATTCGCCGTCTAGAAGGGCGATCGTGCCGCGCCGCGCCGCCGAGACCAGCGAGATCACCGCGGACTTGCCCAGGCCTGGGCGCGGAATGCGCTCAATGAGCCCGCCCAGCAGGTCCAACAGGCCTTGTTCCTGCAGTTCGCCGCTGCGAATTTCAATGTGGGCGCGCTCGTCACTGTTGGCGACGTGGTGGACGAGCCCGACCAATTCCTCTGCGTTCACAGGGCGAACGGCCACGCCGGTCCAGCCGTCGTCGTCAATATGCTTGACCGCGGCGTCGCGCTGGCTGCGCAGGACGACGGCAATAAACGCAGGCGGCTTGGGCAGGCCTGCGAGGCGCTCACTTAGCGCCACCGTCTGGGCGAGATCGCGGTGAGCGGCAACCACGACCGCGACCACGCCGCTCGTGAGTCCCAGCGCCAACAGCTGTTCCACGGCCGTTTCGGCGTCGCGCACCGCTTGGGCGGTCACGCCGGCCTGCACCAGATCGAGGGCGAGCATGCCCGCTTCGACCGGATCGTCTGCCACCACCAGGACTTGGGCTCCACCTGCGCTGGACTGGGTTCGACTCATGCGGCTGTTGCTCACCTCAGGCACAAAAACGCGCCGACGCCGCCGGGCTGGCGCCACAGAGCCTGTGAAAGTATTCCGGATGTGCAGGAACCGCTAGAGGCAGCATTGAGTTTTTCGTCCTCTAAGCACTCTGAGCGTCCGTTCCTTCACATCCTCGCTGTCCTCAAAAAAGCCCGAACCGCGGGGCGCCGTCAAGCCCCCCGCGGTTCCAGCTTGCAGTTCAGGTGCTTGACTGGCCTCCCCTGGGGCGCCAGCACAGCAGACCCTAAGGCCTAGAGCTTGCCGGACAGGATGAACGAGATCACCAGCGAGTAGATCACCAGCGACTCGATCAGCGCCAGCGAGAGCAGCATCGGGGTGAAGAGCTCCTTGGCGGCGGCCGGGTTGCGACCGATGCCTTCCAGAGCGGCGGCGGCGGCCTTGCCCTGAGCGAGCGCGCCACCGACGGCGGCGATGCCCAGACCCAGGCCGGTGGCCAGAGCGATGGCGGCCTTGACCGTGAACTCATTGTCGGGCGCGCCACCGTCGGCGGCGAAAGCGGCGCTGGCGAACAGCATGGTGGCGACGAACGTCAGGGCGGCCGCCAGATTGCGCTTGAACTTCATGGGACTCCTCCAGGAACGGACGGCCGCAGCCGTCTCGGGGGTGGCAAGGCGGAACCGCTCCGCCCGCGTTTAGGGATGACTCAGGGGTGACCGTGGGCCGGCTTTCCGGCTGCGTGCCCGTCAGCGTGGCCGTCACCGTGACCTTCCGCGTGACCATCGCCGTGGTCGTCGTGGTGCGCTACCGCCATCGACAGGTACACCGTCGAAAGCAGCGTGAACACCACGGTCTGAACGATGACCACGATCAGACCCAGGAACATGACCGGCAGAGGAACCAGGGGGATATGGAAATTCAGGAAGTTTTCCATAACCTTGTGGTCGCCGTACATGTTACCCATGAGACGCAGAGACAGCGACACCGGCCGGACCGCGTGCGAGATGACTTCGATAATCACCATCAGCGGCGCCAGCGCCAGAATCGGTCCGGCAAAGTGCTTGGCGTAGTTGACCACGCCCTGGGCGCGGATGCCCGAGATGTGGGTCGCGGCAAACACCGTCAGACCCATGACGATATTGGTGTTCAAGTTGTCCGTGGCCGGCGCGCCAAACGGCAGCAGCGCCAGGGCGTTCATGACAAAGATGTAGGTCGCCAGCGTCGCCACCAAGGGGAAATGCCGGCGGGCTTCTTCAGCGCCCATCATGCCTTTCATCATGTCCCACACGGCGCCGGCCAGCACTTCAAAGAACAGCAGCGCGCCGAGCTTGCGCTCCGGCAGCACCCCGGCATCGGCCGAGGCCTGCAGGCGGCTGCGCGCGGCAAAAGCCATCGCCAGGATCAGCAGCATGGCCACGGCGGCAAAGAACACGTGGGTCAGGTGGCCCTCAACGCGCAGGGTCTTCTTGTCGATAAAGGTCTTTTCCAGGGCGGTGCCGGCGAACTGGTGCTCAAACCAGGTGCGCAGTTCCACATGGCCGTCGTGATCGGCGTTTTTGCCAAGGATCATCGACAAAAAGGTGTACGGTTCCGGGTGGGGATGGTCGGCGTGAACGGCGTGGCCCGCAGCGCCCGCGTGCTCGGCAGGTGCAGCGTGGTCGGCTGGTGCGGCGTGGTCAGGGGCAGCAGCGTGATCGGCGGCAGCGGCGTGAGCGGGGGCTTCGCCTTCGGCCCAAGCGGTCCCAACGGCGCCAATGCTCCACACCGACAGCGCCACCGCAAGCGGAGCGATCAGACGGCGGATGGACTGAGAGACCATGGTTCCTCCGGACAGGCTAGGGAGCCGGTGTGGCGACGGGCGCGGCTGGGGCGTTCATCGCAGCGCGAGCCGCCACCATCAAGGCAGCGGGGGCAGCGGTAAAAGCGGCCAGCAGCGCCATCGGATGCGGCTGGAGAAAGACGAGAGCTCCGATCACCACAGCGCCGACCACGCCCATCTTCAGGGCGAGCAGCAGCGCCGCGCGCATCTTGGCCGACGGATCGCCGTTCATCAGCCGTTTGCCGAGCCAGCCGAGCGCCAACAGATTGGCCGCGCCGATCACCCCGCCGGCCAGCAAGCCCGTCAGCCACGCGCCCTGCTGCAGGGCAGAGGCCACTGCGCAGAACGCCGCTACCGCCAGCAAGTGCCAGCGCAGGGCCGATTGGGTGATCGCGGGGAGGTCACGCATGGGCGGGAAAAGGCTCTCTCCTGGGGGGCTGCGCCGAGGCGCTATCGCTCTGAAGTCGTTGCAATCGTTGGATTGTGTAACTCAGGAGCGGCAGCGAAGGCGGGGACGGCAATGGGAGCTGGCGACTGAAGACGGCAACGGCAAGCAAAGGTCATCTGATTGATTTTCTGCAGGTTTTGGAGACGACGCCTCGGCGGCACCCTAGTCCTGCGGCGCGCTTCGTACCACGCGGCTCCCCTTGGGTCAAGGTTCTGCCGGGCTTTTGGCCGGAGCGGCAGGGGCAAAGAGACTGGCAGCGCCGCGGCCACGGCGGGGAAACGGCAGCTTGTTAAGGGTTGACAAGCCCGCCTGCCCTCGGCAGTTTGTCGGCCGCACCGCGCCCGTAGGGGCCCGACCGGAGCACCCAGCGCTGATGACGGCCCTGCCCCCTGCCCAAGATGCACCCCGGCCGATCGCCGCTGCCACCCCTGCGGCGCAAATTGCCGTGGGCCGGCCGCCGGTACCTGCCCGCAGAGCCGTGGGCCTTTCCCTGCGCACCGATGCCGATCGCGCTGCAGACGCCCTTCTCCACCGCCTGTGGCTCCTGCGCGGCCGCTGGCGCTGGGTGGTCGGCGTAGAGGCGGTGCTATTGGGCGCCGTCGCCGGCATTGCCGTGGTGGCGATCGCCGCAACCGCCTCGCTGTTTTTGCAGCGCATGGTCGGCGCCGGCTATTTGGTGGTCCGCGCGGCAATCCCGCCGGCCGTGGGGACAGCGCTGGTGATGGCGATTCACCGCTTTCGCCAACAGCGCGATCTGGCCACGTGGGCCGCGGTCAGGGCCCAGCGCCACGCCGATGCGGACGGGGAATTGCTGCGCAGCGGCATAGAGTTGGCCCATCAGGTGCTGGCAGGGGGCCCGCAGGCCGGCCAGCTGGGCTCGCCGCTGCTGCTGGTGGCGACCTTGGAGCACGCCAGTGCTGAAGTGGCCGGCCTTCAAGCGGATGTCTCGGCCATTGGTCTGCGCTGCAAGCGCTACGGCGGCTGGCTCGGGCTGTTTTTGGCCCTGATGGCGGTCGTGGCGCTGCGGGCGCCGCTAGAGACGGCCCAGTGGTTTACGGCCCCCGTCGACACCGCGCAGCAGGCCAAGGAAGTGGGCACCCTGGTGGGCGACCAGCGCATCGACGCCCAAGCGCCGGACTACGCCGCAGCCGTGGTGCAAAACCGCCGCGAGGACGGCGGCGAGATAGCGGCCCTGCGCGGCAGTCGCCTGACCCTGAGCGCGCTGCCGCTGGCGGAATTGCAGATCGATTCCGTAGAGGTGCAGGCCACGGGCCCCGGTAAGCCGCGCAGCGAACGCCAGCCGGTGGCCCAGCAGCCGGGGGAATTTGCCGCGGCGCGGACGGCAGCCAAGCGGGCGGTGGGCGCCAAGGCGGCGCCAGGCCCTGGGGCGATCGCTTGGCAGCTGACGCTGCTGGAGACGGTGCGGTACCGCTACTGGGGCCGCGACGCCAGCGGCCAACTGTTCTGCGAAGCAGGCTGGCGCGAACTGAAGGTCACCGCCGATCAACCGCCCAAGGCGTCGCTCAAGGAGACGTCCAACGAGATCGAGGTCCGCCCCGGCCAGACCCTGACGGTGCGCGGCGAAGTGGAGGACGATCTGGGGCTGCTGCAGGTCGATCTGGTGGTCACGCGGCCAGGAAATGGCTTGGAGCGGCGCCCCGTTACCCTGCCACCCGGGAATCGCCGCGCGGCGATCGCTGAGGCTTTGGCGGTCGATACGCTGCAGCTGCGCCCCGGCGAAGTGGCCCAGCTCCACTTGGAGGCGAGCGACGCCAATCCCTTTGATTCAGCGCGAAAAGGCACCTCTGACAAGCTGCGGATTCGCATGTTCTCTGCCGAGCGCCACCACGGCCGCGTGCTGGACGCGATCGCCGCCTTAGCGGATGTGTGGACCCTGCGGCTGGCCGACCGGCTGGAACAGGATCCCGCGGGTCAAAAGGTCGAACTGGCCGCCGCGCTCAAGACCCGCACCGCCTTGGCGAGCCAAGAACAGCAGGCGATGGACGGTTTGCGCGCCTGCAAGCAGCTCTTGGCGGACGACGTGGTGGCCAAGCCGCGGACGCTGATGGACCTCGACACCATTGAGCGCGAGTTGCACGAGGCCTTGAGCGAAGAAGCCCAGGCGTTGGCGCGCACGGGCAGTGAGGCCGGCGGCTACTCAGAACTGCGCGATTTGTATGCCCTGCAGCGGGTTCACGCCGTGGCAATCGCCGCGCAGGAAAGGGCGGTGGCGGCGCTGGCAGCCCTGGCCCGCGATGAACAGGAGGCCCTGCTGGTGCGCGAGGCCCAGCGCCTGGCAGAGATCCAGCAGAAACTGCTGACGACCCTAGAGAAACTGGCGAACAACGACGCCAAACCCCTGCAAGCCGAGGCGGAGCGGCTCGCGGAGGAGCTGGAGCGCCAGATCGACCGGCTCGCGGCCCAAGCGCAGAAGCAGGCCCAGCTGGTGCCCGATGAGCACCTGAATGCTCCGGCGGCCCTGGCTGGCTTGCCGCGCGATCTGGGCGAGCAGCGCACCCGCTTGGCGGAGGTGCGGCGGCTGCTGCGCGAAGGCAAGCCGCGCCAGGCCCTGGACGAAATGCGCCACCTGAACCAAGGGCTGGCCCAGGCGCTGGGGCCCAAGCCGGGCGATCCGGGGGC
>JBIKTV010000252.1:0-8264 GCA_044347905.1 Myxococcota bacterium
CTCGCGTACAGATACCGCGCCCGCAGCGCGCCGCTGGCGTTGATTTCGGCGATGACCCGGAGCTGGCCGTCGTAGACCCAGCTGCGATCTTCCAGAACGGCGCCGATGGCGTCTTTCGCCACGGCCCGGACCCTGCGCCCGGCGGGGTCTAGGCCGTAGGCTACGGTGGTTTCATCGGCTTGGCCAGGGTTGATCTGGGCGCTGCGCAGACGTTTCGGCGCGGAAGCATCTCCGGCAGAAGCGGCGGAGGATGGGCGAATCCCGCTTCGCGGGACCGGGTGCTAGGCGCGCCGGCCTGCCGGCCTCTGCGCCCGGAGACGCGGGCGGGGCGGCGGGGGTTTGGGCGGTGACGGTGCTGCGTCGCCCCGCCCGCGCCTCCGCCCTGCGGGTGACGCCCCCTTTCGCGGTGGGGTGGACAGCACGGTGGCGATTGTCTGATGGCTCGGCGGCCAGCCAGGCGCATCATGCGCAACAGCCCGACGCGCTTGGCCAGGGGTCCGGGCACTAGTCTTTGGATACAGTCGGTTGCAGGTCGGCTGGCCTGGCGGGCGGCGGGTCGGCTGCGAGCTTTTGCACAGTGAAGATATCGTCACTGTCTAAAAGCTTGCAGGGTGGGCGGTTGAGGCAGGCGCCGGGCGCCGGCTATGGCGCGGTTTCGAGGGTATGAGCGAGGGGTGGTATTGGCAAGGCTGCGGGCCTGAGGCGGTACGGCGACGGCCGGCGTGGACCTGGACCAAGCGGCACGCGCCGCAGCATGACCGCCGTCCGGTCGGAGCTTCTGGCGAACGGCAGCACCAGCGTTGATCCCGGTGGGACGCGGATGTTTCGGCCCGGGCAGATCTGCGGCGGCCGCGCTTGCGCAACCGTTTCCGGCTAGATGTGCCAATTGTACGCAGTTCGGTTAGCTAGAACGGCGGGGGCCACCTACCCAACTCCCAAGCCAGCCCAAGCCCTGCTGTCAACGCGACGCCTGCACCCATCAATTGAATGCCGCGCCGCCATCTCGTTTCCCCCATCGCGTTCGCGCCCAGATCCAGGCCACCCATGATCAGTCCTGCAGCGGCAAGTACGCCGAAGCTGAACAGCACGTCGAGCCGCAGCGCGCCGCGGTCCGCCACGACGACAATCCCGCAGACCCAAATCGAGAGCGCAGCAAGAACGGCCATGGACAGCGCAAGCGGTTGCGCCCGCCCAGTGGCGGTTTGCTCACGGCGACCTGCGCGCGTCATCGGAGACCAGCTTGTCTGCCTGTAAGCACTCCACAACCTGAAGAAATTGGATTCTCTCCAGCGAAAACTCCAAGGCCAGAGCAGAGCCGCCGCGCCGAAGGCCAACAGACCGCCGACCGCAGCCGGGTACGCGGTATGTGTGCGCAGAAGGGAGATCGTCAGCGCGCCCAGTGCGGTCGCCGTAGTCAACCCCAATGAAAACGCCGCAACTCCTATAAAGATTGGCGTATCTCTGCAGGATTGTGGTAGACGCATCGCAATTGCGCCAACGCGCAGGACCCCAAGCAGGAAGCAGCATCGTATGCTGGCGACCGCGAGTTCGGCGCCGAGGAACTCAGCAAGTACAATTGTCGCTGTCTGCGCTGACTTCCAGGCCTGTTCGACCCTCATGAAGCCAGCAAGCATCACGACGGCCACCGCAGGCCGCACGCCTGCGCGCACGCAACCCAGTGCGCGAATTTGGCCGATCATGGAACGAAAAACCAGCCGTGCGACTGGTTCGGCTCCGCAGATGGTGCCCAGAACTTCCACCACGGGGTGGGCACTGGTGCATCTTGCTTACCAGTGTTCAATAGGAGATTTCGCAGTCTAGCCCAGTCACGGTCTCCCTTGACCGCAACACATCCGATCGTTCGACCCGGTTTGTGTAGTCGAAAAAGGTCGCGACCGTCGGCATCGCAAGAGCAATCCCACCTGTCGTTGCGCGGTTGCGCGTCGAGGGGGTCCAGCCTGAAAAAATCTGGGCGCGGCGTACGGAGGATCTCGTAGGGTCCTGGTGGGATTGGCGCCCCAATCGGCTTGCCGCCGGACTCCGCGGGCACGATGAAGCCGCCCATGGTGTCAAAGTCGAACCCGTAGATGAGCCCTGACTCCCGATTGTAGACCATGACAATCACCAGTCCTGTCGGATCGACCGCGTCAGCAGGCAAATTCCCCACATACCCATACTGATTCCACCCACCAGCAAACCCAATCGGATCCCGCGCCAACCACCGACCCAGCCCAGCGTCGTACTCACGCGCGCCAAAGCGCACAAGCCCAGTCCGCCGGTCCCACAGCCCGCCGGCAAAGCCGAAGGGATGCACCGAGGTTCCGCCAGGCGACACCGTCGCCACGCCCCAGGGGTCGTACTCCACCGCCTCGACCGCGAGGCCGGTGGCGAGATCCACCGTCCGCACCACACTGCCGACCTGGTCGTGGACCAGCAGGTAGCTGCCGGATGCTTCACCGGTGTTGGGGTCGAAAGTCACCGCGACGTCAGGCGAATGCCCCGAACTCGCGTACAGATACCGCGCCCGCAGCGCGCCGCTGGCGTTGATTTCGGCGATGACCCGGAGCTGGCCGTCGTAGACCCAGCTGCGATCTTCCAGAACGGCGCCGATGGCGTCTTTCGCCACGGCCCTGACCCTGCGCCGGGCGGGGTCTAGGCCGTAGGCTACGGCGGTTTCGCCGGCTTGGCCAGGGTTGATCTGGGAGCGGCGCAGACGTTTCGCCGGGGGATCATCTCCGGCAGAAGCGGAGGAGGATGGGCGAATCCCGCTTCGCGGGACCGGGTGCTAGGCGCGCCGGCCTGCCGGCCTCTGCGCCCGGAGACGCGGGCGGGGCGGCGTGGGGCTTGGGCGGAGACAGCGCTGGGTCGCCCCGCCCGCGCCTCCGCCCTGCGGGTGACGCCCCCTTTCGCGGTGGGGCGGACAGCACGGTGGGGAGGGTCTGATGGCCCGCCGCACCGCCAAGCGCATCGTCTGCAACAGCCCGACGCGCTTGGCCAGGGGTCCGGGCACTGGTCTTTGGATACAGTCGGTTGCAGGTCGGCAGGCCTGGCGGGCGGCGGCTCGGCTGCGAGCTTTTGCACAGTGAAGATGTCGTCACTGTCTAAAAGCTTGCAGGGTGGGCGGTTGAGGCAGGCGCCGGGCCCTGCCTTACCGGTTGGCTACGACCGACGAGGGCCGTCCTCAGTACCAGCGTTCGATGCCGCTCAGTCGCCCTCACCCTGCCCCTATCGCGGCACCCCTCCCCCACAGAGTTGGCGCGGGGAAACGCAAATTGTCTTTACCCCTCGCCCACTTCGTGGGAGAGGGGTCGGGCGCAGCCCGGGGGTGAGGGTCAAAAAAGCCGCGCGCTTGTCGACTTCAACCGGCAGGACAGGCGGCCCAGGGGCCGTAGTCGGCAACCGGTAAGGCAGGGAAAGCCGGATGGTGGAAATCTCCTTGTCCGGATCTGGCGGGGCCCCAGGAACGTAACGACCTGGGACTAGCTTGCCGATCCCGTTCGTTTTAAAGTTTACTTGCAGTCGGTTAGGCTGCCTGCCGGGGCGAGCGGGTGGAGTTCTTGAGCATTGGCTACGTGGTCAATGCTCAAAGGCTCGGGCGTCGCGTTCTTGAAGGGATTCTCTGGGTCGGTCTGCTGGTTTCAGGGGCGCCACATTCCGATGGCGCCCACCACCTTTCGGAGCGGGCGGGCAAGCGCCGGCGCGACCGCTAGCCCAATAGCGGTGCCGAACAACACAAGTGCGGTCATCATGTAGGTCCAGTATTCCACTTCTACTGTCGTGCAAGTGGTTAACTCCTTGGACGTTATCATGACTTTACAGAATGTCGGCACACGATAGCGGTTCGAGATGCATTGCATCGTGTACGCGGCGCCAAGGAAATGATGGAACCCAGCCAGCAGGGCAACGCCTACTCCGATCCAGCGGACCGGTTGCCGGTACTCGTACAGCGGCCGACTGGCGGGGCGGGCATCAGCCATCGTCATCTGGCCACCACCGCAGATCCTCTCCCGCAAGGATTCGGCTCAGCGCATCCTTCTGTCCGAAGAACTCGACCATGCGTTCGACGAAGAACAGCATGTCGAACTTCTCATCGGGCACTTTTCCGGCCGAGTTTGCATTGACCACCAACATCACGGCCCTCATCACGAACTGCTCTGCTATCGGATCACCGATGGCACGCACCTGGCTCAGAGCAGCGTCGTGGTTGATCCAGGGTGTACTCATAGGGGCCTCAGCTTCGAGTAGGCGATTGCGAACTTTCCGAGAGCCGTCTGCGTGAATCCGCCCGACTGGTAGCCTCCTCGGAAGACTTGGCCTGCTGGGTCGATAACGAGAGCCTCGCCTGCGCCTCCCATGAAAACATGCGCTCTGTCGGTGCCAGCCCCACGGGTTGCCTCCTTCGCCACGGCCCTGACCCTGCGCCCGGCGGGGTCTAGGTCGTAGACTACGGTGGTTTCGCCGGCTTGGCCAGGGTTGATCTGGGCGCGGCGCGGAGGTTTCGGCGCGGAAGCATCTCCGGCAGAAGCGGCGGAAGCTGGGCGAATCCCGCTTCGCGGGACCGGGTGCTAGGCGCGCCGGCCTGCCGGCCTCTGCGCCCGGAGACGCGGGCGGGGCGGCGTGGGGTTTGGGCGGAGACAGCAGTGCGTCGCCCCGCCCGCGCCTCCGCCCTGCGGGTCACGCCCCCTTTCGCGGGGCTGGCGCTGGGCTTGGCTGGTTCTGCTGTGGTTACCGAAAGCGCTGCGAACACCGAATATCCTGTTTATAGCCATACAGTTGTGCGACAAGTTGCGCGCGCAACTCCGGCTTGGCCGGGAGCGGTCTTCGCGCCAGGCACCCGGAGATGCCGGCGGCACGGAATGTTCGCCGTGCCCAAACTTGACCCCGAAACTCTTCCGCGCCAAGCGCTTGCACGCGTCTGCAAGCTAGTGCGCGAGCCAATCCTTGAAATTTGACCAGTATTCGCTCGGAATGAGCGACGCACACCACGCCAGCCAGGAAGCGAACTGCACCCAGACGAACCCGCGGTGCTGGCCGACTGCGAGTCGGCCCGCATACACAAAAGCTCCAGGCGCGCCGAAATGCCAGGCCAACGCGAGCACCGCGGGCAGCCCACCGCGGCCGAACCATGCGTGTAGCGCAAACGCCATGAACACTGACCCGCTCAGCAGCAGGGCGTGAATGGCAAAGACCCTTCTCATGCTGACTCCTGCTGATGGGAATTGTACCAGCTCCGGCGAGCAGCCGTTGTCAGGCCTGGTCGACCGCGGGCACCGGTGTTCGCTATCGGAGATATGCGATTATCCAGGCCACCCAGGCCGCCAGTTGCGCCCACTGATAGCCTTGGCCGAGGCCCGCAGACGTCCGCCCTGCGTACGCGAACGCCATTGGCATGGCGAGGAACCACAGCCTGGAGACCGTCACTGGGGCCGAAGAGTCCAAGGACGCCAGGTAGGTGCCAGCCGCCATGATGACCGACCATGCCACGAGGACAACGTGGAAGGCCGCGGCTACCACCACGGGCGCTCCGATGTGCAGATGCCGTTCTTGTCGCATTTGGTCCACCCATCCATCACTGCCGCCTGCGTCCAAAACGCACCAAACGGCCCGTGGAACAAATCCCCATTCGGTCCATAAACATCTATACCCAGCTTCGACGACATGCTGGAAAGCATGTCTGAACTCCCTGAATGACATACATTTAGGATCAATCGTCCATGGGGCCCAAACTTGTTCTTCAGCCCCGCGAGTCCGTTCAGGTCGCCAGGAAGGATCATCCCGCCAAACATGTACAAGTTGCCTTCGGCGCCGTGCGAGAAGACCTGCACATCACCCAGAGACCTGTCGGGAAACCGCAACAGGTGCCCGAGGAAGTCAGTGAACGAGCCCGCGCGGCCGGTTGCTTTGCCCATGAGGCGCGAGAGCCACTCTGCCCCCGCGGCGTTGGGTCCAAACTCGTCAAAATCTTTGCAGTCGCTGCAGAGGCCCTGGGGATCGACCGCGCCAGCAGGCAGATTCCCCACATACCCATACTGATTCCACCCACCAGCAAACCCAATCGGATCCCGCGCCAGCCAGCGCCCCAGCCCCGCGTCGTACTCGCGCGCGCCAAAGCGCACAAGCCCGGTCCGCCGATCCCACAGCCCGCCGGCAAAGCCGAAGGGGTGCACGCTGCTCCCGCCAGGCGCCAGCGTCGCCACGCCCCAGGGGTCGTACTCCACCGACTCGACCGCGAGGCCGGTGGCGAGATCTACCGTCCGCACAACGCTGCCGACCTGGTCGTGGACCAGCAAGTAGCTGCCGGTTACTTCACCGGTGTTGGGGTCGAAAGTCACCGCGAGGTCAGGCGAATGCCCCGAACTCGCGTACAGGTAGCGCGACCGCAGCGCGCCGCTGGCGTTGAGTTCGGCGATGACCCGGAGCTGGCCGTCGTAGACCCAGCTGCGATCGTCCAGAACCGCGCCGCTGGCGTCCTTCGCCACGGCCCGGACCCGGCGCCCGGCCGGATCTAGGCCGTAGGCTACTGCGATCTCCGTGGGTTGGGAAGGGTTGAGCCGCGCCTCGCGCAGCCGGCCAAACGCATCCCAGACGTAGGTCGCTGGCAACTGCCCGCCAGTCCTGGCGACCACCCGACCGTTCAGGTCGTACGCCAGCGCCTCGGCGCCGAGCTGGACCAGGCGGTCCTGGGCGTCGATGATCGCCGTCACCTCGCCGGCCAGGCCAGTGTGCTTGCCAACTCGGTTACCGCGGACGTCGTAACTCCAGGCGTCGGCGAGGCTATCGTTCAGCTTGTGCTGGGTCAGCCAGCCGCGCTGGGGGTGATAGCCGTAGCCGTGCGTCACCGCCGTCGCCGGGTCGGTGCCGACCACGCGCTTGGTCAGCCGGCCGAGCTGGTCGCGCTGCGGATACCCCTCGCGGTACAGCGGCCCCTGCGGACCCGCGACCTGCTGGCTGCTCAGCTCGCCAAAGCCGTTGTAGGCGTAGTCCACCCGCAGGGCATGGGCGGTCGCTGGGTTCCCCGGGTTCGACGTGGCGGTAAGCGCCATCAACCGACCTGTGGCCGCGTCGCGCTGCAGTTGGAGGTCGACGAGGGCGGTCGCATTCGCGTCGGTCAGCGTCATCGCCACGGGCAAATCGTCAGCGTCAAAACCCGCCGTCACCGCCGTGGTTTTGACCGCCACTGCTGCGTTGGGCAGCTCGACCTGCGTCAGGATCGGCCGCAGGCGTTTGTCCCAGGCGCGCACCACGCTGGCGCCGTTGCTGCCGCCCAGGGCCGCGGCGCCGGCCATGCTCAAGGCGCTCCACGTCTCGGCCTTGGGCAGCGCGCCCTGGTAGGTGTAACTAAGCTTGGCGATGTAGTTTTGCAGAGCAGTCGGGCGTCGGGCTCCACCTGGCTCGTAGCCGATGGTCCACGTCATCACCCCGTCTTGGGCGTCATTGGGCGCCACCACCTGGGTCAGCAGGCCGCTCGCGCTTTCATAGCCAAAGGTAAAGGCCTTGCCGTCCGGGCGGGTGCGCTTGGTGACCGCCTGGTCCGCGTCGTAGACGTAGCTGGTCTGCCAGGTGAGCCAGGGTGGGGCGGCGGGCAGCGTCTCACTGGCGAGGCGGCCCTTGGGGCCGTGATCGAAGCTGTAGGTCGGCGGGGGTTGGCCATTGGCACCCGCGGGCGGGTCAATAGTCGCAGGCGTCACCGCCGTGACCTGCCCCGCCAGATCGCGCGGGGTGTGGGCGGTGCTTTGATCGGCAAAGCGCGTCTCCGTCACCCGCCCGGCGGCGTCGCGGGCGTAACTGACTTTCGCGTCGCTAGTTTCTCCGCTCTGGCCCGCCAACTGGCCGCTGGACCAGAGCCAATGGCTGGTCCGCGTCGCGGCGCTGCCATCAGCGGCGACCACCGTCACCGCCGCGGGCAGGCCAAGAGCGCCGTAGCCGTAGTAGCTGGTCGCGTGACCTGTACCGCCCGACTCGACCATCTGGTGGTTCGGCGCGAACTTCGCCCAGGTCGATCGGCCCATGGGGCTCGTCTGCGTGACCAGATAGCTGCCGTCGCCGGCGCGCTGGTAGGCGCTGGTCCACGCCGCCGCGGACTCCGCGGGGCTGGTGCCGTCGCGATACACCTTGGTGGTCAGGGCCGCGGGCGGGGTGCCGTCCGCGGGGTACGCGCCGATCTGCTCTGTGCGGGCGTGGCTCGTCACGCCCGGCGCCAGCCAACTCCATGTCTCTACAGGGTACGTGATCGCGCCCTGCGGCCGTTGCTCGCGCGCAAGACG
>JBIKTV010000253.1:0-8243 GCA_044347905.1 Myxococcota bacterium
TGACGCTCGAGTCCCTGCGCCGCCACGGCCTGCGCGACCTCCTTCTCTGCGGCGGCGTGGCGGCTAACCAAGGCCTGCGCAATGCGTTTGCTGTCGCCTGTGGCCGCGCGAGGGTGCGCTTCTGGCCGGTGCCCGTGCGGTGGTGTGGCGACAACGCCGCCATGGTCGCGGCCCTGGGCGAAGCGCTGCTGCAGCACGGTCACCGCGACGACCCGCGGCTGCTCGACGCCCAGGCCACCGGCGAGGTGCGCCGCGCTGCTGCTGCCGCATCTGCTTCTGCCGCCTCAGCATCTAGCTCTCTGGCATCTCCTTCCTTGGAGCCCGCATCTCCGCCCGCCAGCCGTCCGCAAAGGCAACCATGACCCGCCCCGCTCTGGCCCCCAACAAAAGCCTTGGTCAGCATTTTCTCCACGATCAGAAAGTGTTGCGGCGCATCGCCGATCTGGCCGTGCCCGAGCCCAGCAGCAGCCTCATTGAGGTGGGCCCCGGCACAGGCAACCTGACGGATCACCTGATCCAGGTCCTGCAGGCCAGCGGCAACACCCGGCGGCTGTGCCTCATTGAGGTCGATCGCCGCACCCCCGCCGTGCTGGAGCAGCGCTTTGGCCCCGTGTTTGATCTGGTGATGGGCGACGCCGCCGATCTGGACTGGAGCGCTCGCATCCACGCCGGCGAGTGGGGGCCGCGGCCCGTGGTGGTGGGCAACCTGCCGTATTACGCGGCGATCCCTATCCTTTTTGCCCTGCTAGAGGCCAGCCACCGCCCCGCGCGCATTGTGGCGATGATCCAGCGCGAAGTGGCCGAGCGCCTCGTGGCCAAGGCGGGCGACTCGGAGCGCGGCCAGGTTTCGGTCAAGATGCAGTGGCTGGCCGATGTGCGCATGGCTTTTCACGTGGGCCGCGGGGCTTTTCAGCCGCCCCCCAAGGTCGAGTCGACCGTGGTCGTGCTGGAGCCGCTGGCCGCGCCCAGGCTGCCCGCCGGCGATTGGGCCGCGACCTCCAAGCTGATCACCGCCGGGTTTGCCCAGCGCCGCAAGACCCTGGTCAACGCCTTAGACAACGCGGGCTATCCGGCCGAGCGCGTGCGCCAAGCGCTGACCGCCGCGGGCCTGGACCTGCGGATCCGCGCGGAAGCCATCGATCTGCCCGGCTGGAGCGCCCTGACCCTGGCCCTGCAACAGGCCGTTTAGCTGCGATTTTCTTTATGTCCGCAGAGCGAAGTTGCGCGCGGCGGTTGTTCTGTTAGGTTGAGCGTTTGAGCGCTATCCGCCGTGCTCCTGTCTGCCCCCCGAGGTTCCCCGATGGCCGAAGAGCTAAATCCCAAGCGCCAGACTTCTGGCTACCTTCCCGCCGTCGCCAAGGGCATGGGCGAGATGCTGCTGCGCGAGCGGGTGGTTTCGATCCAGCAGCTCCAAAGCGCCGCGGCAGAGGCCTCTAAGACCGGTCGCCACCTAGGTTCCGCTTTGCAGGCGCTGGGTTATGTGGATAAAGCCCAGCTGGTCGACTTCCTCTCGCGGCAGTACCAGGTGCCGTCGATCGATCTCTCGCAGGTCGACGTCTCCCCAGAAGTGGTGCGCTTGGTGCCCCGCGAGCTGTGCGAACGCCATCAGCTCCTGCCCATCGCCGTCCACGGCTCAACGCTGGTGGTGGCGCTGGCCGATCCCGGCAACTACCACGCCATCGACGATCTCAAGTTCAAGACCGGCCTCAACGTCGAAGTGGTGGTGGCGCCAGAAGAGGAGATCGCCAAAGTTCGCGGCAAGTTGTACGGCTCGGCTGACCAGCTGCAGATCTTTGAGGAGATGAACGAGACCCTAGAGGTCATGACGGACGAGGACAACGTCGATACCGCAGAGCTCAAGCAGAGTTCTGAGGAAGCGCCGGTGGTCAAGCTGGTCAACCTCATCTTGGTCGACGCGATCAAGCGCCGCGCCTCGGACATCCACATCGAGTCGTATGAGAAGGCTTTTCGCGTGCGCTACCGCGTCGACGGCGTGCTGCACGAGATCATGAGGCCGCCGCTCAAGCTGCGCAACGCCATCGTCAGCCGCATTAAGATCATGAGCCAGCTCGACATTGCCGAGCGCCGCTTGCCCCAAGACGGCCGCATCAAGCTCAAGCTGGCCGACGGCAAGGAGTGCGATTTCCGCGTGTCGGTGCTGCCTTGCCTGTTTGGCGAAAAAGTCGTCATGCGGCTGCTCGACAAGGCCAACCTGCAGACCGACATGACCAAGCTCGGCTTTGACGAGAGCGAGCTCAAGAAGTTCAAGCACGCCATCCACCAGCCCTTTGGCATGGTGCTGGTGACAGGGCCGACCGGTTCGGGCAAGACCACCACGCTGTATTCGGCGCTGACGGAGCTCAACAAGGTCTCAGAAAACGTCTCCACCGCAGAGGATCCGGTCGAGTTCAACCTGGAAGGCATCAACCAGGTGCAGATGAATGACGGCATCGGCCTCAACTTTGCCTCGGTGCTGCGGTCTTTTCTGCGCCAGGACCCGGACGTGCTCATGGTCGGCGAGATCCGCGACTTTGAAACGGCGGAAATCGGCATCAAGGCGGCGCTCACCGGCCACATGGTGTTGTCGACCCTGCACACCAATGACGCGCCGTCGACCATTTCGCGCCTCCTGAACATGGGCGTGGAGCCCTTTATGGTCACCGCCGCGCTCAACCTCATCGCCGCTCAGCGCTTGGTGCGCCGCACGTGTGCCGAGTGCAAGGTGCCGTACAAGCCCGATCTCAAGACCTGCGTCGACGCCGGCATGAGCGAAGAGGACTACGAGAAGGCCAGCTTCATGAAGGGCGCCGGCTGCAAAACCTGTGGCGATTCTGGGTACAAGGGCCGCGTCGCCATCTATGAGATCATGCCGATCACGGACAATCTGCGGGACGCGGTCTTGCAGGGCTCGTCATCCGGTGAGCTCAAGAAAGTGGCGATCGAAGACGGCCTGCAGACGCTGCGCATGTCGGCGCTCAGGAAGCTCGCCCAAGGCCTGACGACACTTGAAGAAGTGCTGCGCGTGACCCGCAACGACTGATCGGCGAATCCTGACCCGCAAACACGGACGAGCGAATTGGGCCACGCACGCTGAGGCCGCGACGCAATCGAGGTAGGCAATGGCGACATGGCAATGGGAAGGCACGAGCGCGGAAGGCGATTTCCGCCGCGGAGAGGTCGAAGGCGAGACCAAAGTCGACGCCCAGACCAAGCTCAAGCAGCAGGGCGTCTCTGTCATTAAGCTCAAGAAAAAGCAGAAAGAGCTTGAGCTGATCATCCCGGGCTTCAATGACGGCGTGCCGACCAAGAGCATGGTCATCTTTACCCGGCAGATGGCGACGATGATCGATGCCGGCCTGCCGCTGGTGCAAGCGCTTGATCTGGTGGGCAATTCCGAGCCAAACCCCAACCTCAAGAAGACCATTCTGGGGGTCAAGAGCGCCGTGGAGTCGGGGTCGTCTTTCTCCGACGCGCTCAAGAAATACCCCAAGGTTTTTGAAACCCTCTACGTCAACTTGGTGCAAGCGGGCGAGATGGGCGGCATCCTCGACACCATCATGAATCGCTTGGCCGAGTACATTGAAAAGGCCTCCGCGACCCAAAAGAAGGTCAAGGGTGCCATGCGCTACCCGCTGACAGTGCTCACGGTGGCGGGCGCGATCACCGCGGGCCTGCTGTGGAAGGTGGTGCCGTCTTTTGCCGCGACCTTCCAGTCGATGGGCGCCAAGCTGCCGGGCATTACCCAGATGGTCGTCGACATCTCTGAAGGGTTCTTGACCAAGGCGCCGCTGCTGTTTGCCGGTTTTGTCGCCTTGGGCGCGGCCTATAAGCTGGCGATGAAGACCAAGCAAGGTCCGTTTATCCGCGATTGGCTGCTGTTTCACGGCCCGCTCATCGGCAACGTGGTGCAGAAGTCGTCCGTGGCCAAGTTCACCCGCACCCTGGGAACCTTGGTGTCGGCCGGCGTACCGATCATTGAGGCGCTGCAGATCGTCGGCAAGACCTCAGGCAATCTCGTGGTCGAGCGGGCCGTAGACTACACCCGCACCAAGATCATGGAGGGCAAGAACGTCACCGCGCCGCTGATGGAGACGCAGATCTTCCCGGTAATGGTGGTCCAGATGATCGCCGTGGGCGAGGCGACCGGCGCCATGGACGTGATGCTGGGCAAAATTGCCGAATTCTACGACTCTGAGGTGGATGAAGCGATCGACGGCATGACCTCCATGATGGAACCGCTGATCATGGTGGTCCTGGGCGGCATTATCGGCACGGTGATGATTGCGCTGTACGCGCCGATCTTTACCATGGGTGACAACATCAAGTAGGTCCCCGTGAATCCTGAACATTCGCCGCTGGAGCCGCCGCGCGCCGTTCGCGAAGGTCCGGCGGATGTGCCGGTGGGCTTTAGCGAAGAAGACTCGCTGGTGGCGCGCATCAAGTGGACCACTCTGGCGCGGGTGGTGCTTTTCTCGCTGGTGCTCTGCTTTGCCATCGCCGTGGACCTGGGCCTTGGGCCGCAGCGCGCCGCTGCCCAGCCAGAAGTGCTGCTGTACCAGATGGCCGCGCTGGCCTACACCCTGTCGTTCTTGCTGCTGCTCTCTACGCTTTTTGGCAGCGGCGACTCCCGCTGGCTGGGCCGCATCGCCTGGGCCAGCGTGGCGACGGACATGGGCTTGGCCCTGAGCCTCATCTTTGTCACCGACGGCCTGCAGAGCCTGTTCCAGTTTGGCCTGCCGTTGGCGGTGCTCAACGCCGCGGTCCTGCTCGACCGCAGTGGCGCGATGGCGGCGGCCGGGCTGGCTTCTCTGGGCATGGCGCTGATCGGCGCCGGTGAGGCTGGGCTGCTGAGCCTTCCGCGGCTGCGCGTGGCCTACCTGAGCGCCCTGGGCCCGGCCAAGATCATGAACGTGTTTGAGATTGTCGCGGATTTGGCCCTGCAGATCGCGGCCGCCTTTGCCACGGCGCTGCTGTCCAGCCACCTGTTGCGCGAATTGGACCGCACGCGGCGGCGGGCCCACCAGTCGCGGCGCGAATTGGCCACGCTGCGGGTGCGCTATGAGGACGTGGTGTCGAGTCTGCCCGACGGCCTGGTCACCCTGGACGCGGACGGGGCGATCTCTTCGGCCAATCCCGCGGCGGAGGCGATTCTGCAGGTGAGCGCTGCGGATCTGTGCAGTCGCAGTGTTGAGGCGGTGTTGCCGGAGCTGGCCGGCGTGGCGGGGCGCGGCGCAGGCGAGTGGGAGATTTCGCGGACGGTCGCGGCGGAATTGAGCTCGACCCAGCAGGTGTCGCGCCAGACCGCGGACGGCCGCCAGCAGACCATCGCCTGCCGCGTGGCGGCGCTCCGCGACCAAGACGGCCGCGAGGGCCGCCTGCTGGTGCTGCGCGACATGACCGAGACCCGCGCCCGCGACGAAGTGCACCGCAATCGCGAGCGGCTGGCGGCGATCGGCTCGATGGCCGCGGCGGTGGCCCATGAGATCCGCAACCCGCTCGCCTCGATCTCCGGCGCCGTTCAGCTGTTGCAGTCCAGTGACGCTGTCGCCGAGGCCGACCGGCCGCTGATGCAGATCGTGGTGCGCGAAACCAGCCAGCTCTCCGAGTGGATCGACGAATTCCTCAGCTTTGCCAAGCCCCGCCGCGCGGTGTGGTCGCAAGTCGACTTGCGCGAATTGCTGCAGGAGACCGCCGAGGCCTGCCGCATCGATCCGCGGGTGGTGGCGGCGGGGGTAGCGGTCGACGTCGCCATTGACACGCCCGAAAGCCCGGAACATCCGTGGCGAATGCGAGGCGATCAGGCCCTGCTGCGCCAGGTGCTGTGGAACCTGCTTCGCAACGCCTGCCAGGCGGTGTTGACCGCGGACCGCCGTCAGGTGATCGCCCGGCTGAGCGCCGAAGAGGGCACGCTGGTGCTGCGCATCGCCGACAGCGGTCCTGGCTTTGCTGACCAGGAATTGTCGATGATCTTTGAGCCCTTTCACACGACCAAGGCCGAGGGGACCGGCCTGGGCCTCGCCACGGTGCGCCGCCACGTGGAGGCTCACCGCGGTCTGGTGGCCGCTAGCCACTCCGCTGAGCTGGGTGGGGCGCTGCTGGAGGTCCGCCTGCCGCGCCAGCCGCCCGCCGATGCTTTTGGCGATACCAGCCGCTCTGGGCAGTGGCCCAAGCCCAAGTTGCCGGCGAATTCTCCGACCCCAGCGGATGAATTGCCCCCTACCTAACGCGCCGGGGATGCGCGCCAGCCGCAGGTCGTCTACACTGGCGGCAAGCTCCTGTCCCCCGCTCAGGAGAGCTGCATGGCCCACCTGCTGATAGTCGACGACGATCTCTCCCTCCGCGAGTTCCTCACCATCTTCCTCAAGCGCGAAGGCCACGACGTGGAGGTCGCGACCAACGGCGTGCGCGCCTTAGAGTTGCTTCAGGCGGGCAAATTCGACCTGGTCCTGACCGATTTGCGCATGCCGCGGATGGGCGGTCTGGAACTGCTCGATGCGATTCGCGCCGCGCAGATCGACGTGCAGATCATCGTGATGACCGCGTTTTCTTCGACGGACACCGCGCTTGAGGCGATGCGCAAGGGGGCGTATGACTACGTCGTCAAGCCGTTCAAGCTCGATGAAGTCAAGCTGATCATCGCCAAATGCTTGGAGAAGAGCGCGCTCGTCGCGGAGAATCAGCAGCTCAAGAAGAAGCTGGCCCAGGGCAAGGCGCGCGCGCAATTCATCTGGAAATCCAAGGTGATGGAAGACGCGATGCAGCTGGTTCGCCGGGTGGCAGCGACGCCGTCCTCCGTGCTGGTCCTGGGCGAGTCGGGCACGGGCAAAGAGCTGGTGGCGCGCATGCTCCACGACGGCAGCGACCGCAAAGACAAGCCGTTTGTCGCGCTCAACTGCGGGGCGATTCCGGAACAGCTGATGGAGTCAGAGCTTTTTGGTCACACCAAGGGCAGCTTCACCGGCGCCAGCAAGGACAAAAAGGGCCTGTTTGAGGCGGCGAGCGGCGGCACGATCTTCCTGGACGAGATCGGCGAATTGACCCTGGGTCTGCAGGTCAAGCTGCTGCGGGTGCTGCAAGAGCGGGTGGTGACGCCGGTGGGCGATACCCGCGAGGTCCCGGTCGATGTGCGGGTGGTGGCGGCGACCCACCGCAACCTGCGCGAAGCGGTTCAGGAAGGCAAATTCCGCGCCGACCTCTATTTCCGCCTCAACGTCATTGAAGTGCGCATGCCGCCGTTGCGCGAGCGCCGCGAAGACATTTTGCCGCTGGCCCAGCACTTTTTGGTGCAGTTCTCGCAGCGCCTGGGCCGGGAGTTCCGCGGTTTTGAGCCCGAGGCGGAGTCGGTGCTGCTGGGCCTGGCGTACCCGGGCAATGTCCGCGAGCTAGAGAATTTGGTCGAACGCGCTGTGGCCCTGGAGACCAGCGATCGCATCACCACGGCCTGGTTGCCCGATCCCGGGGCCCAATCCTGGTCGCTGGGTGGCAAGACGGCGGTGGCCAGCGATGCGCTGCTGTTGCCAGACGAGCAAGTCCAGCGCGCCGCCCAAGGCCTGGACCGCTGGCTGGAGCACAGACAGGAGCCCATTGACCTTGAAAAGCTTCTAGAATTGCTGGAGCGAGGCGTGCTTGAGGCGGCGCTGCGCCACACCCGCGGCAACAAGACCGACGCGGCGCGGCTGCTGGGCCTGACTTTTCGCTCGCTGCGCTACAAACTCGCCAAATACGGCCAGGATAGCGACGGTTAGGCCACGGGCATTCGGCGAGAGCCTCCAACCCAGCGCAGAGGCCTAGAGATCGCGCAGCACCTGACCGGGTCGCGGTTCAGCGCATGGGCTCAAATCATGTGGCGTCACAGGTACTTGCTTTAGGGTCCACCGCTCGCGCCGCGCCAGCTGGCCCTGGCGACCGTACATCTCCGCCACCACGCTCGCGGGCAGGTGCTGAGCCGTCGCCGCGCGCTGGCCCAGGACAAAACGCTTCTGCAACAGACCTTTGTCGCTGTGCAGCTCTAGCCGGCGCACGCCGCTCGCGTCCTCTAGGGCGGTCAACGTGCCCAGGGAGCTGTTGGCCCCCAGCGCCACCCGCCAGCGCGACAACACCGCATCGCCTTGGGCTTGGCGACTCAGCAGCGCCGAGCCTTTGGGCAGGGTCGTCGCAGGTTCGGTCACCGCCACCAGCACGGCCTCAAAGGCAGGCGGCACGGCGCCGGGCTGGGCGGCGATCTTCAGGCGCGTGCCGCGGTC
>JBIKTV010000031.1:0-23200 GCA_044347905.1 Myxococcota bacterium
GAGGTGCTGGAAAAGCGCCCGCCCGGGCTGAGGCCGTTTGACGAAGTGCGCGACCAATTGCAGGCTGAACTGCTGGGCGAGCGGCGCTTTGTGGCCCGCCGCCGGCTGCTGGAGAATCTGCGCGCCAAGGCAACAATCACTTGGGGCAATGACCAGTTGTCCCAGCTCGCCGCGACCGTCGTCCGCCCGGACAGGGGCATCCGCGGCGATGCTGCCCCGGCCGTGCCCGCTCACGCTCCCACGACTTCGACGCCGCCCGTTCCGCCGCCGCCCGTTCCGCCGCCGACCGCCCCCTGAACCCTCGCATTCCCCAGGTAGATCATGAAACTCCGCGCTTTCGCCCTTTGTGCTTTGCTCATGGCTTCCGGATGTGCCGGCAAGTCCCCCGCGGCCAAAGGGGCCGCCGCGCCCGCTGAGCAACCGCAGACCAGCGCCGACACTGCGGCGAGCGCAAAAGCACCGCCTTCTCAGGCTGATAGCCCTGCAGATGAGCGCGGAGCCTCGCCCGGCCTTGCCGCACCGCTGGACTGTTCGAGCCCCGCGGGGGCGCTGAACCCTGCGCCGATCGCGCCGCCGCCCCACGATCCGCACAAGGCAGTGCGCAATCTTCACCAGACGTGGCAACACGACCCCTCCACGACCGTGACCTTGACCTGGACGACCCAGTTCAAGGATTTGGACGCCTACGTGCCGATGGCGCTGTACGCCCAGGCGAGCGAGGTGTGCGGCGATGGACGCAAGCTGCTGAGCGCCAAAGCTAAACACGCCAAGGGCAGCGGCCTGCTCTACGATACCGTGAGCTTTGAGGCGATGGAGAAGGCCGTCACCTGGAGTGTTGAGCTGACAGGCCTGCAGCCGGACACGGAATACGCGTTTGCCGTAGGCAATTGGCAGAGTTTTGACCCGGCCTCGGGCCATTTTGAACAGCCCAACCTCAGCCAACCTGGGCGCTTCCGCACGGCCCCGGCCAAGGGCAGCCGCGCGCCGATGCGCTTTGTCATGGCGGGCGATAGCCGCGGCGGCAGCGCCAAGATCCACATGCACAGCAAGCGTTTTGCGGCGATCCCGGCCCTGGCGTGGTTCTTTACCGGGGACATGAGCGTGGCCGGCATTCAGCCGCAGTGGGACGAGTGGTTTGACGCCATGGGCCCGGTGTTGGCGAGCAAGCCGCTGATGCCCGTGCAGGGAAACCATGAAATCCTTGCAGAAATCCACTACAGCCAGTTCGCCCTGCCCATTGCCCCGGGGCTAGAGGCCGACTTTGTCGAGCACGCTTGGTCGCTGGATATCGGCAACGTCCACATGATCGGCCTGGACAGCAACACGGAAGTGGGGATCGCCGCCCAGGTGCCGTGGCTGATCCAAGACCTTCAGGCAGCGCAGAAAAACCCTGATATCGACTGGATCTTTGCCATGATGCACCACCCGGCCTACTCCGCCTCTACGGTGCACGGTTCCTCGCCCGCGGTGCAGCAGCACTGGGTGCCGCTGTTTGAGAAGTACGGCGTGGACGTGGTTTTTGCAGGCCACGACCACTGTTATGAAAGGTCTCTGCCGATCCTGGCCGGCAAGCCCAGCAGCGACAAGAACGGCGTGACCTATGTGGTCGCGGGCGGCTTCTTTGCGCCGGCGTACCAGAACGGCAAGGATTGGTGGACCGCGGTCTCGCACCACGGCGACAAGAACAACTACGTTGAGATCGCGGTGGACGGCAAGACGCTGGACCTGCACGCCTGGTCGGGCGACGGGACCGAAAAGCTCGACCACGTGCAGTTGCAGCGCTGAGCCGCAATTGATTGCTTTCGCAAGAGGTTTGACCGCCCGGAGTGCCCCATGATGATCCGCTCTCGCGAACTGACCCCGTCCAGCGCCTTTGTCCCCGATGACAGCGCGCTGCGCGACCACCCGCTGCTGGGCCTGCTAGACGACATCGACCGCGCTGAATTGGCCAAAAAGCTCGAGCGCTTGACCTGCGAGCCGGGCGTAGCCGTGGTGACCCAGGGCGACACGGACCGCGGCCTGTACTTTGTGCTGGAGGGCGAGGCGCGGACTTTGCGCGACGGCATGGACATCGGCTCCATCAACGTGGGCGAGCACTTTGGCGAGCTGGGCCTGGTGCTGGGCACGCCGCGCGCCGCCTCGATTCAAGCGCTTTCACACATGGAATTAGCGCGTTTGTCGCGCGATCGATACCTAGAGCTTGGTGAGACCCACCCCAACCTTGCGACTCGGCTGCTGGAAACTCTTCTGGGTGGCGTAGCGCATCGCTTGGAGCAGATGACGGAGAGCGTCGGCGTGCTGCTCCGCGAGCGCTCCCTGCCGCGGCGGGCCGAAGTGCGGGTGCGCATTGGCGCCCAGTGGCAGACGGTCCGAACGGGTACGCCCGTGGGCGCGCTGCTGCCGCGGCAGTACGACGGCGATCCGGTGGTGGCGGGCCTGCTAGACCGGCGCATTGTCCCGCTTTCTTGGCCGATTTCTTCGCCCTGTGCCCTGGACGTGCTGACGACCGGCCACGCGGAAGGCCAGATGGTCCTGCGCCGCTCCGTGTCGCTGCTCCTGCTAGAAGCGGCGTACCACCTGGACCCCAACCTGCGCATCGAGGTGGGCTATTCCGTGGGGTTTGGCTGTCG
The DNA here is from genome assembly GCA_044347905.1 of Myxococcota bacterium. Classification (GTDB taxonomy): domain Bacteria; phylum Myxococcota_A; class UBA9042; order UBA9042; family UBA9042; genus SXRM01. Next base: position 2,631 of record JBIKTV010000031.1, read on the forward strand.
TGTCAACCTCTTAGAGCCCATCACCGGCACCCCTGCCCGGCTTGCCCGCGAGCTGGAAGAGGGCATGAAGGCGCTGATCGCCTCCGGAGCGCGGGCCCGCGAAGAGTGGTGGACGGTTGAAGAGGCCCGCGACCACTTCCGCGATCGCGGCTGGAATTCCGCGGCTTCGCTGCTCAAGACCTGGCACCACCGCACCGTGCCCATGTGTTCCTACGGCGAAGTGTACGGCCTGAGCCTGGAGCCCCTGGTTGAAGATACCAGGATGATCAGTGGCTTTCACGTCATCAGTGACACCAGCGGTCTGATCCTGCAGTACCCGCCCGCCGCCGCCACGCGCCAAGACCGCGCCGCCTCAGCGGTGGTGGCCGACATGCGCGCCATCGCCCGCCAAACGATGGACATGACCAACCCGCAGGAGCAGTGGCTGGCCGCCCTTGGGATCAGCAGTGTCGGCGCCTTTAACGAGACGTGCATTCGCGGCAACGTCTCGGAAATGATCCACGTTTCTGAGGGGTTCCAAGAAAAGCGCATCATCCAGATCGCCGATCGCATCTCTGCCCAGCGCCAAGAGGTGCGGATCATCTGCATTGCCGGGCCGTCCTCGTCGGGCAAGACCACGTTCATCAAGCGGCTCAACGTGCAACTGCAGGTCAACGGCCTGCGCCCCGTGCCGATTTCTCTGGATAATTACTACATTGACCGCGAGCGAACCCCCCGCGACGCCCGCGGCGAATACGACTTTGAGGCCTTTGAGGCCTTGAGCCTCGACCTGCTGCGCGAACACATGGTGCGCCTGCTGGCGGGCGAACAAGTCGCGACGGCGCATTACGATTTTAGCAGCGGCAAGAGCCACCCCACCGGTGGGCCGGTGCTGACCCTGGGCGCCGACGACATCCTGTCGCTGGAAGGCATCCACGGCCTCAATCCCGCGCTGCTGCCGGACATCGACCCGCGCCACGTCTTTACGATTTTTGTCTGTCCGCTCGCGCAGTTGGCCTTTGATCGCCTCAACCGCATCAACGGCTCAGACGTGCGCCTCATCCGCCGCATTGTCCGCGATCGCCACGGCCGGAACCACAACGCCGCCGCGACGATTGCCCGCTGGCCGTCCGTCCGCGCCGGGGAACGCGCCCACATCTTTCCGTATCAGCACAACGCCAGCGCGGTGTTCGACACGTCGCTGCTGTATGAGTTGAGTGTGCTCAAGGTGTTTGCCCAGCGCTACTTGCTCGAGGTCGACCAGACGGATGCGTCTTTCGCCACGGCGTCGCGGTTGCTGGGGCTGCTGGACCGCTTTGTGACCATCTATCCGGACCACGTGCCGCCGACGTCGATCCTGCGCGAATTCATTGGCTCTAGCGGCTTTGAGTACTGAGACGATTGGCCTCAGGCGTCCTTGCCGGGGTCGCGGCTGCCGACGTCGTCGTCGTGAAGCATGCGCACGGCTGGGGTCGAGACGTCGTCAAACTGCCCGCGCTTGACCGCCCACAGAAACACCGCGACGGCGCCGCCGGACATCAAAAGGGCAATCGGGATCACGATAAAAAGCACAGACATGTGTTAGGCCTCCGGGGTGCGGCGGGCAAAAGTCCGCGACTTGAACGAACTCGACACCACCGTCAGCGATGAGATCGGCATGAGCACGGCAGCCACTAGCGGGCTGAGCACCCCCGACATCGCCAACGCCACACCCACCAGATTGTACACCAAAGAGAACGCAATATTGCGGCGAATCACCGCCACCGTGCGCCGCGCGCCGTCGATGAGCTCCACCACCGGCTCCAGGCCCGGGCGGGTCAAGAAGGCATCCGCGGCCTGCAGAGACGCCTCTGCGCCGCCGTGGACGCTGACACCGACGGTCGCCGCAGCGAGCGCCGCCGCATCGTTGACGCCGTCGCCGACCATCACCACGTCGCCGTGGGCCTTTTCTCGCTCCACCGCGGCTAGCTTGGCCTCTGGCGTAGCGCCGCCCCAGCACAGCGCCGGGTCCAAGCCCAGCTGGGCCGCCACCGCCGCCACGACCTGCGGGTGATCGCCGGAGAGAATGCCCACGCGGCAGCCGATGTTGCGCAGGGCATCCAGAGAAGCTTTTGCGTCAGCGCGCAGGGGATCGCCAAAAGCCAGCGCGGCGCGGATGCGGCCGTCCACCGCCACCAGCACCGGCGTCAGGCCCTGGAGGGCCCACTGCATCACCTGGGCGGTCGCGTCAAAATCACTTTGCTTGGCAAGCGCTTGCACAAACTCGGCCGAGCCGACCACCACAGCTTGGCCGTCCGCGATGCCGCGCAAACCGCCGCCCACCGTTTGCTCGACGTCCAGGGCCTGTGCCGCAGCCAGCTCGGGCCACGCCTGGACGACCGCGCGGGCCAGGGGGTGGCTCGACTGCTTTTCCAGCGCCAACACCAGCGGAAATACCGATGCGTCACCGGCAGTTGCCTGGAGCTGGATCTTGCCCTGGGTCAGCGTGCCGGTCTTGTCAAAAAGCACGGTGGCGGGCTTTGACAGGCGCTCGACCACGTCGCCACCCTTGATGAGGATGCCCAAACGCGCCGCCCGACCGACAGCGGCGTGCACGGCAAGCGGCGTCGCCAACCCCAAGGCGCAGGGGCAAGTCACAATCAGCAGCGCCACCGCGTTGTCCAGGGCCATTGCCGGGTCCAGGTACAGCCAGAGGAGCGCCGTGATCAGCGCAAGGCTGAGAATGACCGCGACAAAGCGCCCGACAATCGCGTCCGCCAAAGCGACGATGGGGGCCCGCCGCCGCGAGGCCTCTTCGACCGCCTGCATCAGCTTGCCCACCCGGGTCCCTTCGCCGGTATGCTCCGTGCGAACGCGAACTTGCGAGGCCACATTGGTGGTTCCGGCGTGCACCCGATCGCCCACGCCGACATCGACCGGCCGCGACTCGCCCGTCAGGACCGAGGCATCGACGCTGGTGCGGCCGAGCTCGATGATACCGTCGGCCGGAAACGTTTCGCCGGAGCGCACTTCTACCAGATCGCCGGCCTGGACCCTCTCAATCGCCACATCCGCCACGCCGCCGTGGGGGTCGACCAGATGGGCCGAACCGGGGGCGAGACTGAACAGCAATTCGGCCGCGTCGCTGGCCTGACGGCGCTGGCGCACTTGCACCCAACGCCCCACCAGCAATAGAAAAATCAGCGAGGCGACCGAGTCAAAGTAGATCTCGCCCTCGCCGCGAAATACGTTCCACGCGCCGCCCAGGTAGCCCGCGGTCAGGCCGATGGCCACGGGCAAGTCCATGTGCAGCAAGCGGTTGCGCAGCGCCGACCACGCGCCCTGGTAGAACGGCCGCGCCGCCCAGGTAATGCTCGGCACGGTGACCAGCATCGAAACCCAGCGGAAAAGCTGAGTTGTGTCGGCGTCCATGTCGCTAAACCAGCCCGCGTAGAGGCTGAGCGACATCATCATCACGTTGCCGGACACCGCCCAGGCCAGGCCGATGCGCATCAACAGCGTGCGCTCTTCTTGGCGGCGCAGCAGCCGCGTCGCAGCCCCGCGAAAGGGATGGACGGGGTAACCAAACTGGTCGATCTTGCGGGCAATTTCTGAGAGCGCCACCTGCGAACTGTCCCAGACAATCTCTGCCGACGAGCGGTGCAGGTCCAGGCGGCTGCCCATGACCCCAGGCAGAATCAGGGTCAACCGCTCGACAATCCACACGCAGGCGGAGCAATGCACGCCCTCTAGGTAGAGCTCGACCTGCGACAGGCCGCTCGGCAGCACCCGCACGTGGAGGTTGCTAAACGCCGGATCGTCCAATTCTTTGTAATTACGGCCTGAGGCGCGCGTCGGAGCCGACTTTCCGGCCTGACTGCGCAGCTGGTAATAGCGCTCGAGCCCCTGGTCGTGGATGGCCGCAAAGACCGCCGCGCAGCCGTTGCAGCAGAATTGCTGAGGGCTTTCAGGGACAACGTCGGCCGGTGCCACGGGCAAGCCGCAGTGGCTGCAGTCCACCCTCTCCACCACCGGGCAACTGGCGCCGCTCTGGCTTGCTTCGAGCTCAAGGGTCATGGCAACAGGCCCCCGCTTCACCGCTCTCTATCTTTTCAAGCTGTTGCATGGCTCCTGGCACCGCCGCGCCGCGCCGAGTCTGTTGCGGCGTCAGGTTGGCGCGATGCACCACGGCAAACATGCCGACCACCACCAGGGCAACCGCAGTCACCTTGGGCAGATGCACGCGCAGCGGCCCGGACAGCTTCTGCACCCCTACGCCTAGGCCCACCAGCAGCGGCACCGTGCCCAGCCAAAAAGCCGCCATCGCCGCCGCACCCAGCCAAGCGGAGCCCATGCCCGCGGCCGTCACCACAAAGGCGTACAGCCAGCCGCACGGCAGCAAAGCCGAAGCCAAACCAAGACTTGCGGCGCGAACGTGGGGCGGCTTGGCGCGCATGCCTTTCATCACCGCGGCATAAGCCCGCTGCAAAGGCGCAGGGACCGGCAGGTGCGGCAGCGAAGCCCCCATCGCCCGCGCCAGCGCCACTAGGCCCCACGCCACCATCGCCGCGCCCGCCATCATCGCCGCTGCCTGCTGAAAACCTGCTGCTGATCCAGCTAGATCCACGGCTTGGCCCAGGCCGCCGGCGATCGCACCCAACAGCGCGTAGGTCAGAAGGCGCCCACCGTGGTAGAGCCCGTGCGACATCGCCTGCTGGCGAGCGCTCGATTGGTCGGTCCCGGCGTAAAAGGCTACAAAACCGCCGCACATGCCGGCGCAATGGGCGCTGCCGAGCAAACTGGCAGCCAACACGGTCCACAGAATCGCAGTCACAATTCCGTCTCCTTTCAAGGATTCAGGGCTGAAGCTCGACTCGCTCTGTCCATTGAAATGCATCCTGGCCGCGGGCGGCGCGACCGTCGAGCTGGTAGAGCCCAGGGAGCTTGAGCACCGCTTGGGCCTGATACGTGCCGGCGCCGGCCTCAGCTAGCTCTACCTTCACGGGATTCTTGGGATCGCGGTTGTGCAGCAGCTCGACGGAAGCTTTGGCCCCCACCAACGGCTGCCCAGCCGAATCGCGCAGGCGCACGGTCACCGGCACCGCCGTCCCCGGGGTACCCTGGCGCAGCGTCAGAATCTCCACCTTCCAGCCGAGCTTCTGGCTCGCCTGCACCTGGGCCATGTGTTGGTCCCAAGCCACGGCTTTCTTGTAGTAATCCTTCTCGATCAACTCGTTGGGATCGTGGGTCGCCTCCCAAGCCAGCCAACCGCCAAAGATCACCGGCAGCGACAGCAGCCCGACGATAATGAGCGGCCAATACCAGCCCGCGTTGTTGGCGCGGCGATCAGCCCCGGTCTGTGCCACCGCCCGCGCGGCCTCCAGGACGAGGTTGTCGCTCTCACCGCCCGCTGGTCCACTCATTTCGCCTCCAGTTCCGTAATTGCATTGCCTATCTGCATTGTCCGCGAGCGGGCGCCTGCTGAGTTCGACCCAACGCCGCTACGGACGCGGCCCCAGCACCTTGAACGTCACCGTTTTCTCAAAGCCTTGGCCGTCGCCCACCCGCACGGGCACGTCCAGCGCGCCGCGGATCGCATCGACCTTGCCCGTGACAAAGAAGCCGACTGTGCGCACTTCGCCCGCCTTGACGCGCATGGGATTCTCAGGCCCCACCAGCTCTAGCGGCGGTTGGCCCATCAGTTCGACCTTGTAGCTGTGCTCGACCTTGCTGTGGTTGTGGATCTTCACGCGCATCTGGTTCATCACCGCGGTGCCCTGCACGTCAAAAGGTGCAGCGATCCCGCGGAGCAAGGTCACCTCGCTGTCCGTGCGCCGCGACATGGCGAACAGGAACAGCGCGCCGATCACCGTCAGCCCCAGCGGATACATAATCGTGCGCACGCGCAGGAACTTATGCTTGGTGCTGGCCGACGCGCGCTGCTCGATCTCGTCTTGCGAGCTGTAGCGAACGAGCCCGCGCGGCTTCTTGATGCGGTCCATGATGGCGTCGCAGGCGTCAATGCACTGGGTGCAGGAGATGCACTCCATCTGCAGGCCGTCGCGGATGTCGATGCCGGTGGGGCAGGTGCGCACGCAGGCGCCGCAGTCGATGCAATCGCCGCTTTGCTGCAGGTCTGCAGAGTCCCCAGCTGCAGCGATGAGCTCTTCTGCGGGGCTCGCTGCGGCGGAATTCGCGCTGCGGGCCAAGCCGGTGTCGTCCGCGCGAACCTTGCGCAGTTTGCCGCGCGGCTCGCCGCGACCCCGATCATACGCGACGATGAGCGATTGTTTGTCGAGCAAGGCCGACTGAATGCGCGCGTACGGGCAAGCAACCACGCACATTTGCTCGCGGAACCAGGCAAAATCGATGAACATCAGCACGCTGGTGACCGCGACAATGGCAAAGCCCTGGGGATGATCCGTGGGCGAACCCAGCACCCAGTGCTGCAGCGTGCCGACGCCGACAAAGTACGCCAAGAACACGTTGGCGAGCACCACAGCCAGCACCGCGTAAACCGCGTACTTGAGCAGCCTGCGCGGGTGAAAGCGCTGCTTGTCCATGGCGATTTGCGACTTCAGGTCGCCTTCGATCAGCCGCTCTAGGGGGCGAAAGACGTACTCCATGTACACGGTCTGGGGGCAGCCCCACCCGCACCAGGCGCGGCCAAACAGGGCGGTCAGCAGAAAGACAGACAGGAAGATGCCGAGCATCGCCAGCATCAGCAACACGGTGTCGGTGGCGTATAAGGTCGTGCCAAAAAAGGTGAATTCGCGGTGCAACACGTCGAGCAGCATCGCCGGCTTGCCGCCCACATGCACCAGCGGCAGGGCCACAAACAGGGCGATCAGCCCCCATCCCACAAGCGCGCGGCGCTTCCAGAAATCGCCGGGTGCCAGCGCCGGCCTGAGCCAGCGCCGCGTACCGTCGACATTCATGGTTGAAAGCACCCGTTCTTTGGCCTGGTTGGAACTCATGGATTCTTGCTCTCGCGGCGCGACCACGTGAAAATGCGCCTTCAGCGGATGAGAGATGCAGCGGGGGCCAAAGGTTCGTCACCCGTGACCCCCGCCGTCATCCTTTCGTCATGCTATCAGAGCGGCGCGGCCGGGGCGGCGGCAGGAGCCGCAGCTTCCGTCGGCGCCACTGGAACTGGCGCGGCAGCGGGGGTCGCTGCTTCCGCGGCGGGAGCCGCCGGGGCTGCTGCGGGCGGGGCTGCCACGGGGGCCGGAGCCGCCGCGTCATCCTCGGTTGTACCCTGCGGCTCTTTGCCGGGGACATTGGTATTGCGCAAGGACGCGACGAAGGCCACCACGGCCTGCAGATCGTCGGGCTTGAGCGTCGGGCCCCACGCCTGCATGCCCTTGGTCGGCCAACCATTGCCCACAGAGGCGTAGATGTTGGCGAGCTTGCCGCCGTGGATCCACGCTTTGTCGGTCAGGTTCGGGCCGATTTTGCCTTCCGCCTTCTCGCCGTGGCACACCGCGCAGACTTCCTTGAACTTGGCCGCGCCCTTAGCCACGAGCGCCGGATCGGCGACCATGGTCTTGAGCTCGTCTTCCGTCTTGGGCGGCAGCACGAACTTGGGCCACTTGGCGTCGGCCTCAGCCATCTCCGCCGCGTACTCGTCCAGCTTCATCTGCCCCGTGCCCATGACGTGGTAGTAGATCCAGTAACCCACGGCAAAGAAAAAGCAAATCCAGAACAGGGCCTTCCACCAGCCCGGCAGCGGATTGTCGTATTCCTGGATGCCATCGTAACTATGGTCCAGCAGTTGTGGTTCTTGCGAACTCATGGTCGCACCTCGGTTAGTTTGCCGCCCCGTTTGGGCGGTCGTCGTTGGTTTGATCGGCGCTCGCGGTCGCCGGAGGAATGCGCAGGTCTTCGTCTAAGGGCATGTTCGCCCCGCGGGCCATCACGTCGCGGTTGCCCGGCGCAAAGGTCCACAAGAACTGCACCACATAGACCAGCATAAACAGGACCATCGCAATGATGGCCCAGCCCGCTAGGCCCATGCTGCTCATGACGTCCGTAAGCCTCACCGGCCACCTCCAGCGGCGACAGCAGCCGGGGCCGTCTCAGCCTGAGCGGTCGGCTTGGCTTCAGCGGGGGCCTTGATGTCCTTACCCAGGCGCTGCAGGTAGGCGATCATCGCGACGACCTTCTTGCTCTCCAAGCCCTTGGGGCCACCTTCCGCGGCGATACCGTCGGCAATTTCCTTGGCCTGAGCGCGGGCATTGGCTTCCGCCTTGCCTTCCTTGACGTTTTCGCCGTAGGGCACGCCGATCATCGCCATGCCGTCGACGTTCTTCTGCACGCTCTCCCAGTTCAGGTCGTCGCTGATCAGCCAGCCAAACGACGGCATGATCGAGTTGGCGACCACCGCCGGCGGATTCTCAAAGTGGCGCAGGTGCCACAAGTGCGGGTACTTGCCACCGACGCGGTGCAGATCCGGACCGATGCGGCGCGAGCCCCACTGGAACGGGTGGTCGTAGACGAATTCGCCCGGCTTGCTGTAGTCGCCGTAGCGCTCGGTCTCCGCGCGGAAGGGGCGCACCATCTGCGAGTGGCAGTTGTAGCAGCCCTCAGAGATGTAGATTTCGCGGCCGGCGAGCTCAAGCGGCGAGTACGGCTTGACGGTGGCGATGGTCGGGACGTTGGACTGGATGAGGAACGTCGGCACGAGCTCGAACGCCGAGGCCGAGACGGTCAGGAACACCAGCACGGTGAACATCAGGCTCTTGCGCTCCCAAGCGCGGTGCCAGCCCCAGTCCATGAATTTGCCGGTGTTGGGGTGCGGGTCGGTCCAGTTCGGGTCAAGCGCGGCGGCTTCGCCCACAGAGTCGGCGTAGGCAGCCGGGCGGGCCATCCAGGTCTTGAGCAAGTTCCAGGCGCCCAGGCAGACGCCGGTGAAGTACATGGTGCCGCCGATGATGCGGACCCAGTACATGGGCATGAGGCGGGTCACGGTCTCGACAAAATCGGGGTACTGGAGGCGACCGGTTTCATCAAACGCGCGCCACATCAGGCCCTGGGTCACGCCCGCGGTGTAGATGGGCACGATGTACAGCAGCATACCGACGGTGCCGAGCCAGAAGTGCAATTCCGCTTGCTTCTTGCTGTGCAGCTTGGCCTGGAACAGGCGCGGGGCCAGCCAGTAGAGCATGCCGAAGGAGATGAAGCCGTTCCAACCCAGCGCGCCAGAGTGCACGTGGGCGATGGTCCAGTCGGTGTAGTGCGACAGGGCGTTGACCGACTTGATCGAGAGCAGCGGGCCCTCAAACGTCGACATGCCGTAGAAGGTGACGCCGACGACAAAGAACTTGAGGACCGGGTCTTCGGCCACCTTGTTCCAGGCGCCGCGCAGGGTCAGCAGGCCGTTGATCATGCCGCCCCAGGAGGGCATCCACAGGACCACAGAGAACAACATGCCCAGCGACGAAGCCCACTCGGGCAGCGCGGTGTAGTGCAAGTGGTGAGGGCCGGCCCACATGTAGATGAACACCAGCGACCAGAAGTGCAGGATCGACAGCTTGTAGCTGAACACCGGGCGATCCGCGGCTTTGGGCATAAAGTAGTACATCAGACCGAGGAACGGCGTGGTCAGGAAGAAGGCCACGGCGTTGTGGCCGTACCACCACTGCATCATCGCGTCCTGGATGCCGGCGTAGAGCGAATAGCTCTTGAGCGGGGACACCGGGATGGCCAAGCTGTTGAAGATGTGCAGCACGGCGACGGTCAAGATCGACGCGATGTAGAACCAAATCGCCACGTACATGTGGCGCTCGCGGCGCTTGGCGATGGTGCCGAACACGTTGATCGCAAACACCACCCAGATGACGGCGATGGCGATGTCGATCGGCCACTCGAGCTCGGCGTATTCCTTGCCTGAAGTGATGCCGAGCGGCAGGGTGATCGCGGCGGCGACGATGATCAGCTGCCAGCCCCAGAAGTGGATCCAACTGAGGGTGTCGTTGAACATCCGCGCTTTGAGAAGGCGCTGAGAAGAGTAGTAGATACCTGTGAACAACGCGTTGCCCGCAAAGGCAAAAATCACCGCGTTGGTGTGCAGGGGCCGCAAGCGACCAAAGTGCAGCCAACCGACGTTGAGCTGGGGAAAGGCCAGTTGGCAGGCAATGATGAGGCCCACCAGCATGCCGACAATGGCAAAAATCACCGTGGCGGCCGCAAAGGCGCGCACGACTGCGTCGTCATAGACAAAACGCTCCAGCTTGCCAGACCCTGTAGGGGGTTGGCCGCCAGGGCTGGGATGGCCCGAACCGGGCTCGACAGCTGTGTTGCTCATGCTCACACCTTCAAGAAAGCCGCCCGCGCGACCGCGGACCGCTGTTGTGCAAAGCCGCGGCGGCGACCGGTGCCGCTGCGCTTGCTGGAACGGCTGGCAAATCGCCAGCTTCGTGTTGGTCATGCTGGGGGCGGGCAGAGACCTCGCGCACCAGCATGTCAGAGAGGCTCGTGGCCAGTTGCGGATCGGTGATCAGCCAACTGCGCGGCACGTAGATCAGGCAATCGGCGCGGCGGACCACGGCGTTGCGCCCGGATTCTTCATTCAGTTCGCCGGCGGGCGGGAACAGGAACGCGCCGCACGCCGTGTCGACGACTTCCGTGCAGCCGCACGGGGCAGTAAGGGCCAACTCGCCTTCCAGAAAGAGATAAACCCCACGGGCGACGTGGCCGGCATACAGCAGGGCCTGGCCGCGTTCCACAGACAGGAGCACCACGCCGTCGAGCGCCGCGAGCTTGGCAAAGGCGGGGTGCTGCGCGGACCACTGGGCGATGAGCGCGTGGGTGCCAGGCGCGGGCACGCCGTGGACCTCCGCCGGCGCCGCGTCGGACTTGGGCGCAACCTGCTCTGTCGTGTCGCTGGCGGTCGAAATCACGGCGGCCTCAGGGTGGGTGGAGGGGAAAGCTTGTTCGCCGACATCGCGGTCTCTAGGTCCCGCAACAGCTGGTCGCCACCCTCCCCTCCAAGGTTGGCCGACGCCGCCTTTGTACACGCTGCACTGCCCCGACGCATTGATCCGCGTCATGCGAGAACTTGATCTGGATCAATTCTCGTCGTCCTACAACAGGGTGGTGACAGTAGGATGACAAAGGAGTGAGATCGGGCAATTAATCACCTGCTCTGGAGCAAATTTCGCCGTAGCGTGACATGCTTCTGACAGCTAGGGTCGCCTTCTGGGTGATCTGCCCCTACACTCTGAACACGTCCGGCCAGCCCCCGCGACACCGTTCTGCCCTGCCCTCTGGAGCCGCATGCACACCGCGCCCTCGAACTCGCCCCTCTCCGCCGCCCAGCGCGCTGCCGGCACCGCCTCCCTCTACGACGATCAATCGTTAGCGGTGCTCAAGCGCTATGCGGGCCGTGGACCGCGCTACACCTCGTATCCGCCGGCCACCGCGTGGACCGACCAGGTGGACCAGAACCTGCTCATCGACGCCTTGGCGGACCTACAGAAGAAGCCCGCCGGTACGCCCACTTCCGTGTACGTCCACTTGCCGTTCTGCCCGAGTCAGTGCTGGTTCTGCGCCTGCAACGTGCTGATTACGCCGCGCACCGATCTGCAGGATCCCTACCTCGACGCCGTGGAAAAAGAGCTGTCTTTGCTGAGCAAACACCTGCCGCAGGGCAATCCGGTGGTGCAGTTGCACTGGGGCGGTGGCTCGCCGAGCTTCTTGACCCCCACGCAAATGCGCAGGCTCATGACGCTGTTGCGCCGGACCTTTGAGTTTGACCCGGCCTCTGAGATCGCTCTGGAAGTCGACCCGCGGGTGACGAGCGACGATCACCTTGCGACGCTGCGCGAGCTGGGCTTCAACCGCCTGTCGATGGGCGTGCAAGACGTCGACGACGAAGTGCAAGAGGCGATCCACCGCCACCAGTCCCTTGAGTTGACGAGCAAATTTGTCGATCGCTGCCGGGCCCACGGCTTTACCAGCCTCAACGTCGACCTGATCTACGGCCTGCCCGCGCAGACGGAGAAGAGCTTTGAGCACACCCTGCAGTCGGTGATGGACATCGGCCCAGACCGCGTGGCCCTGTACAGCTACGCCCACGTGCCGTGGTTGAAGCCGAGCCAACGGCGCATCGATGAGGCGCGCATCCCCGGACCAGAGCTGCGGTTTTCGCTTTTCCGCATGGCGCTGGACCGCTTTGGCGCCGCCGGTTACCTGGACATCGGCTTGGACCACTTTGCCCGTCCAGATGACGAGCTGGCCAAGGCGCGGATCGACGGAACTTTGCACCGCAATTTCATGGGTTATACCACCCGCTCTGGCGCCGAGCTCATCGGGGTTGGGCTCACGTCGATCGGCCAGGTCGCCGGGCGCTTTATCCAAAACGAGAAAAAGCTGAAGAGTTACTATCAGATGATCGAAGAAGGTCGCCTGCCGGTGACGCGCGGCTACGTCATGACGCCCGACGACTTGATCCGCCAAGAGCTGATTCAGAACCTGATGTGTCAGGGGTCGATCGACAAGCGCGCGCTAGAGAGCAAGTTTGGCATTGAATTTGATAGCTATTTTGCTGAATCGCTGCAGAAGCTCGCCCCGTATGCCGGCGACGGCTTGGTGGATCTGGGCAAAGACGCAGTGACGCCAACGGCGCTGGGCCGGGTGCTGGTGCGGGTGTTGGCGATGGCCTTTGACGCCCACCTGCCCAAGCCCGGCGAGGCGGGACCGCGGTTCTCCGCTACGGTATAGCCCAGTTTTTCCTCGCCCTTCTGGCCGGGGCTTTCGCCCGATTCGCTTTGCGTTGACAATGGGCTGAACGGCGCGGCGCTGCGGCAGTTGCGGCGGCCGATCCGCTGAAACGCACGGCACTAGGGAGGAAACATGGCGATGCTGCGGGGAATTGAGACGACCGCGCTGGGGCGCACGCGCACCGTAGAAATCGACTACGACCGCGGCAAGTACGTCGATCGCAGCGGCAAGCCGGTCGCCGTCTTGGACATGACCTGCTACGGCTGCTCCAACGCCTATTTTGTGCTGGACGACGATCCCATCGACTTCTGCCCGCACTGCGGCCGCCGCGAACGGCAGAATCCGTGGGCCAGCTATGAGGAAGCGCGCAACTGGGCGACCCCCTATGAGTGGAAGTGGCTGCGCAAGCTGGGGTTGTTGCCCTACGGCCTAAGGCGCTTTGACGGCGCTTGGACCTTGGGATTCTCTAAGGATTCGCGGGCGTTGTTTGACACCGGCAAGTACGCCGAGGTGCGCTGCCTGCTGCCGGGCGAAGGGTGAGCGCCGTGACCCCAACGCGCGCAGAACCGCCGTCGCGCCGCCAGCCGACCGCCGGGATCATCATCATTGGCAATGAGGTGTTATCGGCCAAAGTCGCCGATGCCAACACGCCGTTGCTGGTCCAGCGGGTCAATGAAGCGGGCATGCGCGTGGGCGAAGTGGCGATCGTGCCCGATGACATTGGCCGAATTGCTGAGGTTGTGCGCGGATTTGCCGGGCGGTTTGACCTGGTGATTACTACCGGCGGCGTTGGGCCCACCCACGACGACTGTACCTGGAAAGCGGTGGCCCAAGCCTTTGGCCAGCCCATGGAGCTGCACGCCGGCTTGCTCGCGCGCATCGAAGCCAAGGTGGGCCATGGCCTGTCCGCAGAGCAGCAGCGGCTGGCTTGGCTCCCTGCGGGGACGCAAATCGACGCTTCGGACGGACGCTGGCCCCTGCTCCACTACGGCAATGTCCATGTGCTGCCAGGGGTTCCGTCGATGGTCGCCTCGCGGATCAGCCAGATTCTGGAGCGGTTTCGCCAAGCCCGCCCGCACTTGGCAACGGTCTATTTCAGCGCGGATGAGTGGAGCCACGTAGCGCAGATCGACGCGGTGGTGGCGCAATTTGCCGACCTCGACATCGGCAGCTACCCGATCTTTGGCGACGCCGACCACCGCCTGCAAATCACCTTGGAGGGCTTTGACCGCGAGCGGGTTCAGGCGGCGGCCGACCAGCTGGTCCAGACCTTAGGGCGGCAGCATTTGGTGCGCGTTGTGTGGCGTGAAGACCACCATGCCGAGGTAACCACATGACCTGGCTGGCATCCTCATGGCAACCCTGACGTCTTCGGACTTGCGTTGCCGGGTCGTGCTGCAGCCGCGCGACTACCAATTCCGCACGGCCGACAACATCTACGACCTCAACTGGGTCGTTGTGATGGGCCGGCTGGTCGGCCGCGGCAGTCCGGGGCGGGTCATCCGCACGCGCCTGGCTACCTGGGAATTGGCCAGCATTGTCAGTCATTTAGAGCAGATGGCCAACGGCGAGCGCACCCTGTGGCAGCCGCGGTTCTTTGACAGCGGTCTGCACCTGTGGCTGCGCCGCTCTACGGAACGGCCCGACCTGATCGTCGTCACGGTGGTGCTCGCGCCGGTGACGGGACCGCCGCCCCACGATCTGCTGGCCAATTGGCGCGACGATCGCCTGACCTACCCCGGCGGCATGGAGGGCCTGCGCTTTACCTGCACCCGCGGGGCATTGGCAATTTTCTCCGAAGAACTGCGGACTATCGTCGCGGCGTTTCCTACCCGCTCGCTCCAACCGCCCGACGGCCATGCCGCCCCCGCCAAGGGCCGTCCGTAAACCCTCCGCAATTCTGTTGCACTCGCTAGGCAATCTGCGTATCATTTTGCGCCCCGCGAATCCTGTCGGCGGGACAAAACCGCCTGATTGTCCATCTTTTGGAGTTGTCTCGATGAAGATCGCCTTCGCTGCCGCCCTCGCCGCTGCCCTGTTCGCCATTGGCTGTGGAACTGAGTCCACCACCACGACCACCACCACGACCACGGACACCGCCGACACGGCTGGCGACACCGCCGCGGGCACGGACTCGACCGGCGCCGACACTGCGGCCACGGACACCGCCAAGACCGACACCACCAAGACGGACACGACCAAGGACACGGCTGTGGCCCCCAAGAAGTGTGGCGTCAACGACAACGCCTGCCTGCAGAGCTGCGTCACCGCCGGCTGCAGCAAAGAGCAGGCCGCGTGCACCGGCGACTCCAAGTGCTTTGGCCTGAACTCCTGCCTCAACGCCTGCGAAAAAGTCGAACTGCCGACCGACCCGACCGAGGCCAACTGCTACAAGAAGTGCCTCGACGGCGCCGGCCAGGCGGCCACGGACAAGCTGTACGCCAGCCAGGGCTGCACCACGGAAAAGTGCATCGGCTGCGATGCCGGTGACCAGAACTGCCAAGCCGCCTGCGCGTCGGGCTATTGCCTCGAGCCGATCATGGCTTGCCAGGCGGACAACGACTGCTCGGCCGCCCTCGCCTGCGCCACCGACTGCAAAGACCAGACCTGCATCCAGGGCTGCTTTGGCAAGTACCCCAACGGCCAGCAGCTGCTGATGGGCTTCATCCAGTGCTTCCAGGCCAACGCCGCCGCCTGCGACATGTAGTCCACGCGTCTACGGTCCAGTGAATTCCGCAGCGGGTCCGCAACCTCAGGGTTTCGGGCCCGCTGCTGCTTTTTGCCCACCGCACCGCGCCAAAGCACCGGCATCGCTGAATCGCCCGGCGCGGTCATCCGTCCAAGGCCGGTCCGCGGCGAAGCAGCTGGCGGAGGGGAGCTCACATGTCTCTGACCTGGCTGATCGCGGTCGCCCTACTTGGCGCGCCGACAGTGCTGCACGAGGGCGCCCAACCGCTGGATCCGCAAAAGGATGCCCCGTACGGCCTGGACGATGTGCCGCGGTGGCTCGACAGCGCCAAGGGGCCCATGCGCTGCCCCAAGGTCGAGCTGGTGTCTTGGCGCGGCAAGGCGCTGAAATACGGCGGCAGCGTGCGGGTCTACAAGGGCTTTGCCGAGAAGCTGGCGCTGTTTGAAGAGGTCGCGCGCGACGTTTCGCTTGAAGTCTACGGCCGGGCGCCGGCGCGAGTGATCCACATGGGCACGCTGAATTGCCGGCGGATTCGCACCTGGCCGCAGCTGATCTCAGAGCACGGCATGGGCAACGGCATCGACATCGCCGGCTTTGCCCTGCCCGCCCTCAAGCGCGGCCAAAAGGCCCCCGCCGAGCTGCCTTTGAGCTTGCGCCGCGCGTTTCAAGTCACGGTCAAGGATCACTGGCAGGCGGAGGTGCCGCCGGTGGGGCCGGCCCAAGCGCAGGTCCACGCGCGATTTCTGCGGCGGCTGACCGACGAACTGCAGAAGCGCCCAGAGATTTTTCGCGTGCTGCTGGGCCCAGCTTATCCAGGCCACCGCGACCACTTTCACTTTGACTGCGCGCCGTGGCGTTTGGTGACTTTGTAGCTCTGCGTAGCCGTCAAATGTGCGTAGGCACCGCCGTAACTATCGGCTATTCTTTCTGCGCCGGTCGCCGTGGCCGCTCCAGGTGATCGCGTGAACTGGCTGTTTGACCCGCCGCCCCCTCCGTCGCTGGCCATTGTAGGCCGGTCAGAGCGCTACCCTGTGCGGCGCATTTGGTGTGTCGGGCGCAATTACGCAGGCCATGTCCGCGAAATGGGCGGGGATCCTCAGCGCGACCCGCCGTTTTTCTTTGCCAAACCGGCAGACGCCTTGCTTGAAGTGCCGCAGGGTCAGGTCGGCCAGCTGCCCTACCCGCCGCGCACGCAGGATTTTCATCACGAAGTCGAGCTGGTGCTGGCGCTGGGGCAAGGCGGGCGCGATCTGAGCGCAGAACAGGCCCAAGGAGCGCTTTTTGCCGTGGCGGTGGGTTTGGACATGACCCGGCGCGATGTCCAGGCACGGGCGCGCAAGCTGGGCCAGCCGTGGGAAATGGCCAAAGGTTTTGACGATTCTGCGGTGTGTGGCCCGCTGCAGCCGGTCACGTCGGTCGCGGCGCTTTCGCACGGCGCCGTAGAGCTGTGGGTCAATGGCCAAGCGCGGCAGCACGGCGACCTGGCGGAGCTGATCTGGTCCATCCCGGAGATCATTGCTGATCTTTCGCGCTGGGTCGAGCTTCGCGCGGGCGATCTGATCTACACCGGGACGCCAGAGGGCGTGGGGCCGGTCATTGCGGGCGACGAGCTGCGGGCGAGCATTGACGGGGTCGGCGAGTTGCAGGTGCGTGTCATCGCCCCGGCGCACACGGAGTAGGCGATGGCAAAGAATCAGCAGCTCTGGTGCCCCCATCCGGAAGCGACTTTTGTGGCCCTGGATTTTGAGACGGCGGATCGCTATCCAGACAGCGCTTGCGCCATTGGGCTTGTGCGAGTCGAGAGAGGCGAGGTGCGCGAGACCCTGCATCGACTCATCCGGCCGCCCAGAAAGAACATGGAAAACAGCTGGGTCCACGGCATCTCTTGGGCCCAAGTGGCGTATGAGCCGGGCTTTGAGCAGGTGTGGCGAGACGTGCGCGGCCTGTTGGACGGCGCCGAGTTTATCGCCGCGCACAACGCCGGTTTTGACAAAAAGGTCCTGAATACATGCCTAGTTGCCGTGGGTGAGCCTGAGGAACTGCGGCCGTTTCAGTGTACCGTCAAGCTGGCGAGGCGGGTGTGGAAGCTGCCCCGGCACAATCTGCCCAGCGTGTGTGATCACCTGCAAATCGCTCTCAAGCACCACGACGCAGCGTCAGACGCCGAAGCCTGTGCGCGCATCGTGATAGCCGCGGCGCGCGAATTGGCGCTGATGGCCGCTGCGACCGCCCAGCCCTAGACATACATCAACTAGACAAATAGATATTCTATTGCGCGAGGGGCAAATGCACAACCTGAACAAGCTCTTGAGTCGCCTCAACCGCCCAGCTTGCGTGGCCCTGTTCGCGGCCGCCGCCGTGGCGATGAGCGCCTGTGGCAGCGACGACAGCAGCCCTTCTAGCGACGCAGACTCAGAGAGCATGCCCGACAGCAACTTTGAGACCGGCCCGCGCGGCCCCAGTCTGCTCGAGAAAAGCACCGGTCTCTGGGTGCAGATGGACCCGGCCAAGGGCGAACTGACCTTGCGCAATGGCGACGCGACGGTGCTGCAGATCGCCGGTCCTAACGGCAACGGAATCGCATTTGGGAATGGAACTGCGACAATCCAGCACGCTTTTGGATCCTTTAAGTTTGAAGAGACCGCTCAACCACCCTGGATTGCAGTTAAAACACTGGTCGTGCAGGCTGCCCTGCCCGGTCTGGCCACGCTTCAGGCCCTGGATGCTGACGGAAAACCGCTGGCGGATATCAGCATTGAACGCTCGAGCGCGTCTTTCCGCATCAAGATTGAGCCGACAACAGCCTATAATCGCTCCACGATTGCCTATGGCTGCGCCGCCGACGAGCACTTCTTGGGCCTAGGGGGCCAGAGCTTTGACGTCGACCATCGCGGCCACCGCGCGGCGCTGTGGGTTGAAGAAGACGGCATCGGCAAGTTTCCGACCGAAGAGGCGGGCGACAGCTGGTTCCTGAACGGCAAGCGCCACCAGAGCCACACGCCCATGCCGATCTACCTGTCCAGCAAGGGTTATGCCGTGATCCTGCGGAGCGACCACCGGGTCGTGGCCGACCTGTGCAAGACCGACGCGCAGCAGGTGCGGTGGGAAAACTGGCACGCCAACTTGGACCTGCAGGTGCTGGTCGCCGCGACGCCGCTGGAGTTGCAGCGGGCCCTGGGCAAGACCCTGGGGACGCCGGACGTGCTGCCGGGTTGGGCGCTGGTGCCGTGGCTCGACGCGATCTACGGCAGTGAAAACGTGAGGCGAATCGCCAAGAAGCTCAAGGACGGCGGCTACCCGGTGAGTGCGCTTTGGAGCGAGGACTGGCGCGGCGGGGTCAAGAGCGCGAGCGACTATACCCTGGATGAAGACTGGCTGGCGGACGCCAAGCTCTATCCGGATTTGGCGCAACTAAGCAAGGATTTGCATGGTCTTGGCTATAAGTTCTTGACGTATAACAATACGTTTCTGACCTCAGACGCTGACATCTTTGACCAAGCCAAACAAAAGGGCTACGGCATTCGCAAGCCGGATGGCAGCATGTACACGTTTACAGGGGCAAAGTTTGTTGCGGCATCGCTGCTGGACCTGTGGAATCCAGAGGCCCGCAATTGGGGCAAAGAGCAATACGCCACGGGCCTAGCCGCGGGGGCAGACGGCTGGATGGCCGATTTCTGCGAGTGGCTGCCGACCGACGCGGTGATGGCGGATGGCACTTTGGGTCTGGATCGCCACCAGCAGTATGCGGTCGAATGTCAGAGGCTCAATCGCGAGTTGTTTGAGGCCTGGCACGCCAAGGACGGCGTCGAGCGGCTGTTTTTTGTGCGCTCAGCCTGGCTGGGTTCGCAGCCGCTCGTGTCTGTGGTGTGGGGCGGCGACCAGCAGACGGACTTCAGCCAGGGAGACGGCCTGCCCAGCGTGATCCCCATTGGCCTGGGCCTTGGCGTGACCGGCTTTCCCTACTACGGCCACGACATCGCCGGCTATGCCTCTACCGGGGCGCCGTTTACAGACAAGGAATTGTTCTTTCGCTGGGTGACCTTGGGCGCTCTGAGTCCGGTGATGCGCACCCACCACGGCAAATTTGCCCAGGGCAACTGGCAGTGGGAGAGCGACGCGGACAGCGAGGCCCACATGCTGCAATGGACCCGCTTTCACACGGCGCTCTGGCCCTATCTGTGGATGCTGGCTCAGGATCCGCAGCTGCCGATGATGCGCACCCTGGCGCTGCACTACCCCGATTTTGCCGCGGGCTGGACCCGGACGGACCAGTACCTGCTGGGGGACCGCCTGCTGGTGGCGCCGATCGTCGAACAGGGCAAGACCCAGAGAAAAGTCAGTCTGCCCCAGGGGAATTGGTATCCCTTTGACCACGGTGCGGCCGTAGCAGGGCCGGCAGAGCTGAGCGTAGACGCCTCTCTGACGCAGATTCCGCTGTTTGTTCCGGCAGGAACGCTGTTGCCGCTGATCCCAGAAGCGGGTCTGCGCAACTGGAGCGAGCGGCTGGCGTCCATGCCCGTGGCCTCAGCGCTCAAGCAGGAGGCGCTTGGGCTAGAAGTGCGTATTTGGCCTGGTCAAAGTGTCGGCAGCGTAAGCGGCTATGACGGCGCGTTTGGCCAGCTGGCCTGGCAGGGCAAAGACTGGAGCGGCGCGTGCAAGACCGCGACCTGGAACGGCAAGGAGGTCAATGTCGTGCAGGGGGCGATCGAGGTGCAGGGCAGCGGCGAGCTGGTGGTCGACGGCCAGGGCAAGCTGCAGGTCGGCCCGGCGGGCAATCCGCATACCGCCAAGGGCCTTAAGGTGCGCTGCCCCAAGCTGTGAGGGGCGAACGCGCAGCCTACCCCACAAGCGTTGGCAAAAGGCGTGCCGCTGCGGGGTGTTTGGCTAGGATGTCTGGAGCGCGCGACGCCGGATTCGAACCGGCGACCCTTGGCTTCGGAGTTGCCGCCTAACACCTTGCATACTTTGCACATTCTTGCGAAATGGGCAGTTGCGTGGGCCCGCACCTTGCGGACATTGGCCATTCTTACCACACTCTGTGGACCTGTGGCCACGCCCGTGGCCACGTTTTGACCGCGATGGAGGCAGAGGATGGCGAAGGGCGAGCCCAGGAAGCGGGCCACGGATCCCGTGGTCGCTGGCGAGATTGCGGCGACACTGACTCGCGAGGAGCTTGCCGGCGCCATTCGCACGCTGGTGG
>JBIKTV010000032.1:0-23129 GCA_044347905.1 Myxococcota bacterium
CGGCCACCTCCTCACTTACCTCAGCGTCATCGTGCCCATGGGCCTGTTCAACGTGCTGGGCAGCCTCCAAAACATTGAATCGGCCGAGGCCGCGGGCGACAGCTACCCCACCGGCCCGTCCCTGGCAGTCAACGGCATCGGATCGGTGGTAGCGGGGCTGTTTGGCTCAGCTTTTCCCACCACCATCTACATTGGCCACCCGGGCTGGAAGGCCATGGGCGCCCGCGCCGGCTACTCGATCCTCAACGGCGTTTTTGTAACGGTGGTCTGCCTTTCCGGCACGTTGGCCTACATCGCCTGGGCCGTTCCGGTCGACGCCGGCATGGCGATCGTGCTGTGGATCGGCCTTGTCATCACCGCCCAGGCCTTCCAGAGCGTGCCCAAGGATCAGGCCCCCGCCGTGGTGGTCGGGATTCTGCCCGCCGTGGCCGCATGGGGCGCGCTGTTGGCCAAAAACGGCATGCGCGCCGCCGGCCTGGGCACGCCCGACAGACCCTTTAGCGCCCAGGTGATTCCGGCGTTTGAGCGAGCCGACACCTGGATCACCGGCGCCTTTGCCTTGGAGCAGGGCTTTATCTTCTCTGCCATGGGCTTGGCGGCCGCCACCGTCGCCATCATCGGCCGGCGCTTTCGCCTCGCCGCGCTGTGGTGCTTGGGGCTGGCCGCCGCCTCGGCCCTGGGCCTCTGCCACAGTTGGGTGTTCACGCCAGCGGACACGACCTTTGCCCTGACCCCCGCCTGGGACCACGCGATCGGTTACGCGGCGATGGCCGCGCTGTTGGCCGTGGCGCCGTGGATCACCCAAGAGGGCAGCAGTCACTGACCGCGCTGCGGCCCCGCGGTCGCGCCGTTGACCCCAGGGGCCCGCGCGACTAGCATGCCGACCCCGGGCTCCCGGCGAAGCTTTTCGCCCTCGCATCAGCCCCGCCGTGCCGCACTTCACTTCGCGGCGCTCGAGGATCGCATGGGGGTCAAGCCCTTTGTTCAGCCCAAGACGCAGAAATACGTGTTTATCACCGGCGGCGTCGTCTCGTCGATCGGCAAGGGCCTGTCGGCGGCGGTGCTGGGCGCGCTGCTTGAAGCCCGCGGCCTGGTGATCACCCACCTCAAGCTCGATCCGTATATCAACGTCGATCCCGGCACGATGTCGCCCTATCAGCACGGCGAAGTGTTCGTCACCGATGACGGCGCGGAAACCGACCTGGATCTGGGCCATTACGAGCGGTTCACCCACGCGATCATGCGCCGGGCCAACAACTTTACCACCGGCCAAGTGTACGACGCGGTGATCCAGAGAGAGCGCCGCGGCGAGTATCTGGGCGGCACCGTGCAGGTCATTCCGCACATTACCGACGAGATCAAAGAGCGCGTACGCGCCGCGTCAGAAGGCTCGGACGTCGCCATTGTTGAAGTGGGCGGCACCGTGGGCGACATCGAGTCCCTGCCGTTTCTTGAGGCGATCCGCCAGCTTCGTTTGGAAGTCGGTGCGCGCAACGCCGTCAACATCCACGTGACCTTGGTGCCCTACATCGCCAGCGCCGGCGAAGTGAAGACCAAGCCGACCCAGCACAGCGTCCGCGAATTGCGCGAAATCGGCATTCAGCCGGACTTGATCCTGTGCCGCAGCGATCATCCGCTGGACGATGCCCTCAAGGGCAAGATCAGCCTGTTCTGCAACGTCGCCCGCGAATGCGTGATTTTGGCCCCCGACGTGGCCTGCATCTACGATCTGCCCGCGACCCTGCACGATGAAGGCCTCGATCACCAGGTGCTGGGCGCTCTGGACCTGTATCGCGATCACTGGCGCGAGCCGGACCTTTCCGCGTGGAGGCGCTTTGCCCACATCTACCAGCACGCCACCCGCAACGTGGTCGTCGGGATTGTCGGCAAATACGTGGAGTTGCGCGAGTCGTACAAGTCGCTGACAGAAGCGCTCTCGCACGCTGGCGTGGCCAATGAGGCCCGGGTCGAATTGCGCTACCTGGACGCAGAAGAGCTTGAAGTCGGCGATCCCGCAGCGATTCTCGCGGGTGTGGACGGCGTGCTGGTGCCCGGCGGCTTTGGCAAGCGCGGCATTGAAGGCAAGATCCGCGCGGTAGAGCACGCCCGCACCAAGGGAATTCCCTACTTTGGCATTTGCCTGGGCATGCAGATCGCCGTGATCGAGTACGCGCGCCACGTGGTCGGCCTGGAAGGCGCTCATTCCACAGAGTTTGACGAGGCCTCGCCGTTCCCCGTGGTCGATCTGATGGATTCGCAGCGCGGCGTGACCCAAAAGGGCGGCTCGATGCGGCTGGGCTCGTGGAAGTGCGCGCTCGGCAAGGGGACTTTGGCCCAGCAGGTCTATGGTGTCGATCAGATCGACGAGCGCCACCGCCACCGCTTTGAGGTCAACAACGCCTTTCGCGGGCAGCTTGAAGAGAAAGGCCTGGTGCTCTCTGGCCTTTCGCCGGACGGCAAGCTGGTGGAGATGTGCGAGCTGCCGCGCACCGGCGAAGGCGCCCACCCGTGGTTCCTGGCCTGCCAATTCCACCCGGAATACAAGTCCAAGCCGCTGCAACCGCACCCGATCTTTGTGGGTTTTGTCGCCGCGGCCTTGGCCCATCAGGCTCGGCGCAAGAAGTGAGCGCGCGTCGCCCCGCAGAGGCTGGTCTGCTGAGCGTGGTGGCGACGCCCATCGGCAACCTGGGCGATCTGCCCGCGCGGGCGGCGGCGGCGCTGGCTCAGGCGGACGCGATCCTGTGCGAGGACACCCGCCACACCGGCCAATTGCTCCATCATTTGGCGATCAAGAAGCCGCTGGAGCGCTTTGATGCCCACACGGAGCTAGACCGCGTGCCGGCGCTGGTCGATCGGCTGTTGGCCGGGGCGCGCCTGGCTCTGGTCTCGGACGCGGGGACACCGTGCCTGTCGGATCCCGGTGCCCGGCTGGTGGATGCCGTGCAGTCCGCTGGAATTGCAGTTGAATCTCTGCCTGGTCCCTTTGCCGCGGCGGTGGCTCTGGCGGCCAGCGGACTCATCCCGCAGCCGTTTGCCTTCTGGGGCTTCCTGGCCAAGAAAAGTGCCGAGCGCCAGCGGCAATTGACCGCGCGCCTGCTCCCGGGGCCTGACGGGCCGATGACCCACGCCTTCTACGTGCCCGGCCGCGATTTACCTGAATTTCTTGCGGATGTCGCTAGCGTGGCCCCAGCGGCGAGGGTGTGCGCTGCCCGCGAACTCACCAAGCTGCACGAGCAATACTTGCGCGGAACGGCGGCCCAGGTGGCGGCGGAGCTGAGCGCAGAGCAGGAGCGCGGCGAGGCAGTGCTGCTGGTGGAGGTCAGCGAACTGGCCCAGCCAGCCGATGCCCCCAACGCCAGTGAGCTGGTCAAGGCGGCGCGCCTGGCCGGCGAGGACCGCAAGTACGCGCTAAAGCGCATCGGCGAGCGCACTGGACTGTCGCGCAATGAGCTCTACGAGCTGTGGCTGGCAGCGGGAGACGACTCGCCAGGATCTTGATAATCATCAGGAAAGTTCAGAATCTGCCGGGGCTTCTGTCGGGCGCCGGACATTGACAGGAGCGCACCTTGCCGATACACTCGGGGGCGCTCTGCGGTCCAGCCGCCTGCTTTGGTGCAGGTGCCCACCGCCAGGTCGGCCTAAGCGCCGCACCAGCACGGAGCGCTGCGGGGATGAGGCTGGACCGATGCGGTCCACGGGCACGCCGGACGGACCGGACACCCTTTGCCTCCCCTGCCTCAGTCACGGACACCAGTTTGGCCGGGCATTCACGCTGCCCCGCCGCTGGTCGCAGGCCAGGGAGTTCTCCTGACCCGGACGATCCACCACGCTTGGAAGGCCCCTGCGCCCAAGGCGACGGAAGCGCGCACCCCTGCGCTCCGCCTTGGTGCCACCGAATCCCTGCCTCCGCTGGGCGCCCTATCGGCCGCCGGTGTTGCAGCAGGGGGACCGAGCGCCCTCGCGGCGCTAAGAGCGGTCCACGGTGAAGGCCCCGCGCCGACGACTCCATGTCGCAGGCCCAGCGCGCGCGATCTGTCTGGCCACGGAGACCGGAAAAACGGCCATCCAGCCCGCCCCTCCGCCCAGTACCGCGAGCAGCCTTTGCGCTTGTTCGCCGCCTGCCAGAGTTCCCCCTGCGCTTTGCCCTCACACTGCTTTCCCAGCGCCTCTGCTTTAGTCAGCGGCGGTCGTTCTGCGCCTTTGCGAGCGCGGATCGGGGGCAATTGTGCAGGACCGCTCGCCGTGACCAACAGCCCTTCCTGCAGCGTCCGCCGCACCGCCTGATTCCGTTGGAATTGGGGCTGAGGTCGGGGGATCTGCGAGGCGCGAAGGCGTGAGTCGCGCGGGAGTCCCTGGTGAGCAAGCGTATGTTGATTTCGGTCGACCGCGATGAGTCGCGCGCGGCCGTGGTCGAGGATGGCCAGCTGGTCCACCTCGAAATTGAGCCCGTCAGCCGTCTAACCTGCAAAGGCAACATCTACCGGGCGATGGTGGCGCGGGTTGAGCCGTCGCTGCAGTCGGCCTTTGTCGATTTTGGCAATGACAAGCAGGGTTTTCTGCCCGTAGGTGAGATCCACCCCAAGCTGCGCGGCAAGAACGATGACAAGAAAGCGGCCATCCAAGACCTGATCCGCGCCAAGCAAGAGATTCTGGTGCAGGTGGTGCGCGATGAGATCGGCCAGAAAGGCGCGACGCTGTCGACGTTTATCTCGCTGCCCGGCCGCTACCTGGTGCTGATCCCGGAGAGCGACAAAGACAAGGCCGGTGTGTCGCGCAAGCTGAGCGATGAGGCGCGCGATCGCATCAAGAAGCTCACGGAAACCATGAAGGTGCCGGAGGGTTTTGGCCTGATCGTCCGCACGGCTGGAGAGACGGCGACCGAGACCGAGCTGGCCAAGGACCTGCTGTACCTGACGCGGCAGTGGGATCACATCACCAAGAAATACGACGAGTCCAAGGGCCCGACCCTGCTGTACGCAGAGCGCAGCTTGGCCGTGCGCTTTGTGCGCGACTATTTTGCCAAGGACATTGAAGAGCTGGTCATCGACGACGATGAGACCCTGCACGAAGTTCAGGAGTTCCTGCACGTGCTGATGCCGCGGAGCCTGGCGGCGACCCACCGCTACTCGGGCGATGTGCCGATGTTTGCCCGCTACGGCATTGAGGGCAAGGTCGAAGACGTGTTCTCGCGCCAGGTGTTTCTGGCCGGCGGCGGCTCGATCGTCATTGACCAGACCGAAGCGCTGGTGTCGATCGACGTCAACTCCGGGCGGGTCAAAGAGAAAGACATCGAAGAGACCGCCCGCGCCACCAACATCGAAGCGGCTCAGGAGATCGCCCGCCAGCTCATGCTGCGAGACATGGGCGGCCTCGTGGTCATCGACTTCATCGACATGCACGAAAAGAAGCACGTGCGCGAGGTTGAGCAGGCCCTCAAGGACGCCTTCAAGCACGACAAGGCGCGGACAAAGCTGGGCCACATCAGCGAGTTTGGCCTTTTGGAGCTGTCGCGGCAGCGCATCAAGTCGTCGGTGAACAAGGGGGCGTTTGACACCTGCCCGCACTGTTCCGGCACGGGTCGCATGCGCTCGTTTGAGTCGGTGGCGATGAGCGTGCTGCGGCGCATTTACGAGACGGTGGCCCAGCGCCGCGTTCGCTACGTGGTTGCGGTGGTGCCGGCGCCGACCGCCCGCTATCTGCTCAACGCCCGTCGCACGGAACTTGCTGGCATTGAACGGCAATATCATTTGACCGTGGAAGTGATCGGCGTAGAGAACATGCCGTCCACCCTCGTGCAGATCGAGTACCTGGAAGAGCCGCCGGCCGAGACGGGGACGGAGCGCGTCGACCGCATCAAGATGCAGCGGGTCAACCAAGACCTGGATCTGGTGCGCAACGTGCTGGTGCGCCGCGAAGAAACCCGCCTGCAGTTGGATGCGGTGCTGGCCAAGCGCGGGCCCAAGGTCGACTACGCGGCGATCTACAAAGAAGTGCTGGAAATGGCGCCCAAGGAAGGCGATTTTGCCAAGGCGCCGCGCAAGGATCGCGACCACGGCGGCCGCGGCTTGGGCCGCAAGGAGGAGACGGTGGTGCCGACGGTCGAGCCGATGGCGACGCCCGCGGTGGTCGACGTGGACCTGGAGCCGGCGCCGCAGCGCGGCTTTGGCGCGTGGGTCAAGCGGCTGTTTGGCTTTGGCGAACCGCCGGCGACAGCGCGCCATGACCAGGTCGAAGAGCCGACCCCAGCGCCGGCCTTGGCGGCACCCGTTGCGGCGCCCGCAGCCGATAGGCTGGCTTCGGCGCCCCAGGATCGGCCCCGCTATGAGCGCACGGACCGGTCTGAGCGGACTGAGCGCAGCGACCGTCCTGAGCGCAGCGATCGTCCTGACCGCGGTGACCGCGCCGACCGCCCGGATCGCGGCGAGCGGCCCGATCGCGGTGAGCGAGGCGAGCGCCCGGACCGTCCCGACCGAGGTGATCGGCCGGAGCGAGGCGATCGTCCGGACCGCGGCGATCGCCGCGATCGGCGCCGCGACAACCAGGGTGAGCCGCGCGTCGCAGAGGCCAAAGCGCCAGGCGAAGTCAGGGTGGCCGAAGCCAAGCCCGCGGCAGAAAACCGCAGCGGCGAAGCGCGCCTAGCCGACGTTCGACCGGCAGACGCCAGGCCGGCGGAGGTCAAGGTCGTCGAGGTCAAGAGCGCGGAAGTCAAGGCGCCGGAGGCCAAGGCCGGTGAGCCCAGGGCGGCGCGCCCAGAGGGAGCCCCGGCAGAAGGCACAGAAGCGGCGGACAAAGAAGTGGTGCGGCGCCGTCGCCGTCGCCGCCGTCGCGGTGGGGCTGCGGGCGATCGCGGCGACACGGCTTTGGCAGCCGGCCAAGAGGGTGCGGAAGGCGAAGGCGATGACGAGGGCGATGAGGGCGGCGAAGGCTCGTCCGATGCAAGCGCGGAGGGCGCTGACGCCACGCCGGCCAATGGCCAAGAGCCGGTAGCGGCGGCCCAAGACCGGGCGGATGAAGCGGCCGGTGAGACGGCCTCAGCTGCCGCGGACGCTGGTCCTCAGGCAGTTGGCCATGCGGAAGGCGATGCGGAGGCGGCCCTTGCCCCCCAAGAGCCTGCGGAATCTGCCGATGCTCCGGCGCTGGCCGAGCCCGTCG
This sequence comes from Myxococcota bacterium, assembly GCA_044347905.1. Taxonomy (GTDB): domain Bacteria; phylum Myxococcota_A; class UBA9042; order UBA9042; family UBA9042; genus SXRM01. The sequence continues at coordinate 7,153 of JBIKTV010000032.1, forward strand.
CAGGGACGCCGCCCACCCCAGAGGCGGCGCCTGCCGCGGTGGTGGAGCCCGTCGCGCCGGTGGAGGTCATCGCTGCCCCGTTGGTGGATGAACCGGTCGACGTGCGTTCGCTGATGAACGACGAGATCGCCAAAGTGATGGCCGAAGGCGAACCAGCCGTTGTCGCGGAGGTGCCGGTCGCTCCGGCCGCTCCGGTTGACGCGCTGCCGGCGCAAAGGCCCGCGGCCAAGCGCTTTGTCATTGACCTGCGCACGCCCAAGTGAGCAGCGCCGGCCCCTCCAGCGACGGCGGGCCCAGCCGCACCGGCGTGCTGGTGGTTGACGACGACGCGGCCAACGCCCAGAGCCTGCATAAGATTCTGCAGCGCGAGGGCGTGCCCTGCGAGATCGCCAGCGACGGCCGTCAGGCGTTGACCATCTTGCGGCGCGGCCGCGTCGGCGTGCTGCTGACCGATCTGATGATGCCCGGCGTCGACGGGTTCGAGCTGCTCCAACAGGTGCAGTTGTCGAGCCCGGCGACCGCCGTCATCGTCATGACCGCTTACGGCACCGTGGAGACGGCGGTGGCCTCTATGAAGGAGGGCGCCTACGACTTCCTGACCAAGCCCCTGCGCCGCGCCGATGTGGTGCGGGCGGTGACGCGGGCCTTGGAGCGATCGGCGCTTCGCCAAGAAAACCAGGAACTGCGCGAGGAATTGGCCAGGGCAGGGCGCGGCAGAGAGATCATCGGCACGAGCCCCGCGATCCGCCGCGCCATCGACCTGCTTGAACAGGTGGCCAGCGCCCGCACGACGGTGCTGCTGCAAGGCGAGTCGGGCACCGGCAAAGAGGTCTTCGCCCGGGCCCTGCACCGCTCCAGCGGCCGCAAGGGCGCCTTTATCGCGGTCAATTGCGCGGCCATTCCGGAAAACCTGATCGAGTCTGAGCTTTTTGGCCACGAGCGCGGCGCTTTTACCGGTGCCGTGGCCACGACGCAGGGCAAGTTTCAGCTGGCCGACGGCGGTACCCTGCTGCTCGACGAGATCGGCGACCTGCCGCTGCCGCTGCAGGCCAAGCTGCTGCGGGCCCTGCAAGAAGGCGAGGTGCAGCGCGTGGGTGCGCCGCTGGCCCAGCGCGTCGACGTGCGCGTGGTCGCGGCGACCAACCGCGATCTGGAGGCGGAAGTGCAGGGCGGCCGGTTTCGCGCCGACCTCTTTTACCGCCTCAACGTCATCGCCGTGGATCTGCCGCCCCTGCGGGCTCGCGGAGAGGATATCCCCGGTCTGGTGCAGCATTTCTTGCGGCGCTTTGCCGCGCAGAACGGCAAGCCGGGCCTGACCGTCTCGGCTGAAGCGATGGCCGCGCTGTGCGCCTACAGCTGGCCGGGCAATGTCCGCGAGCTGGAAAACTGCGTTGAACGCGCAGTGGTGCTGTGCCGCGGCGAGGTGATCGGCCCGCTTGAGCTGCCAGACCGGGTGGTCAAGGCAGAAGGCGGCAGCCGCGTCATCAGTTTCGCCGTCGGCACCCCGCTAGAAGAGATCGAGCGCTTAGCCATCGCCGAGACCTTGCGCATGACCGGGGGCGACAAGCGCCGCGCCGCCGTGCTCTTGGGCATCGCCGTGCGCACGATCTACCGCCGGTTGGATGAGCTTGAGGCCGCCAAAACCTAAACGAGTTTGTGCAATTCGCCTGTCGCTGGCTCGCCTGCCGCGCCTGGAGGCCCGATGACTGCGCCCCGCCGTTCCCGCCCCTCTTTGCCCGACTCTGCAGGTCCAAGCTGCGATCCCTGGGGCCTGCCTCGCCCGGGTTGGCTGCCCAGCGCCGCGGAGGCCGCTCAAAAGCTGCCGGCGCTGGGTGCGGTTGACGGCGCGCGGCTGGCGGTTCTTGTGGCCATCGCCGTAGAAAATGGCTGGCGGCAAGACCAGTTGGCGGAGTGGCTCTCTGGCGAATTGGCCCGTCATCCGGGGGCGCTGCTGTCGCCCGGGTGGTGGGCCCTGGCAGGCTGTGCCCGGCTCGCCGCCGATGTCGAGGACGACCGCCGCGCGGTGACCTGGGCCTCCACCGCCGCACTGCTCAACGCCGCTGTTAGAGACCTGCCTGCTGCCGAACACAGACCTGAAGCTGTGGCGGGCGTCCCTTTGCCGACCCTGGCGGCCGCCATCGCTGCAGGGGAGGCGCATGCGGCTGCGTCGCTGGCGGGCGAGTTCGTGGCCCAGCAGGGCCCGACGGTTGCACTGGCAGAATTGCTGCGGTTGGCCTGCCGCTTTCCCGGCGACGCTGGGGTGGTGGCGATCGCCGCTGCCGCTCTGGCGCAGCTTGCGCCGTCCCTGGGGGCCACTGCGCTGGGGCAGTTGCTGCCGCGTTTTGCCGCGGCGATGGCGCTGCAACCCCGGCAATTTCCCTGGAACGAAGGCCATTTTCAGCGCATGACCGCGCTTGGGCCGCGCCTGGACGCCATGGCCGATCGCCGCGATCCAAGCAAGGGAAAGGCCTTTGCCGAAGCCAAATTCCGCGTCCACCTGCTCGATGCGGGGGCCGATGGCGCCCTGCGCGCGTTGATCAAGGCTGCCGAAGTTGGCGTACCCCATGAACTACTCGGCGCCTCCTTGGTGATGGCCGCGGCCGATCGCATTTTGCGCGTCGACTTGGCCCGTCCAGGCGACCTCGATGGCCTTGAGGGGGCTGAGGAAGTGGCCGGCACCCTGCTGCTCGCTTCGGCGACCCGGCAACTCCGCAGCCATGTCCCTGCGCGCGATTGGCTCGAGCTGGCGCTCTACTGCGCGAGTTGGACGGCTGCGCTGGCCCCGTTGGATCAGCCCGAGCCGGCGCGGCGGCCCTTGCCGGAGCCCGCGGCGCTGCACCAGACCTGGGATCACGGACCGGAAATTGCCAAGGTGATTGGCGCTTTGCAGCAGGGAGCCCCTGAGCTTGCGGTCGCCCTGCTGCGCGCCTATGCGCTGCTGGCCCTCCCGGAGCAGCCGCTGGCGGCGCAAATGCGCCAAGTCGCCGTGGCCTTGCCCGCAGAAGCCGGCTTGCCGCGGGCGCGGGCGGCGGCGCTCTTGCACGCGGGCATTGATGAATTCCTCGCCCTGGCCGATCTGCCCCAGCGCGAGCGGATCCTGGCGGCGGCCGTGCGTGCGGCGCTGACCCTGGCGGCTCCGGCCGATCCGCTGCAGCTGGCTGAGGCCGCGGTGCGGCGCTTGCACCTAGGTGGCATACGTCAGTCGATCCTAGGGGCTGGGCCGCGGGCCTGATGGGCGCTTCTTGTTGGGCAGAGTCGGCCATTCTATCGCCGGCAGTGCCGCGGCGAGCGCTGGAGCCGTTTTGGGGCTCCTCACCCGCCGCCTAGATCCGGCGTTGCCAACCCGCCATTTTTGCGATATCCTCCCGGCCCCTTGCCAAGCCCCAGGGTACGTTGCCCGCGGCCTGACTGGACAGTGTGACGGTCGCGTACCCGGTGGGGGAGCGCGGATCGACCAGAACAGCGGATAGGCCTCGGCCGTCCGTCCCAAACCGAGAGGCTAGGAATGTTTACCCAACGCTACTTCAAGGCCGCGATTGTGGCCACCGCTTGCGGCGCGCTGGTCGCTCAGACTGGTTGCAAGAAGAAAGAAGAGGTCAAGCCAGCCGCCGCTGCGGCCGCGCCTGCCAACAAGGACGAGCCGCTCAAGGTCGACGACAAGGCTGCGGCCGCCCCCGTGGCTGCCCCGGTCCTCCCCGACATTGAGCTCGCCGCGGGCGAAGGCATCGCCGGTTGGGTGTCGATCAAGAGCCTCAACGGCGCGTTCGACGCGGTCGAGGCCATCGGCGCCAAGCTCGGCGCGGTTCCCCCGGGTGGCAATCTCCGCGGCCAAGCCCTTGGCGCCGCCACGGCCAACCTCGCTCAGGCCGGCATCAAGGACCTGGAGTGGCTCGACAAGACCCGTCCGATCCACTTTGGCCTGCACGATCAGCCCAAGCCGGCCGATCCGGCCGCCCCGGCGCCTGCCGCGCCCAACCCGGCTGAAATGGCCGGCGGCCTGTTCGTGGTCCTGCCGATCACCAGCAAGGACGCGATGTTGGCGGCCATGACCACGGTCAAGAAGGACGCCGAGGCCGAAGGCCACGCCGCGATGTTCGCCTCGCCCAAGGGTGAGAAGCTGTACATCGACTTCCTCGACAAGCACGCCGTGCTGACCCTGCTCGACAAGGATCGCTACGCCAAGGTCAGCGGCTTTGCCAAGCGCATCGCTGCGGTCGACGCGCCGGCTCTGCTCTACATGGGCGTGTCGATTGACGATCTGGCCAAGACCCGCAAGACGGAGATCGAAGGCTTCGTCAAGATGATCGAGGCCATGGGCGCCCAGGCTGCCGCCAAAGAGGGCAATCCGGCGGTCAACGCTCAGGTCATGGGCATGTACACCAAGATGCTCACCACCTACATCAACGACATGAACCGCTTTGAGCTGCTGCTCACCGGCGATGTCAACAACCTGGGCCTGGAAGTGCGCGCCACCGCCAAAGACGGCACCAAGCTCGCCAAGCAGCTGGGCGCGGTCAAGGGTCGCACCACCGCTTCGATGGTCAACCTGCTCCCCGCCAACAGCTACGTCAGCTTCGGCGCGTCTTCGGACCCGGCGGCTGCGGCCGAGCAGATGGATGAAGCGCTGGTGCTGCTCAAAGAGACCTTCAAGCTCGACCAGGCGGCGTTTGACACCATGTCCCGCGACATGAAGGACCTGACCAAGCTCATGGACGGCAACAGCGCCATGGGTATGTACCCGGACGGCTCGGCGGCCATGGGCATGCTGGTCGTGGGCGGCGCCACGGACGGTGAGGCCGCGGTCAAGCAGGGCAAGCGCGTCATCGGCGCTCTGTTGCTCCACACCATGGCGATGGTCCGCGCGGAGAACAAGGCCAAGGGCAAAGAAGAGTCGCCGGACGAGGTCGCTGCCTTCGCCGCGGTCGAGCAGTCCCTCAAGGACGGCAAGCTCGAGCCCGTGCTCGCCAAGTTTGGCCCGCTGATGGAGCCCGCTGGCGTCAAGATGACCGCCAACACCACCAAGGAAGGCGACGCCGCCTGCGACACCCTGGACATCAGCTACGACGCCACCAAGCTGCCGCCGGCGGATGCCCCCAAGATCAAGGCGTTTGTTGGTGACAAGACCGCCCTGGTGCTCTGCAGCGCCAAGAGCAAGTTCGCCTTTGGCTTTGGCCCGGGCGCTCTGGAGAAGGCCCGCGGCGCCGTCAGCGGCAAGATCGGCGGCCTGATCGACGCCCCGGCTTACAAGTCGGCGCTCGGCCAGGACGGCGCGGTCACCGTGTACCTCAATCCGGGTTCGGCCCTGGCGGCGTTTAAGGCGCTGTTGCCGATGCCGCTCAACATCTCGGGCGACAAGGCTGTCTCGTTCTCCTGCGTGCACCGCGCCAAGTCCTACAGCTGTGGCGTCAATGTCCCGGTTGACCTGGTCAAGGCCGGCATGGACGCGGCCAAGGGCCCGGCGGGCGGCATGGCTCCGGCCGGCGACGCGGCGGCTCCGGCTGGCGGCGAAGTGGCCCCGGCTGGCGCTGTGGCTCCGGCTCCGGCTCCTGAAGCCAAGCCCGCCAAGTAGTCTCTGACGGTTCGCGGTGCGGCGGCGTCTCCCAGCGATGGGCGGCGCCGCCGCACTGCTTTTTGCCAAGCGGGTGCGGGGCTGATAGGCTGAACGGCGTCAGTTTTCGTTACAGATGCACATCAGTTCTGCGGATGCGGAGGGACATGCGACACAGGCGTACAGCGGCGATTAGCGCTTGGAGTGCGTGGGGGCTGGCCTTGGGCATCGCTGCGGCCTGCGGAACTGAGGAGGCCGGCCCCAGCGGCGCTGCCAACGTCGGCGATGTCGGCTCCGCCGATAGCCCGGACGCCGCCCTCCTGGACCTCGCTGGCGATGGCGCCGCGGATGGCCAATTGCTCGATACTACAGCGGATGTCGATCTAGACGTTGCGGGCGATGCCACCGCTGCGGTGGGCGACGCGATCGCCCTGGCCGACGCCGCGAGCCCAGGCGCCGATGCCGCCGCCGTCGATGCTGCAGGGGACGCCGCTGTGGACGCCGCTTCAGACGTCTCGGTCGTCACCTGCAGCCCAGGTGCCCAGAGCTGCGAGGGCGCTAAGCTCAAGACTTGCCTGCCCAAAGGCGGCGGCTACGTCCTGTCCAACTGCTTTCCCGGCACCACCTGCTATGAGGGCAAGTGCGTCGCCGTCGCCAACAACCTGATCATCGCCTTTGACTCCTCGGGCTCGATGACCGACGCCGTCAAGGTCGGAGGCGTCGCCAAGTGCAGCGGCAACTACAACAGCTGGCCAGACTGCGAGTACGTCAAGGCCGAATACGCTACCGGTTGTACCCGCATGGGCGTGTCGAAGTATGTGTTCAAGCAGGCCTTGTCGAAGATCGACGAGTCGCTGGTCCACATGGCGCTTTTCCGCTTCCCGCAGAAGGTGAACGCCAGCATCTCAAGCAGTTGTAGCAGCGGCGGCTACTCAGGCAACTCGAACATCAGCGGCGACGGCAATCAGCAGTCCATTGGCCCCAGCGAGCCAGCGTGGTTCTGGAACGGCCTGGCCGAGATTATGTGCGTCGGCTTCCCCAAAGATAAGGTGGAAAAAGTCAAGGATGCCATGGTTTTGTGGATGGACGGCAAGGAGTCAAAAGGCCCGCCGGCCGATCCGGAGTTGCGCGCCACCGGCGGGACGCCCATTGGCAAGACCTTGTTCTACGTGGGCGAATACATCAAGAATCGCGTGGTGATCGACGGCAAGCCGTGTACCGACGACGCCTCCTGCGGCAACGTCAACTACCAGTGCAAAGCCGGCAAGTGCGCCGACCCCAACCGCAGCTGCCGCGAGACGGTGGTGGTGCTGTTCACGGACGGCGGAGAGAGCAATTCCAACAGCTTCTTTGCGCCATGGGTGCAGGCCAAGCGCCTGGGCACCGGCCTGGGCTGCAAGGTGGACGGCGATTGCGTGGGCGGCGCCACCTGCCAAAACTTCAAGTCCTGCACCAATAACGCCGGCAACCTGACCAAGTGCATCAGCGACGGCGACTGCAAGACCGGCAGCAAGTGCCAAGAAGCCACCCAGTGCATGCCCAAAGAAGAGATCACGGGCTGGTACTGCTCCAAGGGCATGGCGCCTTGCCTCCCGGACGCATTGCCCGGCAGCGCAGCCCATTGCGCCGGCGGCCAGTGCGTGCAGGACCCGCGCATGGCCCTTTATGCCAAGGCCACCAAGGACGAAGACAACGTGCTGCGGAGCTTTGACGGCAAGCCGTTCCAGGTTCGGGTCATCGTCGTCGACATCAGCGGCAGCGCCAATGCCAGCGATATCAAAGGGTCCGCTTCAATCGCCATCGCCGGTGCGGGCAAGCTGTTGGGCGCCGACGCCAGCGACCCGCAAGCGCTCATCTCGACGCTGGACAGTGCCTTTGACATCAAGCAGAAGAAGGTCTGCGGCACGGAATAGTGCGGTTTATAGGCCTGGCGACCGAAATTCTAGCGGTTGGGCCCAGGCGTCGGCCGACGCTGCCGCAGCGACAGGTCCAGGTACACCGCCAGCGGCACCAGCGCCGTGTACAGCCGCGTCTCATTGACCACGCCAAAGAGCAGCATGCTCAGGTACATCAGCAGCAGCACCGCGGCCAGCACCGCTTGATCGGCGTCCAGGCGGCGGCGCAGCTGCCACAGGCCCGCGGGAATCGCGACGATCAAGAGGTCAATCAGCCAGTTCTGCCCGGCGGTCGGCGCCACGAGGTTGGTTGCCAGCTGCTTGAGATTGGCGACGAGCGGGACGTGGATGAACGAGCCGTGGATCACCCCGGGTTGAAGCGCGGAGGCCGGCATCGTCTCCCGCACCAGCAGCATGACCCGCAGATACTCGACCAGGGCCGCCACCGCCAGCGCTCCAACGACCCCAGCCAAGACGCGGGGCTTGTCTCGCAGACCTAGGCGCAATTGCTGGCCATCGTGGAAAAGCAGGCCGGTCAGGCTCAGAGCCACCGCCATGAACAACGCGGATTCCTTGCAGATCGCCGCAAAGGCCAGCCAAGCGAGCCAAAGCCGCGGCCCCTTGCGCCCCAGCACCAGCCAGCCGAGTCCGGAAAACACTAGCAGATCCGTGTAGTCCCACAGGTACAGCCAATCCGGATCGCTCAGCGCCAGGGTACCCACCGCGGTCAGGGCCATCGCCCGCAGGCCAGCCGCCGTGGTCCCGCCGAGCTGGGCACCGCTCCACAGCACCCACAGATTGCGCGCGGCGATCAAAGCGAACAGCGCGGTCGCAAAAGCCAAAGGCGGATTCAGCGCCGTCAGGTCGGCGATCGCCCGCGCCAGCATCGGCCCGCCCAGGCGGTTCTGGTACACGCGCCAGTGCGGCTGGCCGATCGTCACGCCCCAAGCGCTCATGACTTGCTCGCGAAAGTGGTGGCCGTGCAGCAGCATCCCCAAGCGCAGCTCAAGCCCGCTCGCCACCAGCCAAGCCAGCCAAGCCGCTGCCGGAAGCTGCGGCCACGCGCTGGAAACGGGCTGAGGCGTCTGGGCAAGATCCGCAGAGGTGGAGGGCAGTTGGTCGGGCATCGGCGGGTCCGCAGCAGAAAACAGCTTGGCCGCAGCATCGACTCCTCGGTGGCGGCGGGTCAATAGCCTGGGGAGCGTCGGCCCCGCAATTGCGCAACCCATGCTGCCTATCGCGGCCAGCCAATTGCCGCCTCATGCCGGGATGTTTATACTCTTGGCCCCCCGTTTCTGGGTTGCATACCGTCTCGGCCCCAGAACGCTATGATAAATATAGGAGCTTTCATGACCTCGCATCGAGCCCGGCCGCTGGCCCTCGTCGCCGCTGCCCTGATCACTACTGTCGCCGCGCCTGCCATGGCCGAGCCGGCGGGCAGCATGGAGCTTGGGCTCTTTGGCGGCTACAACTGGAAAAGCGCCAACAATGAACTAGGTAATGCCCTGGATCAGAACGAGATTCCGGTGTCTGCTCCCGGTTTTGGCCTGCGCTTTGGCTATTCTTTTCACGACCGCGTGTCGGCGGAATTCGAAGCCAAGTACGTGCTGTCGAGCCTGCAGAAGTCTGGGGACAGCGCGCCAATTCTGGGTCTGCGCGGCCACCTGCTGCTCAACCTGTTGACAGAAGGCATGTTCCGTCCGTTCCTGCGCGCCGGCGCCGGCTCTGAAATCCTGATGACCAGCTCGGCCAAAGTCGCCGACGGCACGGATCCGGACTCCGCGGCGGTCTTTGGCGCCGGCACGCGCATTGGCTTTACCGACGATCTGGGCATGCGCCTCGACCTGAACATCGTCGGCGTGCCCGGTCGCGACCTCAAGAACGAGTTTGAGCCCGAAGCCTGGATCGGCCTGTACTACACCATCGGCGGTGTCCCCAAAGACACGGATGGCGACGGGATCGTCGATGCGGACGACAAGTGCTTGACGGAGAAAGAAGATCGCGACGGCTGGGAAGATAGCGACGGCTGCCCCGATCCCGACAACGACCTCGACGGGCTGATGGACGGCGCCGACAAGTGCCCAGACCAGGCCGAAGTCAAGAATGGCCTCAAGGACGACGACGGCTGCCCTGACGGCGATCGCGACCGCGACGGCATTGAAGACGGCGACGACAAGTGCCCGGGAACCCCGGAAACCCGCAATGGTTTCAAGGATGAAGACGGCTGCCCAGACGACCCCGACAGCGACGGCGACGGCGTAGAGGACTCCAAAGACAAGTGCCCCAAGGAACCGGAGACCCTCAACAGCTATCAGGACACCGACGGCTGCCCGGACAAAGTGCCCGACACGGACAAGGACGGCATCGACGACTTGGTCGACAAGTGCCCCAAGGAGCCCGAGACCAAGAACAGCTACCAAGATGACGACGGTTGCCCGGATAAGATCCCGGAGAAACTGAAGAAATTTGCCGGCGCCATCAAGGGCATCGAGTTTGAGACCGGTTCGGCCAAGATCGTGGCCAAGTCGTTTGCGCTGCTCGACAACGCCGTCACGGTGCTGAAGGAATTCAAGGATACCGGGATTGAGATCAGCGGACACACGGACAACACCGGCTCGGCGGACCTCAACAAGCAGCTTTCGCAGGACCGCGCGGACTCGGTCAAGGCCTACTTTGTCGAGAAGGGCATCGACAGCGGGCGCATCTCGACGATCGGCTTTGGCGCGGATCGGCCCGTGGCCGACAACAAGAAGCCGGCGGGCCGGGCCAAGAACCGCCGCATCGAGTTCAAGCTGATGTAATCAGAGGGGAGGGCGCCCTCCGGGCGGGGGGGGCAATTTCCTTTTCATCACCTGTGTTTTGCAAAGGGTGAACCATAGGGAACGTGGGGGCGTTCCGCCCCCTTCTACCCTAATGTTTCCCCCTCTGCACTCCCCCTCCTTTACCCTCCATCCCCCTGATCAATCCAGTAGTTAAGGGCGTCTGCCCGCCGCCAGCGAAGCGGTGCGGCGGTGTGTTGGACGATCGCGGTGACAAGTACACCAAACCAGCCCGCCGCCCGCGAAGTGGCGCGGCGGCGTGTTGGACGATCGCGGTGACAAGCACACCAAACCAGCCCGCCGCCCGCAGCGCGGGGCGGCGTAATGCTAGACAATCCCAAGCGAAACCAGACCCAGCCAGACGCTAGCCCCCGGCTTCCGCCGCCACCGCCTAGACCGCCGGCCAGAGGCCGCGCATGGCCGGCCACTGCGCCGAAAGCCGCGCATCGGCCATCGGGTAGAGGATGTGTTCCTCTTTAAGATTGTGCTGTTGCACAAGCATAAGCAAGGTGTCGCCGTGGTCGAGCAGTCCCTGGGTGTTGCCCTTGGCCAGCTCGTCGGCCATCGACTGGAGCACCCGCCGCATCTGCGCGTGTTCGTGGCGCATGACCGACGTGGGGCCCATGCCGTGCATGCCGGTAGCGTCCTCCAGCGCCGGAAAAAGCCTTGTCTCTTCAAAGCTAAAGTGCCGCTCCATCACCGCGGCGAACTGACCAAAGCGCTGTTGAGTCGCGGCCAGGTCGCCCTCATCGGCGGCGGCTTCGACTTCGGCCCACAGCAAATCGCACGCGCGGTGGTCTTGGGTCAGGAACTGGTTGGCGGTGTCCATTACGGGGATCTCCAGGCAAATCAATAGTCTGTGCGAGTTTGCCGCGCTCTTGGCGGCCAAGTTATCGCATGATAACATCGCGGACGGCGGTGGTCGAGAGCCCCGGCAATTCCCAAGGATCCCATGCGCTGGTTCAAGACCTCTCCGTTAGATTCGCCGGACCCGGGTGACGCCGCCTTGGCCATGGGACGGCGCGAGCAAATCGCCCGGGCCGCCCTGAATTTGCTCGCCGATTTGCCGCTGGAACGCCTCACAACGCGGGAGATCGCCGCGGCCGTCGGCGTGAGCCAACCGGCGCTGTTCCGCCACTTTGCGACGCGCGAAGAGATTCTGATCGCCGTCGTCGCTTTGGCCCGGGGCGACCTGGAGGCTGAGGTGCTGCGCCTGTTTGCGCCCGGCAGTGCCGCGCCGATGCCTCCGTTGGTCCAGTGTGCCGAACTGGCCCGCGCGCTGATCCGCTATGTCCAACAGTTTCCCGGGGTGCCGCGGCTGCTGTTTGCCGATTTGGCCTTGGATCTCCCGCGCCTGAGGCTGGCGGTCAGTGCGCTGGTGTCCATGCCGCGGGCCCTGGTGGCGGAGCGCGTGGGCGAGGCTCAGCGTCAGGGGATGGCGCGCCCGGGGGCCGATCCTCAAGCCGCGGGTGCGCTGTTTGTCTCGATGCTGCAAGGCGTCTTTCTTCAGCGCGCCCTTGGGGAGCTAGAGCTGGGGCTCATGCCTGAGCGGCTCGAGGCCCTGATCGACCTGTGGCTGCAGGCCCTTCAACCTTCTGCGGAACAGCCCGCTCTGGCCCCCGCGCGTTTGGCCCAGCCCGCGGCGTCGATGCTTCTGCTGTGCCCGGAGCTGCGCCTGCTGGATGTGCGGCCGATCCTGGCCGGCGGCGTCGACCCGCTCTCGGCGATCCTAACGGCCTTGGCGGAGCTGCCCCTGGGCTCGCGGCTGGTGGTGTCGGCGCCCTTCCGCCCGCGACCGCTGGAGGCCCTGCTGGCTTCGCGCGGCCACGAGGTCACGGCCTGGGGCGGCGAATCCGGCGCTTGGACTATAGCGGTAGGCTGTGGTAATCCCGCTCCACTGCTGGATTTTCGCGACATGGAGCCGCCGGAGCCGCTCGAGCGCCTCGTCACCCTGGGCCGGCAGCTGCCGCCCAATGAGGTGGCGATGGCCCTCCTGCCGCGGCCGCCGCGCTGGCTCGCCCCTCAGCTCCAAGCCATCGGCTGTGTGGCGCAGGTGGTCGAACTGGCCGACGGCACTGCTCTCGTCGCGGTGCGGAGAAACCCGTGAATACCGCTGGCCTCTCTACCGATCAGGCCCCGCCGTTTGCCGTGCCGCTCGCGTGGTATGCCGTGGCCCCGCTGGCGCTTTTGGCCGCTGGAAGCCTGCTGATCCTCGACGGCGCTCGGCCGCTGGCCACCGGCTGGCTGCAACCCACCGCGGCGCTGGCCCACTTGGGCACCCTGGGCCTGCTGGGGGCGGCGATGCTGGGCTCGCTGTACCAAATGGTGCCGGTGGTAGCCGGCTCGCCGGTGCCGTGGGCGAGGTTTGCTCCCCTGGTCGCTGGGCTTTTTGCCATTGGCACCGCGGGACTGGTGGCGGGCCTGCAGCTATTTGACCTGCCGACCCTTCGCTGGGCCACGTGGCTGCTGGGCGGGGCGCTGACTGCGGCGCTGCTGCCCATCGCTTGGGCCCTGCTGCGCGCGCCTTCGCCCAGCCTGACGGTCCACGGCATGCGCTTGGCCGTGCTTGCCCTCGCCATCCTGGCCGGTCTGGGTCTGCGTCTGGCCTGGGGCCACGCCACCGGGCGGCTGCCGATGGAGCGCCAAGCCCTCCTCACCGCCCACCTCGCGCTCGGTCTGCTGGGCTGGGTCGGCGCGCTGCTGGCCGCGGTGAGCTGGCAGATCGTCCCCATGTTCTGGATGACTGCGGCAATTCCTCAGCGCTGGAGCCGGTTTCTTCTGGGTACCCTGGCGCTGAACGCTCTAGCGGTGCCGACACTGGCGCTGACCGGCGCCCCATGGCCGTGGGTGGCGCTCGCGGCGAGTCCAGCAGCGCTGGTCGTTTGGCTGGGGCAGCCGTGGCAGCTGTGGCGGGCCCTGCAGCAACGCCGGCGCAAACGCGCGGATCCCAGTCTGCGGCTTTGGCAGCTGTCTATCCTATTGGCACCGTGGACTTTTATTGCCGCCGTGGTCTGGGCCCTGGTCGATTGGGGTCCGCTTGGCCCCCTGTGGGGCTGGCTGGCGGTGTGGGGCTGGGCAGGTGCGGCCATCCACGGCTCGCTGGGCAAAATCGTGCCGTTTCTCGCGTGGTTCCACCGCTTTGCCCAGACCGCCGATCGCCCTGAGCTCCAGGCCCGCGTCCCGCCGATGAAGCAGCTGCTGCCCGACCCGCTCCTCAGGCTAGGCCTGTATCTCCATGTCGCTGCGCTGGTTTTGGGTGTTGCGGCGATCCTCAGCGGCTGGGATCCCCTGGCGCGCCTCACCGGCTTGGCCGTGGCTGCCACGGGGCTGTCCTTGGCCGTCGAGCTGGCCCTGCCGGTCTGGCGGGCGTGGCGGGTGCGGTAGGGCGTCCAGCGGACGATTTCCAACTGTCCGGGGCGGTTTTGTTTGGGCGCCTCGCCTTTGGCGACCCGGCTGCGACTTTCGGCGACACCGCGGGCGGCCAATTCCCCTTGCAGGCAGCGCCTCAAGCGGCGTCGGACGCCGTCGCTCCGCGATTCGCATCCGTGGCGCGGGGGTTGGGCTTGGCGTGGCGGTTGGCGCTGCTGGCACTTTTAGTGCCAATAGCGCGGTTTTGAATTTAGCAGTTGGTGGGGGCGCGGCGAGCACAGCGACTCCAGAGCCCCACCCACCATTTGCGCCGCAGCCCTAAACCAGTCGCCACACGCCATTCGCGGCGATAGCCGCGTACATCGCGTCGGGAGCGAGGTCAATATCCCCAGGCCAAGAGACAAAGCCATCTGTGACGCGAACTTGGGCGAACGCCTCTGGGTCACGCAGCGGCGCGAATACGCCGGTCAGGTGCGACGCAGCCATCTCCACCGTGCCGGCCATACCGTCCGCAAACCGCACGCTCAGTTGCCCGGGAAGCAAGGCGTGGACCTCAACAACATCGGCGTACATCGGCACCTCACTTCATCGCAGAGGGGCAATCGAGACCGGCGCGCGACGGCTTGCACACAGATCCCAGTTGCACTGTAGTTCGCCCTGATGCAGCTCTGCCCAGTCCAGTACCAATTGTCGCGCGCGTCTGGGTAGTTCGCCTTCCAGCACCTCAAGACGGGCGATGTCGATGGTGGCCTTGGCATCACCGTATTGCGCATGAAAATGCGGTGGCGCATGGTCGTTGTAGAACATGCGGATGACGATTCCGTAGAACTGGCTGATCGTTGGCATAAATGCCAGCCCACAGGCCTCCAGGGCCACCGCCCTCATGATGTGCATCGGTGTGGCGAGCGTCAAGAGCGGCGCTGGCGCCCCTGCCCAAAGCCCCCTCTGCTGGGTGGGCTGCGAGCGCTGCGGCTGGGGGCGCCAGCTGCGCTTCAGGCCGCGGCTGCGGTCCTCGACTTGGTCCCGGTGCCGCTGGGTGTGGACACGGCGGTGATGCGCCAGGCGCTGGCATTCCTGAGCGATGTTCCAGGGCTGTCGGTTCGCGACGCGATCCACGCCGCGGCGATGAGACAGGTCGCCTGCGTCCAGATCGTCAGCGCAGACAGGCACTTTGACCTGATTGCCGGGCTGCGACGCATCGATCCGCTGGACAGCGAGGCGGTGCATGCCTGGCTTGGCTAGCTCAATGGGACGCCGAACTTGCGCATCCTCGCTCGTGACGCCAGCCCCCACCCCTTGCGCCGTCCGCCCCCAGCGTTACCCTTGGCGCCGCGGGCCCAGCTCCGCCTGGCAGGTTTCCCATGCGCTGGTTCTCCCGCGGTGACGTCGACGGCTTCTTTGGCCTCGCCCTAGACAACCTCGTGCAGTTGCTGCTGATCGATGCGCTGTGTCGCTTCGTCTTGGGCATGTCGCCAGAGCTGCTCTACGGCCGGGTGCTGCCCGGCGCGGCGATGTCGCTGCTGGTGGGCAACGCCTTTTACGCCTGGCAGGCCATGCAGTTGGCCCGCAAGACCGGCCGCAGCGACGTCTGCGCTCTGCCCTATGGCATCAACACGGTGTCGCTGTTTGCCCACGTCTTTCTCATCATGCTGCCGGCCAAGCTCGCCGCCCAGGCCGCCGGCCACCCCGATCCCGTGCGCATCGGCTGGCAGGCGGGCTTGGTGGCCACCCTCGCTTCCGGCGTCATCGAGCTGGTGGGCGCCGGCGTCGCCGAGAGGATTCGCCGCGCCACCCCGCGCGCCGCGCTGCTTTCGACTTTGTCGGGCATCGCTTTAGGCTTTATTTCCCTTGGCTTTTTGTTCCGCACCTTTGCCCACCCCATCGTCGGCCTAGCCACCTTGGGCGTGGTGCTGCTCACCTACTTTGGCCAGGTCAAGTTCAAGGGCGGCCTGCCGGGCGGCGCGGTCGCCGTGGGCCTGGGCACGCTGCTGGCCTGGGCCACGGGCATCGCCCCCGCCGGTCCCGCTCCTTCCGGCGCCGGCCTGCAACTGCCCATCCCGGTCTTGGGCGACCTCGTCGAGTCCCTCAGCGGCGGCCACCTCCTCACTTACCTCAGCGTCATCGTGCCCATGGGCCTGTTCAACGTGCTGGGCAGCCTCCAAAACATTGAATCGGCCGAGGCCGCGGGCGACAGCTACCCCACCGGCCCGTCCCTGGCGGTCAACGGCATCGGATCGGTGGTAGCGGGGCTGTTTGGCTCAGCTTTTCCCACCACCATCTACATTGGCCACCCGGGCTGGAAGGCCATGGGCGCCCGCGCCGGCTACTCGATCCTCAACGGCGTTT
>JBIKTV010000033.1:0-23089 GCA_044347905.1 Myxococcota bacterium
CGGCAGATTCCTCGGGCGGGCCACCTGCTGCTGACAGAGAAGGCGGGCCCCGAGCGGGTACAGGCGGTGTTGGAGTTCCTAAATCGGCGCGCTTAGCTCTGGTCGCTGCCGAACCCAAACGGCTTCCGTCTTTGGCTCGTGCGGCAGCTTCCTGGAGCTAAGTGTTCAGATCGCGGCGGATTTCTGGCATGTCGTCCGGAACCCACAAGCGGATGTGCATGTGGTC
Source organism: Myxococcota bacterium (assembly GCA_044347905.1). Lineage (GTDB taxonomy): Bacteria > Myxococcota_A > UBA9042 > UBA9042 > UBA9042 > SXRM01. The sequence continues at coordinate 227 of JBIKTV010000033.1, forward strand.
GCGGTGCCCGGGCGAGTGGCGAATGAGCGAACCGCCCGCCTTGCCTTTGGGGCCGTACTGGAACATGCCCTTGAGGCGCTCTTCCTTGACGCCGCGGCCCGCCGCATAGCTGTACAAGCTGCGCTGGATGGCCGGAGCCATAAAGATCGCCGCTACATGGCCGCTGCGCTCCAGATAGTCCACCAGGAACCACGTGCGCTCCATGTCCATGTCGGCCACGCGCGGCGTGCCCCAGGTCTTGCGGTTGGCCTCGCGGGTAAAGTAGCCGATGTCGATATCCTGACCCGAGCGGTGCGACTTGTGCCGGCCCATCTTGCCGCCGCCGGCTTTGGACAGCGAACCGATGAGGATTGGGTGGCGCTGCGGCCAACGCTTGAACGTCTCCGCAAAGGCCTGGCGGAGCACCTTCACGACCCCAGGCCGGCCCCATTTGCGGTCCAGGTTGTTGGTCATCTGCAGGCCCGGAGCTGGCAGCAGCTGCTCGCCTTGCTCAAAACCACTGGGCGAACCGCGGGCGATCGGCACTTGAATGACTTGACCCGGCTTGAGCGCGGGGTTGGCGTCCGGGCCAAAGGGCAGTTGATTGACCGCGGCGAGCAAGGACGGCGAGGCAAAATAGCGGTAGGCCACCTCGCGAAGCATGTCTCCGGCGCGCGCGGTGTATTTGGCGATGCGGATGGTGTTGCGGCTGGCGCGGGGTGCAAAGCTAGTGGGGTTGCCGGTTTCCTCGGCTTCTGAGGCTTCGGGTGAAATGCCCAGGTCGCGCATGGCCTCGGGCGAGACGAGCGGCGGGTCTTCCCCTGGTCCGTCGGCATTGGCGCTGGGTTCTTCAGGCGCATCGGTCGGCGCGGCATGGCCAAAGGCGGGGGCAAAGAGCAGAGGCAGCGCGGTCGCCAGCAGGGCAAGGCGAATTGGCCGCATGGTCATAGGCTTGCTTGGGGTCATTCCTACCTCGCGCAGGCCGTGGGGCTCACCAATTGAGCAGGACGGCACTGGCGCAAGGAAAACCTTACGCGACGAGGCGCGATGCGACAACCTCAATCGTGCAAATCAGCGCCACAAAGTCAAGAAAAATGATTTTGGCGATGAATTTCGTATTGTTCAGGGAAGTTTTCCACAGGTCATCGCCGATCAGGGTCAAAGCGCGCAACCGCTTGATTAGACGCGCCTGTTCCGCTGGACGCCTGAGCCGAAGGCCTGTGGAGGGCTCTTGACCTGTTCTGGCTCGGCGGGCAAGAGTCATCTGCAAAAATGATTGCTAAACATGTTCTTGCAGACATGAGTGCTACAATAAGCCCTCGCGGACCATGGCGACGATCACCGCTGCGGCCAGCCCGGCCGTCTCTGCCCGGAGCACCTGTTGGCTCAGGCGAACCCGCTGGGCGCCGCTGCGGTCCAGGGCTTGCCATTCCTCTGCAGAAAGGCCGCCTTCTGGGCCCACGACCACGTGGAGACGCCGCGGAGGCTGGGCCAGAAACACCGGCAGCGCCGCGTCTGCCAGGGTCAGAGCCGGCAGCGTCTCGTCGCACACCAGCACGCTGTCTTGGGGCCCCAGGCGCGTCAACCACTGGCGCAAGGGCAGGGGGGCGGCGACCTGGCACAGCAGCGGCCGGCCGCATTGCTCAAAGGCTTCCTGAGCGACGGCCTGCCAGCGCTGGCGCTTGTCGGCGCTTTTGTTCGGGTCCACCCGCACGACGGCGTGGTCGCAGGCCAGCGGCTGGAGCGAGTCGACCCCGAGCTCACTGGCCTTTTCAACCAGCCAATCCCAGCGGTCGCCTTTGATCAGCCCCGCGGCAAGGACAAACGGGGCGACCACGGCTGGACTGCTTTCTACCGGGCCGTCGACCGCGACCTCGGCGCCCAGCCATCGCACCGGGACGCGCCGGCCCAGTCCGTCCGCCGCCAGCAACGGTGCACCCACGGGCAGGCGCAGCACCCGCTCAAGGCGGTGGCGAACGTCGCGGCTAATCGGCCACGCCAAAGGCAGCGTGCCGTCGCTCAAGGGCTGGGGAATGTCTAACAGGAGCTGGCGCATAGGCTCTCAGCCGTGGAGGCAAAGCTAGAGAGGCCGCTCAAGAGTCAGCGCCACCCACGCGGCCTGATCGTCGCGGCGCAGCAGGGTAAGGCCTAGTTCTGTATAGTGATCGGCGACTTCTTGGCCATCGCGCCCCAGGATCCCGGACAGCACCAGGGTCCCGCCGGGGGCCAGCCGATCGACAATGGCGTCGCGCAAAGGTACCAGCACGCTGGCGAGGATGTTCGCGGTCACCAACGGGAATTGCTCTGGGCCAGCGCTTTTGGGGTCGCCGGTGTGCAGCAGGGTGATCGCCGACTCGACGCCATTGAGGGCCAGGTTGACCTGAGCGGTGCGCAGGGCAGCGGCGTCGATCTCCGTACCCACCGCGCCGCCCAGACCCATTTTGACTGCGAGAATCGCGAGGATCGCCGAGCCCGTCCCTGCGTCGAGCATGCGCTGGGCCTGGGTGTCGCGGTTGGCGGCCTTCTGCGCGTCCATCCACCGCACGACCGCGCCCATGCAGAGCTGGGTGGTCTCATGGGTGCCCGTGCCAAATGCCATCCCCGGGTCGATAGCGATGCGGATGAGCCCTGGCTGCTCTGGGCCCTGCTGCCAAGCCGGCTCTACGCGCACGCGGTCGCCCACGGTCAGCGGCTGGTAGAACTTCTTCCACACCCGGTTCCAGTCCTGGCGCTCTACGCCGGTGGCGGTCACGTCGACTTGGACGCCGAGCAATTCCGCTTGGGCCTTGAGGGTCTGCGCCGCTTGGCCTGCCTCTTGAGGGGCGACATAGAGGGTGGCCCGCACCACGCCGGGGGCCAGATCGCCGCCGTGCAGGCAAAGCGCGTCTTCCAGGAGCACGCCGCTCGGCGAAAGCAGCCACAGCACCCCGGAGAGCTGATCGAGCACGCGCTCCGGCAACGCTGCGGTCAGCGCCACGCAGTCCAGATCGTCTTCACTTGGCGCCGGCGCACCTTCAGCGGCAGTTGGGGAGTTCACGACACAGCCTCCAGAGACACCAACAATTGCCCGGCTTCTACCGCTTGACCCTCGCGGACCACGACGGCTTTGACGACGCCGCCGCCTGCGGAACGGACATCGTTCTCCATCTTCATCGCTTCCAGCACGGCGACAATGCCATGAGGCGGAACAAGATCGCCGACTTTGACGGGCACGCGCACCACCCGCCCGGGCATGGAGGCCTTGATGTTGCCCCCGCCGTGGCCATGGGCGCCCGCCGCGCCGCGCAGCCATTGGGCCCGCTCGTCTTCGACGCTAAAGCGGTGCTGAGCCGAATGGTTTACCAGCACGAGCTCGCCGCGCTCTTCATAGCTGCGAAGGAGCCGACGCTGATCGCCGTCGCGGATCAACCAGCGGCCATCCGGAAGGCGCTGCAATTGCACCTCTACCTGGCGATCGCCGATCTGCAGCAGGGCGGAGTGGCCGCGATCTTCAAGCACGCTGACGCGATCGGTGTGGTCGCCGCGGCGCACCAGGTAAGAAGTGGTCATGAAGCCTCTTGAGATCAGTGGGTGAACCGTCAGATGAGCCTAATCAGCGGCCGCGCAATCCGCCCGTGCGCGCCCAAACCGCCCAGGCGCCTTCGCTTTCGGCCGCAGCTTGGCCGGCGGCGGGCTGATTGTCCTGGCGATGGCGGAGAATGGCGGCCAAGGCGACGGCGAGTTCGTCTCGAACAGGCTCGGTGGGCAAGGGCGGCAGCAGTTTGACCACACCTGTGTCGTAGGGGCCAAGGCGAAATGCAGTGGATTCAAGTACCTGTAGCAAGTGCTCGATGTTGTGCTGGATGCCGCCGAGCTCAAAGGCCCTAAGCGCGGCGCACATGCGCAGAATCGCCAGCTCGCGGGTCGGCGCCCAGGCGCTCAGCTTGGCGATCATCGGATCGTAATAGCTTGAGATGACATCGCCTTCGCAGAATCCGTCGTCCAGGCGAATCCCCGGGCCGGTGGGCGGGCGGTAGATGTGCAGAGGCCCAGGCGAGGGCAGAAAGCCGCGCGAGGCGTCTTCGGCGTAGATGCGGCACTCAATCGCGTGGCCGCGCTGGCTCAGCTGTTCTTGGGTCCAGGACAGCCGTTCGCCTTGGGCTACGCGGAGTTGTTCGATCACCAGGTCGGTCCCAGTGACCAACTCTGTGACCGGGTGCTCGACCTGCAGGCGGGTGTTCATCTCCATGAAGTAGAAATTCTCTTGGGGATCCACCAAAAACTCGATGGTGCCCGCCCCTTCATACTGCACGGCCCGCGCTGCGCGGACAGCCACTTCGCCCATGGCCATGCGGGTGGCGTGAGATAGGTGGGCGGCCGGCGATTCTTCAATAATCTTCTGGTTTCGCCGCTGCACGGAGCACTCGCGTTCAAACAGGTGCACCGCGTTGCCGTGGCGGTCCGCCATCACCTGGATCTCCACGTGGCGCGGCCGCTCGATGGCCTTCTCTAGGTACACGGTGGGGTCCTTGAAGTAGGCCACGGCTTCGCGCACGGCGCCTTCATAGGCCGCGGGCAGCTCACTGGCCTCTCGCACAAGGCGGATGCCTCGCCCACCACCGCCCGCCGCGGCCTTGAGCATCACGGGAAAGCCGATATCCGCGGCGATCGCCTGGGCTTCCTCCACGCTCTGCAGCGGCTCCAGCGACCCCGGCACCACCGGCACACCCGCGGCGTGCATCACTTGGCGCGCCAAAGTCTTAATCCCCATCTGAGTCATCGCGTAGGCGCCGGGGCCGATAAAGGTGATGCCCGCTGCGTCGCACTGGTTGCGGAAATCGGCGTTTTCAGAAAGAAAGCCGTAACCCGGATGGATCATCGTCGCGCCGGTGGCCTGGGCGGCCTGCAGCACCAATTCGCCGCGCAGATAGGACTCGGCCGAAGGTGGCGGGCCCAAGCGCACCGCCTCATCGGCAAAAGTCACATGGCGGGAATTGGCGTCGGCGTCTGAATACACCGCCACCGTGGCATAGCCCAGCTCGCGGCAGGCCCGCATGACCCGCAAGGCGATCTCTCCGCGATTGGCGACCAGGACCTTGGGGGCAGCGCTCATGGACTCTCCTGCAGTGGACGGCGGACAAGCGGCGGGATTGTGGCGTGGAATACAGCCTACAACAAGGGCCGCCGCACACGCGGATTCGCCGCGGCGAGACTTGATTCTGTGCCCCGACCGGCCTACCTTGCCTCGCTCTTGCCGCTGCGGCGGACAAAAGCGCCTGTGGCCGCAGCCGGCTCCCCTGACCCTTTGAAAGTATTCTGGATGGGAAAGAACAGCCATTGACAGCATTGGCTATTTCGACCACCGACGGCTCGGAACTGCCGTTCTTTCCCACCCTCTCCGTCAAGCCGAGAGAAATTCATGCTGGATCTGATGTTGCCCCGCCTAGCCGACGTCGCGCCTTCGCCTGCCGTGCTGGGTCTTGGCGCCCTCGCCGTGATCGCCATGATCGCCTTGGTGGCGTTTGTCGCGCGGCGAATGATGCAGGCGGCCAAGGCGCTGACGCCGCCGAGCCAGGAGCTGGACCAGGCCACCCGCCGCGAGGCGCTGGACCAGCCGACCCAATCGGTTGACAAGCCTTCAAGCAAGAAGAAGAGCCGGGCGGATGAGGAAAAAGACTATCTTCACGCCGGATTGGCCAAGACGCGCCAAGAGGGCTTTGTCGCCCGCATTACCCAACTGTTTGCCGGCAAGCAGCTCGATGCCGCGTTGCTGGACGAGATTGAAGAAGTGCTGTTCCGCGCCGATCTGGGGGTGCAGACCACCCGGCGCTTGCTCGAAGAGCTCAAGCAGGCCTCTACGCGCCAGGAATTGGCCGATCCAGCGCAGGTGTGGAAGCGGCTCCGGGTGCAATCGGAAGAGCTGCTCGCCAAGGTGGGGCAGCAGCCGCTGCAGGTGTCGGCGAGTCCAGGTCCAGCGGTGCTGATGGTGGTGGGGGTCAACGGCTCGGGCAAGACCACCACGATCGGCAAGTTGGCCCACCGCTACGCCGGGGAAGGCAAGAAAGTCTTGGTGGCAGCAGGGGATACCTTCCGCGCTGCCGCTGTGGACCAGCTAGAAGTCTGGTGTCAACGGGCGGATGTGCCGTTGCACCGCGGCAAGGACAACGCCGATCCGGCCAGCGTGGCCTTTGCGGCCATTGAGCGCGGCAAGGCGGAGGGTTTTGACCTGGTCATTGTCGACACGGCCGGTCGCCTGCACACCAACCAGAACCTGATGGAAGAGCTAAAGAAAGTTACGCGCGTCTGCGGCAAAGCCAGCGAAGGGGCGCCCCATGAGGTGCTGCTGGTCTTGGACGCGACGATGGGGCAGAACGCGGTCAAGCAGGCCGAACAGTTCAAGCAAGCGGTGCAGGTGACGGGCATCGCGCTGACCAAGCTCGACGGCACGGCCAAAGGCGGCGTGGTGCTGGCCATCGCTGAGACGCTGGGCCTGCCGGTCAAGCTGATCGGCGTAGGTGAGCGCATGCAGGACCTGCGGGATTTTGACCAGCACCTGTTTGTGCAGGAACTTTTTGACACCAGCGGGCGTTGAATTGCGCTGAGCGCTTGGCCTCGGCGACTAGCCCAGTGCGGCGGTGGCGCGGCTCGGCCGACCAAGGGGGGCGACATGGCGCAGACGGCGACGGCGCGGGCCAAGGGCCAAAAGGCGGGGATTGCGGCACTGGGGCTGCTGGCTGCGCTGGGCTATCCGCCGGGTGAGGCCGCGGCTAAGCCCGCTGATTCAGAGGGTTGTGAGCGCGAAGTGCGCTGGGTCAACCGCACCGGCCAGGCGCTTGGGCTGCAAATCGAAGGCCTTTCTTCGCGGCGACTGCGGGCAGGCCAGGTGGCCCGCTGGTGTGCGCCAGCCTCGACGGTCGCCTACAGCGTGCGCGGAGAAGGCTGGACCTATCGCGCCCAGGTGGTGGTGGCCAGCGGCGAGCGGCGCAGCGTGGAGCTGGCTGCCCCGGGCGCCACGGTGCAAATCATCAACCGCACCGCAGAGAATCAGAGCCTGCTGTTTGACGGCGATCCGATCGGCGAGCTGGCGCCGGGGCAGAGCAAGGTTTTTGGCCCTTTGGCGACGGGCGAACGGCAGATCACCGCGCGGTCGCTGCGCTCGGCCTGGGCTTGGGGCAAGAGCGTGCAGTTGAGTCGCGGTCAGCGCTTGACGGTAGAGTTGCCTACGCCCACCGGGGTGTTGCGGATCATCAACCCGCTGACGGAGCTCGCGCAGTTGGCGATCGACGGCCGGCCCTATGGCGCCGTCGAGGCCGGGGCGCGCCTGGCCGCGGTGGGGGTCGGCCCTGGGGCACACAAGCTGCGCTGGGTCGGTGTGGCGAGCGGCGCGGTAGCTTGGCAATTGGCCGCGGCGGACGATGCGCAGGACCGGCAGTCGCCAGAGGTTGAGGTCCGCGTGGCCAATAAGACCGGCGAAAAGGTTCTGCTTCCTGAGGGTTTGCGCAACACGGCCGTCGAGCTTGCCGCCCACGCCACGGCGACCTGGCGGTTGCCCCGCGGTGACTACGGGGTGGTGGCGACGGGGGCCCAGTCCGGCCTCGCGTACAAGCTGGATGTGCTTTCTCGCGGCCCTTCGCAGCTGAACTGGACCCTCAAGCGGCCCACTGCGACGCTGCAATTGGTCAATGCCTCAGGCGATCCCGTCAAGGTGAACGTGCCCGCCCTGGGGCCCCTGGCGATTCCAAAAGGCAAGACCGCGTTGCTGAGGGTGCCCGCTGGGCGTCTGGCGCTGACCGCCGAACAGGCGCACCGCGAAGAACCTCTGAAGATGGGCCTTTTTCTTCAGGGAGGTGAGCACGCCACGTGGCGCATTGCCGCCCGCGAGACATCCCTGACCGCGATCAACCACTGGGCGGAAACCTTGGAGCTGTGGATTGACGGCCGCTTGGTGGGCCACATCAGCCCGCGCAAGGAATTTCGCGTGCCGCTGCCGGCCGGGGCTCACCAGGTGGAGATCAAGGTGGTGCGGCTTGGATGGCGCGAAAAGGCCAGCCTGAGCCTTCGCGACGGCGATCGCCTGAGCGTGCAGTTCGACCCGCCCGGCGGCGGCCTGCACCTCAGCAATCGGCAGCCCGCTGATTCCGTGGAGTTGTTTGTCGATGGCCAGCGCGCGGCGAGTGTCGCCCCTGGCAAACAGGCGGCGGTGGCGGTGACCCAGGGCAATTGGCCGGTGCGGGTCGTGGGCCAGGACGGGCGCCTAGCCGAACAGCAGGTCGCCGTGACACCGACTCAGCAATTGCAGGTCGATCCGCCGACCTTTGCCGCGGTAGAAGCCAAGCTGGGGAACTACACCGACCGCGAACTGAAAATCGCTATTGACGGAGCGTCGTTGCGCACCCTGGCCGCGGGAGCGGAGTGGAAGATCGGCGCGCTTGCGGCGGGGGAGCACCTGCTGACGGTGGTCGATCAAAAGCGCGAGTCCCGGGCGCTGATCCAGGTCCACGGGCGCAAGAATGCGCTGGATCTGCAGATTCGCCTTCCGGCGCCCTAGGTTCTGCGTTCACGCCCCGGTGAACTGCGCGGGGCGCTTGGCCAAGAACGCGCCCATGCCCTCTTTTTGGTCCGCCGTGGCAAAGATCGCGCCAAACTCAGCCGCTTCCATAGAGATAGCTGCGACCTGGCTCTCATCGGCGCCGCGGACAATCAACCGCTTGACCGCCGCTACCGCCAGAGGCCCGCGCGAGGCGATGCGCTCGGCCATTGCCAAGGCCTGGGGCAGCAATTCCTCAGGCTCATAGAGCTCTTGCACCACGCCGTAGCGCTGGGCCTCTTGGGCGCTAAAGAGATCGCCGGTCAGAATCCAGCGATTTGCCGCCAGCCGGCCGATCTGCCGCGTCAACCGCTGGGTGCCGCCAAAGCCGGGAATGACGCCCAGGCTCACTTCTGGCAGGCCAAAGCGCGCCTTGGTCGAGGCCAACAGGAAATCGCAGGCCAAGGCCAGCTCGCAGCCGCCGCCCAGGCAAAACCCGTTGACCGCAGCGATCACCGGGACGGCCAGGTCGTGAAACCGCTGCATCACCTCGTCGCCCCTTCTGGCAAACCACTCAGCTTGTTCGGCAGTCATGTGCTGCATCGCCGCGATATCTGCGCCTGCGACAAAAGCTTTCTCGCCTGCGCCCGTCAGCACAACGGCGCGGATCTGCGGGTCCGCGGCGATCTCCGCGAGGCGTTGATCCAATTCGTCGATCACCTGCTGGTTGATGGCGTTGAGCGCCTTGGGCCGGGCGATCTGCAGCAGTGCCACGGCACCTTGGCCGTGACTGCAAGGGCGGCGCTCAAGCAGCACGACCGGTTCATTTGCCTGGGTCATCGCAATCCTCCTTGTGGAATTCTCTGCTGAAAAACGCGACAGGCCGACCGCAGGTTGCCCCACAGCCGGCCCGTCGCAAACCAGAGCAGGGGCTTACTTGCCGCCGCGCTTGCTCGCCTTGATGGGGTTGACCATCTTGGTGTCGACCTTCTTCTCGACCTTGGCGTGGGTCGCGAAGTTGCACATGCCGGCGGACCACTTGGCCTCGGGGATCGCGTAGCTATTGCAGTAGGCAACGCCTTCTAGGAGGCGGACGTGGCTGCAGCCGATGCACTGAGTGGCCACGGCCTGAAAGTTGAACTTCTGAAAACGCGCAGCCGTGGCGGCGTCGGCGGCGGGGGCGTTGATGGCGTCGCTCATGGATCCTCAAGGCGATCGACGTCAGTCGATCTGCAGGGCCAAGGGGCTGGCGGGTGGGGCGCAAGGTCCCCTACCCGGGCCGATCTTGTATCAGCTCGGAGGCGCTTCGCTCCGTCGCGAAGTGCGCAAGCTGTCGTGGGTTGCTCGGCGCTGGCCCAGGGCCAGGTCGGGCAAAAGTGCGGCGCAGGCTACGGGAAAACCGCGGTTCTTGTCAAGATTGGCCAGCGGAAATGACCGAGGCCCCCGTGCGACGGGCAGCTGCGGTGTCGCGACCCGCTGGCGCCGCAGCCCAACGGCTAGGTGCGCGCAGACGATTACTCTTCCTTGCACTGACCGGCGACGCAGATTTCGTCAGAGGCGCACGCGTGGGCCAGGCACGTGAGGTAGCCCTGGCAGCCCCAAGACAGTGGCGGAGCGCAGATCATGCCCTTGCCGTTGTCGCTCGGCACGCAGAAGGTCGCCTCGCCGCCGTACGGGCAGTCTTTGGGGCCGGTGCACGGCGTTGGCGCAACACAGTACTTTTCGCCGTTCTTGGAGGCGCAGCGGGCCGAAGCGCACTCGTAGTCGGCGTTGCACGGTTCGCAAAAGCCCTTGTCGCCCTTGGCGCAGGTGGCGATCAACTCGCTGCCCACGCTTTTGAAGCAGTAGGACGTCTTGCTGCCTTTAGGGGTTGCGCAGCCGTAGCCGCTGGGGCACGCATTTGCCGCGCCGGGGCTGCAGGTCTTGGCGCAGAATCTCTCGCCCGTAGAGGCGCTTAGGTGGCACTCCAGGCCGCTTGCGCAGTCGCCTTGGCCCGTGCAGGGCGAGCACTGGTTGCCGTCGCCTGCACAGGATCCGTAGTCGGGCTGGCAAGCAAAATCGTCGACATTGCTGCCGTATTGCCGGCAAGAACTGGCGGCCGGGCAGGACGCTTTGGCCTGGGCGCAGGCTTTAGTGCAGTATTTTTTGCCGCCGGCGCCTTGGAGGCAAAGGCCGCCCTTGCCGCAGTCCGCCGCGACTTGGCAGGGGTTGCAGAACCGCGGCTCCGTGCAGATCAGCTTGCCGGATTGGGGGTTGCAGTAGCTGCCCTGCGGGCAATCGAGCGAGCCGCTGCACAATTTGCTGCAAATGCCGGCGCCGGTGGAGGCGTTGGTCTCAAAGCAAGTCAGGCTCACAGAGGCGCAATCGCTTGGAACAACGCAGGACTTGCCGATTCCCTGGCTCGCTGCGCTGTCCGCGCTGGCGTCGATGCTCGCGCTGTCGGCCGTGAGGCTGGCGTCCCCAGCGCTGGTCAAACCCGGCGAAGCTGGGCTCGCTGCCTCTTCGCACCCCGCCAACCCGACCCCTGCTACGAGCGCAACGGCTATCAGCAACGGCCCTGCGCCGCGCAGTTGAACCGCGACGGCCTTAGCCTTTCTGCGTAGTGCGCCCATGCCCATCGCCCCTCCCCTGCTGCTCCGCTGAGCCCTTTCAAGAGTACGCGGCGCCGCTGCGGTCGGCAACAGAGGCCGGGAGCGAACCTCGCAAATCTTCTCTGGACCAGCGGGCTTGCCTGGGCATTTTCTGCGGGTTACCCGCCAGCGGTTGGCGCACGGCGGCGATTGCGGCATGCTAAGGTTCGTTCGCCCGTTTGCGGAGCCGCCATGCCTACGCTCTACCACTACTTTGACTGCCCCTACTGCTTTCGCGTGCGCGCCTTCCTGGCGGAGCGCGAGGTCGACTTCACCAGCCACCTGGTCGACCGCGGGTCGCCGCCGCCGGAGCTTCTGAGTCTTAACCCGTTGGGAAAGCTGCCCATTTGGGTGACTGACAAGGGCCGGCCGATCTTTGGATCGCGGACGATCATCCGCTTTGTCGACGCGTTGGCTGCGGGCACACCGCTGATTCCGGCCGATCCGCTGCAGGCGGCGCGGGTGGCCATGGCAGAAGATCTTATCGATGAAGCGCTTTTGCCGGCGCTGATCCGCTTGGATCGCGAGGTTGGCGGCAAACCCTCGGACCAGTGGGACCTCAAGATCTATCGCACCGAGACGGCCAAGGTTCATGGATTACTTGAAATCTTTGAGCAGTTGCTCGGCGGCCGCCAGTGGTTGGTCGGCGACGCGCTGAGTCCCGCCGACTTGGCCCTGGCCCAGCCGTTGACAATCCTGGAGCGATTCGGGTTGGATCTAGCGGCTATGCCCGGTCTGGCCGACTTGGCGGAGCGTCTGGCCAAGCGCACGTCGATCCTTTCGGCGCGCCGGCCGCCGGGCTCGACCGCTGCATCGCTGCTGCGCCCGGGCGTCCCGACGGAAGTCCTGCAAGCGGCGGCTGCTGCTCACAAGCAGCCCTAGATTCGCGGTTTTCTTCAAGGAGAACCGAGTCCAGCTTTGGTGGGGGCCGCTGCTGCAAGGGCGCAGTGTTGCCCGAATTCTGACTGTGTTGCCCGAATTCTGACTGTGTTGCCCGAATTCTGACTGTGTTGCCCGAATTCTGACCGTGGTGCCCGCATTCTGACCCAGCCGGTAATCGTCGGCATACAAGGCTTAAAAACTATGCGCGTTTCATCTTCCCTGCCGCAGCCGTTGCGCTTGGCCCTCCGCTCGGCGCTGATCTCCGCTGTCGTCCTCGCTCCAGCTCAGGGGTTGGCGCAAGCCGCAGCTCCGGCGACGCCAGCGCCATCGCAAGACGCAGGTCGCGCGCCCGGCGCCACTGAGCCCGCCCCAGCGCCCGCGCCCGCGCCAGCCCCCGCACCGGCCGCCGCGCCTGGCAAACTGCTGATCACCGCCGATGCCGACGATCTGGTCGCCGAGATCAAGGCGCCTGCCAGTGAACCGCGCCTAGTCGGGCTCAAGAAGGGCGAAAACGCCATTGAGGTGTCCAGCGGCACCGTGCAGGTCAGCGTCCAGACCAAGGGCGGCCGCAAGGTCGTGGAGCAGGGCGTCGATGTGCCGGCCGGCGGACAGGCCCAACTGGCCGTGCGCAGCCGCGGGACCCTGCTGGTGCAAGTGCCCGCCGACGCCGATGTCCAGGTCGGGGGCAAGGACGTGGACGCAGACGCCGGCAAGTTCCAGGTCGAGCTCGAGCCCGGCTCCCACAGCCTAGTGGTGCAGCGCCCCGGTCAGTTTGGCCAGAAGGGCAGCGTCACGGTGGAAGCTGGCAAGATCGCCACCGTGGCCCCGCAGTTTGAAGCCTATGACTACGGCGGCAAAAAGACCTATGCCTATGCAGGTATCATCGGTGGCGGCGTGTTGGTCGTGGCGGCGATCGCCATTGACGCGCTGTCCACCTACGACGAACTCGGCGGCGATGTCACCCGCTGGTCGCTCTTGGGCGTGGGCGCGGCGGGCTTTGTCGGCGGCACCATCTTGCTCAAGCACACCTTGGACGAAGCGGCGCCGGTCAAAGACGTGCGCTACGATGTCAAAGTGGCCGGTCTGCGCGGTGGCGCGGTGGCCAACCTGAGCCTTCGGTTCTGAGGGGCTGAATCCACATGGCGTCCCCCGGATTTGAGTTCCACGAGGTCTTTGAGCGTTTGACCGTGGGCCCGTGCCCCAATACACCTGAGCGAATTCGAGCGGTTAAGCAGGCTGGCTATACCGCTGTAGTCAGCGTGCAGACGGACGAAGACTTGACCGAGCTTGGTCTCTCCTGGCCGCTGCTTTGGAAGTTTTTGGTGGGCCAAGGCCTGTCCTGCCAGCGCGTGCCCATTCGCGATTTTGACCAAAAAGCCCTCGCCCGCGGCCTGGAAGAGGCGGTGGCCGCCGTCAACGACCTGCACCGCAGCGGTCACCGGGTCTATCTGCACTGTACCGCTGGGGTCAACCGCTCGCCCAGCGTGGCCATCGCCTGGCTCATGGCCCACCAGCAGATGGAACTCGAGGTGGCGTGGGAGCTGGTCACCGCCCGCAGGCCCAGTGCGCCGCACCGATCGGCGATTGAGGCGTGGAAAGAAACGCGCAAGTAGATCGCATCTCGCGGGCAGATGGTGTCGCCCAAGCAGATGCTCTCGGCCAGCTCGGTCTACGGCCCCCAGGCGCATCCGATTGGGCTGCATTGGGCAAACCCGCGTAGCGTCAAAGGGTTTGTGCGAATGCCTTTTGGTTTGCCGCGCCGTCCGCTACCGTAGAGGCGGAGGGGAGCCACGGAAGTGAAAGCAGAGCCGCAGCCGCACATTTCGCCTTTGCCTTTGGCCTCATCGCCGCCTCTGCCGCCAGCCCAGCCGCAGCGCCAGGTGGAGGTGCAGCTGGGGCATTTGTGCAACAACCGCTGCGTGTTTTGCGTCTCCGGCCAGCTGTCAGAGCAGGGGCGAGCCGCGCAACTGGCCGTGGAGCCGATCCTCGCAGAGATTCGCCAGGCCCGCGCCGATGGAGCCCAGCGCATCACCCTGCTGGGCGGGGAGCCGACGATTCAGCGCTCCTTTGGCCAGGTGCTAGCCCAGGCGGTGGCGCTGGATTTTGCCGAAGTCGTCATCTTTACCAATGGCGTCATGACGCCGCGCGAGAGCTTTAGGCTGCGCGTGCTCGCGGCGCTGCAGAAATTAGGGCCGGCGTGGAAAAAGCGCGTGCTGTGGCGCTTCTCTCTGCAGGGCGGGGAGGAGGCCTCGCACGACGCGACCACGCTCAACCCCGGATCGTGGAAGCGAATTCTGGACAGTATGGCGGTGCTGCAGGGGCTGGGTTCGCGGCTGTCCGGCAACATGTGCGTGGTGGAGAGCAACTACCGCACCATCGATCAGCTGGCGGCAGTTTGCGAGGAATACGGCTTAGAGAATCTGCATCTGGACATGGTGAGGCCGCGCGACGCAGGGGACCGCACAGACGCCGAATTGCAGGCGATGATGCCGCGCTATACCGCGATGGCGCCGCACTTTTTGGCCTTGTCGCAGCAAGTCGACGCGCGCCTGGGGCCTACCTGGGACCTCAACTTTGGCAATGTGCCGTTCTGCACTGCGCTTGACGTCGCCCACCGCATCCACCACGACGGCCAGGATACGGTGACCGTGGCGGCGGATGGCCAGGGCAACACCCAGCAGGGCTTTGACAAATACCTGGATAAACGCAGCGATAAGAGCAAGCCGTCTTCTTGCGCCCTGTGCGTGTTTGACGCGACGTGTTCAGGGGTGTTTGACAAGTACCGGCAATTCTACGGGGACACCGAGTTTCAGCCGGTCCAAGCGGAGCCGCTTTGGCAGCGCGATGGCGAGGGCCACCATTTTGCCCGGTTGGCCCAAGCGCCGCTGCGCCAGCAGCCGAAGCTCCGTGTCGGCCAGGTGGATGAAAGAACGGGAGAAATTGAAGTGCGCATGGGGGCGTGGCTGGGCCTGGTGCGCAGGGCAGGGCGGCCGACCTCGCGGCCCGGCTGGTGGCTGGGGCGCAGTGAGCGCTGGGAAGTGTCGCTGCTGGGGCCGCTGCCGCCCCAGGCCCCGCCGATTGCCGCTTTGCACCAAGGCTTTTTGGCGATCGCCGCGGCGCTGGGCGGCAGTGGGCCGCAGGGGCCGGACCTGGGGCAGGCGTTTCGCCAAGCGCTGCACCTGCAGGCCCGCCAGCGGCTGGAAGCAGGCCACCGCCAGCACGCAGAGGCCCTGGCGGCGCAGTGGCGGGCTTGCCTGCGCGCGGAGCCTCTGGCCGGTCTACAAGCCGTGCAAACCGCCCAGGGGCAGCCGCTGCAGTGGCAAGACGGTTCGCGGAGCCTAGAGCTCGATATCGCTGCGTGGAGAGACCATACCGGCCGCTGGCAGCCGCGCATCCAGCACCGCGCCGCCGGTCTGAGCGACGCTGAACTGGCCGAGGCGAATCGGGCTATTGCCAAGAAGATCCGCGATAACGCCCTGGCTGCGCCGTCGGCCAAAGTGATTCGCTAGGGGCTGTTGGGAAAATCCCTGTCGATCCAAGCGATTCCGCCCGGCCGCTGCCTGGATCCACGCCGGGATCGGCGATTTTCTTGCCGCCGCTCCACGCCGATCTACCCTTGGCGCAGAGTCAAGGAGGCGGTCATGGAAGTCGCAATGCTGGCAGGGACAATCGGAGCGGGCGTAGGCCTCGCGGTGTTGACGGCGAGGGTGGCGATGCAGCTGATCGTCGGGGCGATCCCGCAAAAGAACCGCTGATCGCTTGAGAAATCGCGGTCCATCGGCAATTCGTCAGGTCCGATGCGGCGGCAGCGGTGGGGTAGCCTCGCCGACGAGCCGATCGATCCGCCCGTGGCTGTCACAGATCAGCCGCAGATGCTGGTTGGTCGGCGAACTGAGGCGCAGGCCCACCGCCTGAGGCTGGATCGGCACTTCACGGCCGCCGAGGTCGACAAGCGCCGCCAGCCCCACCGTACGAGCTTGGCCCCAGCGAGAGAGCTCGGCCAGAGCTTCTAGCACGGCTCGACCGCTAGCCAGGACATCGACGACCAGCAAAACCCGCTGTTCGCTCACATCGCCGGGCAGATCCGTCGGTCCGGCGCTGTCTTGGTGGGCGCGCAACCAGGCGTCATCGCAACCAATGTCTGCGTCAATCTGGCCGACGAGCGGCTTTTGCCCTTCGGTCAGCGCCAGAATCGCCGCCAGCTCGCGCGCCACCGCCGCCCCGCCGTGCTGCACACCCAACAGCCACGGCAGCTCCTGGCCAGCAGGCGAAGCGCTGCTCCAGTGGTGGGCCAGCACTTCATCCGCCAGTTGGCGCAACACCTGTTCCAGATTGGCGCGATCGAAGGTCATTTGCCTGGCTTCCACTGCTCGCAATCGCCGCCTGGAGCCTCGTCGTCGTGGACAAAGGTGAACATGCGCTCGGTGGTGGGCTTGAACCAGTCGTCGCTGAAAGCCCACCAGCGAATGCCGGCTTTGCCTTTGACCACCTCCATGGGCACGAGGCCAAAGAACCGGCCGTCCTTGGAGTTGTCGCGGTTGTCGCCCATGACCAGCAATTGCCCAGGCGGCACCTCAAAGTCCGGAAAGGCGCGGTTGTCGGCCTGGGCGTAGACCATGGCGTGCGGACCATAGCATTGGTGCCACTGCTTGTTGCTGCAGCGGTCGGCCCACGGCCAATCTGGGGTGTTGTCCACCTCGTACTGGTCCGGAGCGGGTGAGACGTGGTGCTGGGTGGTAAAGATGTGGCCGCCAATGCATTCGCGGGCGACGCGGCACAGGCGCGCAGAAGAGGTGTCTTTGCCGCACGATCCCGCCGCCGCGACGATGTGGCGCTTGACGGGTTTGCCGTTGAGGTACAAGACGTTGTCCGCCATCCGCACCTTATCTCCCGGCGCGGCAATCACCCGTTTGATCAGATCCTTGCCCGTCGAGTCCGGGTCGTCGTCGTAGGGGTACTCAAACACCACGACTTCGCCGGGCTGCGGGTCGCGCAGGGCCAAGAACTTGATGCGCGTAAAGGGAATTTTCAGGCCATACAGGAATTTGTTGACGAACAAGTGGTCGTGCACCTGCAGGGTCGGAATCATCGATCCGGTGGGGATCTTGAAGGCCTCAAACACAAAGGCGCGGATGCCAATGGTGAGCAGGGCCGCCCAGGCGATGGCTTCTGCGTATTCGCGCGTCGGCGATTTGCGGAAGGCCCCCAGATGCAGGTGCAGGGCCTCGTCAAAAGTGTTGACGGCCCGCTCCAAGCGCTCCACCGCGGCAAATTCCGCTTCTCCGCCGGCAGCAGCGCGGGCGCCGCGCATCGTCGCTAGCTGGTCCTGAAGAAGCAGGCGGATGTCCTCGCGCAGCGTCTTGCCGTATTTGCGCATCAGGCCCGTGCCTGAATGGTCCAGATAATCAGCGCGTTCGCGCAGGTCGCGCAGCTGGCGGCGCAGGGCCCGGCGGTCCGGGGCTGAAGATTCGCTCACAGGTAGGGCTCCTTGGGGTGGCAGACCGCCGGAACAGCCCGGCATGGATGGGCGCGCACTCGCCAAAAGGCGGACGGCGGCTGCAGGCCGCGAAGCCTACAACCGCCGTCCCCTCGATTCAATGCCCAACCCCGCGCTGCCGCGGCTCTTGGACGCTGTTTCGCTTACTTGTCGGCGCGCACCATGATGTCGTCGACGAAGATGCCGGCGCCTTCGTTGACCGCGCAGTCACCGGAGTCGAAGCTGAACGTGATGACGACGGTCTTGCCCGCCAGAGCGGTGACGTCGACCGAGATCTCGCCCCACTTCTGGGTGATCAGGTTCTTGTCCAGCAGTACCTCGACCTGGGCGGCCGAGGCGGTGTCCTTGACGTTGACCTTGGGCACGTCGTAGGTGGTGCCGCTCTCGCCGCCAAAGTACGCCTTGAACTTGAGGAAGGTCTTGGCGCCCACCGTCGGCGAAGCGTTGATCTTGAACGCCACGGTCTTGGCCGTGCCGCCCACTTTCTGCGCGCCCGCCGGGCAAACGAAGTTGAAGGCGCCGCTCGTCTGCTTGCCGCTCAGGTTGAGCGAGCAATCGCTGCTGTAGAACGACGTGCCGGCGTTGTTGTCGATGGCCCAGCCCATGGCGTTGTAGTTGGCGATAGTAAACGCGCTCGGGTTGGCGCAGGTGATGCTCTCTGCGTACGACGGCGCCGGCACGTTGTCGACGCGCAGGTTGTCGAGGAACCAGCCCTTGAAGTTGTTGCCGGCGGTGTCGCCGCTGTTAAAGCGGAAGCGCAGCACGAACTTCTTGCCCTTGAGGCCGCTCAGGTCGATCCAGCCTTTGCGCCAGCCCTTCTGCAAGTTGCCGGCGTTGGACCGCTGTGCCTGCACCGGCAAGGTCACAAAAGCGTCGCCACTGACCTCAACCCAGCGCTGATCGTACTGGTCGATGCCCTCGGACTCGAACCACTCGTCAAACATCAGCGTCACCGGGCCGGCGCTGATCGCAGTCAGATCGACCACGGGCGAGAAGCTGGAACCGACCGACTGGCCGGCAAAGTCCACGCCGTTGTTGAAGTTCAGGTAGCTCTTGCTGGTGTCGCTCAGCTGAGCGAGGCCCACGTCCGCGGTGGCGTCGATGGCCCAGCCGGTATTGTTGGCGTTGGCCGCGTCAAACTGCCAGCCGTTGTTGTTGTCGTTGAAGGGCTCGCTGTACACGCCGTTGTTGATGACCTTGACCACCGGGCCGCCGTAGATGTTCATCTGATCGACGAACCAGCCGGCGCCGGCGTTGGCGATGCCGTCCTGGGAATCAAAGCGGAAGCGCACTTGGAACTTCTTGCCAATCATCGACTTGAGGTCAAAAGCCTGCAAAGACCATGCCTTGCCTGCGGGGACTTGGTAGGACAACGGCACGGTCAGAAAGCCGTCCGCGCTGAATTCCACAAAGCCGCGGTCGATGTCCGGCTCTTGCACATCCATCCACGAGTAGAACACCGCGGTCATCGCCGTGCCCTTGAACGCCGTGGCGTCGATGAAGAACTTGCCCAGGCCGATCGCCTTGACCGCGTTGCCGCCGTCGGCGTAGCCCGTGCCGTTGTTCAGGTTGAGCGAGGCCGCGCCCGTCAGCTTGCCCGGGATCGCCGGGGTTGCATCGGTGGCCCACTTGACGTTGCCGCTGCCGCCCGTGCCGACCCACAGCGGATCGCCAAAGTCGACCGGCGAGGTGGCAGGCACGGTAAAGACCTTGCAGACCGCCACGTCGGTGGTCAGGGTGAACACGCAGGTGCCCTTGGTCTTGTCGCAGCTGTCCACGGTGCACGGGTTCAAGTCGTCGCAGATGATCGGCTTGCTGGCCACGCATTTGCCCAGGGCGCACTTGTCGGTCGGCGTGCACTTGTCGCCGTCGTCGCAGTTGGCGGTGTTGTTGGTCGAGACGCACTTCTTGCCGATCGCGTCGCAAGCGTCATTGGTGCAGACGTTGCCGTCGTCGCAGGTGTTGGGCGCGTTGACGCTGCAGGTGCCGCCCTTGCAGGTGTCCTTGATCGTGCAGAACTGGCCATCGTCGCACGGAGCGGCGTTGTTGGCGTTGATGCAGCCCGCGGCCTTGTCGCAGGAGTCGTCGGTGCAGACCTTGCCGTCGTCGCACTTGAGCGGCATCGAGCCGATGCACTTGCCCTTGCCATCGCAGAGATCCGACAGCGTGCAGACCGTACCGTCATTGCACGGCGCGGTGTTGGGCACGTTGCTGCAGACGTCCTTGGCGCAGGAGTCGGTGGTGCAGACGTTGTTGTCGTCGCAGTTCTTGCCGACGCCGATGCACTTGCCGCCCGCGTCGCACTTGTCACCGGTGGTGCAGCCGTTGCCGTCGTTGCAGGTCGCGCCGGCGCTCACCGGCTTGTACAGGCAGCCGAGCTTGGCGTCGCAAGTGTCCGTGGTGCAAACGTTGTTGTCGTCGCACTTGATGGTGGTCGCGCCTACGCACTTGCCGCCGCCGCACTTGTCGTCGCTGGTGCAGACACTGCCGTCGGTGCACAGCACGGTGTTGTTGGTGTAGACGCAGCCCTTGGCCTTGTCGCAGCTGTCATCCGTGCAGGGGTTGTTGTCGTCGCACACCACGTTGCTGCCGGCGCAGGCGCCGTTCTTGCAGGCGTCCTTGTCGGTGCAGGCGTTGCCGTCGGTGCAGGCCAGGACGTTGTTGTCGTTCTTGCAGCCGGTGCTGGCGTCGCAGCTGTCGGTGGTGCAGGCGTTGCCGTCATCGCACTTGTCCAAGGTGGCGCCCGCGATGCACTGGTTGTCCTTGCAAGTGTCCTTGAGGGTGCACTTGTTGCCGTCTTCGCACGCCGCGGTGTTGGCCGCGTACTTGCAGCCCGCCTGGGTGTCGCACGAGTCCGTGGTGCAGGGGTTGCTGTCGTCGCAGGTGATCGCCGTGCCGCTGCAGGCGCCGGTCTTGCACGCGTCGTTCTGGGTGCAGACCGTGCCGTCGTCGCACAGGGTGCCGTCGGCGTAGTTGGCCACTTTGCAGTCGCCGCTGGCGTCGTCGCAGCTGTCCAGGGTGCAGGCCTTGCCGTCGTCGCACTTCTTGGGGGTGCCCAGGCAGGTGCCGTCCTTGCACGTGTCGGTGGTGGTGCACTTGCTGCCGTCGTCGCAGGCCTGGGTGTTGTTCTCAAACTTGCACACGCCGCTCGCGCTGTCGCAGGTGTCGGTGGTGCAGGGGTTCTTGTCGTCGCAGGGGATCGCCTCGCCGGCGGTGCACTTGCTGTCTTTGCAGGTGTCCTTCTGGGTGCAGGCGCTGCCGTCGTCGCAGGGCGCAACATTGGCTTTGCTGGAGCAGACGTTGTTGGCGCAGTCGTCGTCGGTGCACGGATTGTTGTCGTCGCAGTTCTTGCCGGTGCCCTTGCATACGCCCGCGGCGCACTTGTCGGCCGAGGTGCAGGTGTTGTCGTCGTCGCAGGGCAGGGTGTCGTCGATCTTGTTGACGCAGCCCGTGGCCTTGTCGCAGCTGTCGGCGGTGCAGGGGTTCTTGTCGTCGCAGGTCACCGCAGCGCCCGCGCAAACGCCGGCCTTGCACGCGTCGCCGCTGGTGCAGGCGTTGCCGTCTTCGCAGCTGGCGCCGTCGGCCGCCGGGGCGTGCTTGCAGCCGTCCTTGGCTTCGCAAGTGTCCACGGTGCAGGCGTTCTTGTCATCGCAATCCGCAGCTTTGCCGGGGGAGCAGGAGCCCGCCGCGCAGACGTCGCCATTGGTGCAGGCGTTGCCGTCTTCGCAGGTCGCGGTGTTGTTGGTGGCCTGGCAGCCCTTCTCCGGGTCGCAGGCGTTGTCGGTGCAGGGGTTGCCGTCGTCACAGGTGTCGGCCTTGCCCGCGGCGCACTTGCCCTCGGCGCAGGTATCATCCAGCGTGCACGAGTTGCCGTCGTTGCACTGCGCGGCGTTGTTGGTGAACACGCAGCCCGTCTTGGCGTCGCAGGTGTCGTCCGTGCAGGGGTTCTTGTCGTCGCACACCTTGGCGGTACCGATGCACGAACCGGCGTCACAGCTGGCGTTTTCAACGCACACGTCCGGATTGGTGCACGGCGTGTTGTTGGCCGCGTCCTTTACGCTGCAGGTGCCCGAGTTGGTGTCGCAGACAGCGACCTTGCACGGCGCGGTGGCCGCCGGGCAGTCTTTGTCCGCTTTGCAGCCGCTGGTGTCTTGATCCGTGCTTCCCGTGTCCTGATCCGTCGTACCAGTGTCCTGATCCGTCGTACCAGTGTCCTGATCCGTCGTGCCAGTGTCCTGGTCGGTCGAGCCAGTGTCCTGGTCCGTCGCGCCAGTGTCCTTGTCCGTGCCGGTGGTGTCCTCTTTGCCCGTGTCCGTCTGGACATCGGCCTTGATCGAGGTGTCCTGGGTGTTGACCGGAACATCGACGCCGGTATTGGTGTTGTTCGGTTGCGGATCTTGCCCACAGCCGCTCGCCGCCAAGATGGCAACGAAGGCAAGGGCGCGCCAGCGATTCTGCGCGAAGGTCATGATAGGAAACTCCTGCTGCCAAGCGGCGGCCAAAAAGCCGTAATGGCGGGTCGCCAAAACGGCCCGCAGATGCTGGCGGTGGCTAGAGGCCGCTCGCACAGCGCGTACACGAAACCTGCGCGTCTGGGGGGGACCGCTAGATCGTGATCGGCGTAATTGTAGTGCAGAATGAAGCGCCGTCAAGGGAGAAATTTCCAGCCGGTTGCCGCGCTCATGGCGACAGTGCTTGATTATCCCCGGGACAATTGCCTACCGTATGGCGGCGGCGCCCACTGCGCCCAGGTGACCTGATGACCGGCATCCAGCGGAGAGTTTGTTTGACCACGCCCGGACGTCGGCTGGCTGGCCTGGCAGCAGCGGCGCTGATCGCGGCGTGCGGCGGCGAAGAGACCCCCGCTGAATCGGGCAAAGTCTGCGCCCTGCAAAACGATTGCACGGAAGAGGGTGAACTCTGCGACATGGCGATCGGCCGCTGCGTCAAGCGATCGTTTTCTGTCGATGCCAGCGCTTCGCTGGACGGTTCGCCGGGCGCCGACGCCAATTCCGCGGATATCGCCGGGCAGGACGGCGGCAAGCCCGACAGTGCCCTGACCGACTCTTCGCTGCCCGACACCGCCCAGCCCGACGCTGCGAAGCTGGATAGCGCTCAGCCCGATGTCCAGGCGCTCGACAGCGGAGATGCCGCACAAGCTGATGTAAATCCTGCAGATGTGTTGAAGGCGGACGCCCAAGACGCCGGCGCCGACACCGCGGGGGGCTGCACCCAGGACGACCAGTGCCCGGGCGACGGCCAATGCCTCGCGGGCGTGTGCGACGCCGGGGTGTGCACCCAGGTACCCATGTACGGCTGTTGCGTCAGCGGTCCGTGCTGCGATCCGCTCAAACACATCGCCAAACCCC
>JBIKTV010000034.1:0-23030 GCA_044347905.1 Myxococcota bacterium
CATTGGACCACCCCGCCAGAGCTGATTTGCTCCCGACCAAGACCTTGCCAGCAGCGAGCCTACGTGGATCATCTGCCGCCGTCAAAACTCAATTCTTGACCTAAGCTCACGCCCATCCGTCCGATTCGCCAAAGGTTTCGCTGCCAAGTAGACCGCTAGGTCCCCCGGACAGGCCGCGCGTCGGCAGGCAGCCCGGTCTCGTCGACGTCCGGCGGCTGGTTCAGCTCCGCGGCCAAGCTGCGCCTACTTGGACAATCGCATTGCAGAACATCGAGGTTTCAGCTCATGGGGCCTCCTGGTCCGCGCCGCTTTGCGGCCGCGTCGCAGGACCGCGCTCTATCGTCCAGCTTGCCAGCTGGCCGACCGAGCCCTCGGGCGCGCCGCGGCTGGGGGGCTCTGGTGTCTTGGTAAGCTAGGTGGCCGCGCGACGCCCGGGACTCGGCCCTGCGGGTTGCGATCGCTGGCCCGGCGGGAAAAGCCTGGAAAATCACGAATCAGACAGGTGCCTGGCACCTGTCGAATCCAACCCCAGCCCCGCCTCCAGCGCATCCAACTGGCCGCGTAGAACCGCCACCGCCGCGCGGACCATGGCCACCTACCCCAGCGCCCTTTGGCGGTCGTCGAGTGGGCGCTCGAGCGAATTACCCTCACGTTTCAGTCCTTTCCTGATGGGCCCAACTGGCATCGGGCGCTACTCGACGAGTCCGGGCTCGACGTGCCGCGCGTGAGACCAGCTGTGCTGCGCAGCTCGACCGCGCACGAGATGGGACGGTATCTTGGGTTTCGCCATCGATTCCGAAATTTGTACCTCTTTGACCTGGACCGGACGCAGATGCGACCGCTTGTCGACGGCGCCGGAGCCGCCTCCGAGGCCGCGTGCGCCGACCTGGGCGTTTTTGCCGACCAGCTCGACGCGTTGGCCGATGCCCTCTAGGCCCTTGCGGCAGCTCTTGCTTATCTGGTCGCCCACGCTGGGTGGTAGGCTTGCGCGTGGTCGCGGGTTAGTCGCTGAAAGGTCTGCAGGGCGTTTTGGAATTCGCTTTGCATGATGGCGGGTTGCGGGTCGGGCATGGGCGACTCCTTGGGGCAGGCCGGGCGCAGGGTCTAGATGGCACCGGGCTGCCGGCAGAGCCGATGCTGTCGACGAGGACGCTGGCGAATCGCTCTTTGCCGGGCTAGCCGGCGGAACATTGGGCAGCGTACCTGGGGGACCTGATGGTCGCCTGGGTGGCGGAGCTTCGCGCGCGGCGGGCGGATAGGCGCGAACTCACGTAAAATGTCGCCGTTGACTGGGGTGGCCGACCGGCGTAGGTTCGCCGCTGACGGCTGGGACTATCTTGGTCGGGGGCAACATGGCGCTGGCGGGGTGGTCGATTGGGTGGCTGCGGCGTTTGCGCGGCCTATACGCTGCAGCGGTTGTGGTTGGCCTTGCTCCCGCAGCATTTGCGTTGGAAAACCATGATGAAGGTCGGTCTGATTTGCCGAGGACCACTTGGTTTCAACGCGGCCGGGTCGGGCCTGGCGTGGAGCTCGGGACGTCGGTGCCCGGAAACGTGAAGTGGGTCAGCGACAACGGGGCGTGTGTCCTCATCTCCCAGTACGACGACGATCCGATATTTCAACAACATCAGTGGGTAACTACTTCCCACTGGACAGAAGTTCGGGGGACCGATCCTGCATTGCACTTGTACACCGCGGTTAAAGGGCAATACACAGATGAGATTGTCTATTCCGTCGCTGGCCAGGGCCCAGGCAACCCGCTGTTGGCAATCTCCATTCGCGGCAGGCGCTGGGTGCATGATTGCTCCACCGGAGAGCGCAAGCCCGGGCCTACGCCGATTGTCACCGACGATCCGCTCAAGCCACCCGTTGGGTCCAGCCACGGCACCGTTGTTTGGTTGATGCCCAACCAGCGATCCGTAGGTCTCTGGGACTGGAACTCTGGGCGTCAGGCCGTAGTGCCGGTGGCTGGAACAGTTTGGCGGGTGTACGGAGCGAACATGGCCGGTGCTGGCCGCGTCATCCTGACCGACGCTGAAGGGAAACGCCCTACCGGTCAGCTGGATGTGACCCTGCTGTCCCCTGCGGACCAGGCGATCAATCACGCTTTCCTGCTCGCATTGAGCCGAGTGTGCACGCCCGATGGGACGGCCGCCGGCAGCTACACCTCAGACCGGTCAGGAACACTCTTTAGCTGTGGCGGCCTGCCAATCGCTTGGCTACCCACGCAATTTCCGACGCTAGTACGACTGCCTGTTGGCGATCGGGTGGTGCGGACCACAGAAGTATTGAGGCCACATTCTGGGCGCACTGCAATCGTTTTTGAAGATGGGGTCGCGCGGTCAATTGCGGCACTCGATTTACAGACCGGTGTGGCTGAGGTGGTGTTGCGCAGCAAGCTGGATTTCTCAACGGAACGGTCGCAGGACGACAGCCGCGAGATCGCCGTTCTGGAATCCGGGCCCTTTTTGCTGGCCATCGACTTAGTCGAGGGAGTAGGCAAGCTAGCCGATCGCCGTGTATGGGCACCAAGTCGTCGCATCAAGCTCAGATACCGCGAGGAAATTCCACTGGTCGACCTGAAGGGGGGCCATTGGGCGCTGGCGATGGTCGGGCGCGATCCGGTAGCCGCGGACACTGGGCGACCGGCACCCTATGTCCGGTCCGCAGGGTGTGTCGCGGTGCCAAAATCGGCCAAACGCTGGCATCTGCTAGACAAGGGCCCATGGCGCCTTCGCTGTGTTGGACCGGCGGATGGAACGCCAGCCAAGGGGCGCGCTGTCGAAAGTCTAAGACCAGTTTCCGGCTATCGACCTCCGCGTATTGTGGAATACGAGGATGGGTTGGAATCTGATGGTTCCTACGACTGGCCTTGAACGTGCTAGGCGCATGGTCGGGAGCAACATGGAGCCAGCGCGGTGCTCAAAAGGGCAGGTATCCGGTTTGCGTATCCAATCCATAGGCGAGCCGGCCTTGCGTTTCGGTCCGGTGCCGGTCCCTCATCAGAGTGCCACCCCTGGGGAGTTCCGCCCGATGCGCAAAGCCTCTCTTGTCCTCGCGGTTTTGCTCGGCTGTTCTCAGCTGGGCTGCGGCCTGATTTACCAGCCAGTGCGGCTCAGCACCTACGAAAACATGCCCGCCGAGGACGCGCTGCTGCAGGTTCCCCGCTCCAGCACAGAAGTCGCGTCAGCCTTGCTTAAGATTATGGAAGGACGAGGCTTTCCGCTCGTCTACAAAGGCAAGCGCAAAGATGGCCAGCTGATCTTGGCGTTCCGCGGTCCGCGCCGTGCTCCCCCGGCGGTCACGGGCAATCCGCAGTACGCGACTCAGACCTACCAGTTCGGCTCCTTCTTCGCTGCTGGGCTTCAGGACCTACCCGACGGAGCGCTTCTTGCGCTATTCGGCAAGCCCACCGTGCAAGGGGTCGAACTCTGTGCGGATGCCGACGTCGAACTTGCCGACCTGCAGTATTGGTGTCGCGATTCCTCCCTGCTGGCAACCTCACCGCTTGGCGCGTACATCACGGGCCGCGAGGAGCAAGAGGTGATTCGCGGTGTGCTCGGGACCCTGCAAGTCGAGTTTGTGGAGAGGTAAATGCGCAATATCCAATGGTTGCTCACTCTCCTCGGCGTCCTGGTCCACGTGTCGCTGGCACTGGCCGAGCCGAGGTCCGCAGAGCCCCTGGCGGTGGAGTATCGACCTCCCGGCGGCGAGCCTGTATCGCTGTACCGGCAGTCGCATGCTGTCGTCATTGGCATCGATCGCTACGACCACCTGGGCAGCCTGGGCGGGGCGACGCGCGATGCCAAGCAGGTTGCAGAGCAGTTGCGACAATCTGGCTTTCAGGTCACAACCTTGCTCGACAAGCAGGCCACGCGCGAGGCGCTGACTCAGCTCATCGGCGACGAATTGCCGGCTCGCCTTCGGCCTGACGACCGCGTTTTGGTGTACTTTGCCGGCCACGGGCTGTCCAAGGGCGAGGGCGAAGCGGCCATGGGCTACTTGATGCCCGTGGATGCCCGGCGGGAGGCCCCAGCCAGCAGTGCAATCAGCATGGCCGAGCTGCAGAGGTGGTTTGCCCAGTATCCCGCCCGGCACGTGCTTTTTGTCGCGGATGCCTGCTATT
Source organism: Myxococcota bacterium (assembly GCA_044347905.1). Lineage (GTDB taxonomy): Bacteria > Myxococcota_A > UBA9042 > UBA9042 > UBA9042 > SXRM01. Next base: position 4,127 of record JBIKTV010000034.1, read on the forward strand.
CAGGGCTTGCCATTGGCACGCGCGCGACCGGACTGCCGCCTCAAACCAAGGACTATTTGCGCGAAGTTACGCGCCGGCCGGTGCGCGTCGCGATGGTTGCCGGCACAAGCGGGCAAGAGGCCCACGAATACCGCGGCAACGGGCTATTCACCTGGTTCTGGCTGCAGGGCTTGCGCGGCGCGGCCGACGCCAACCGCGACGGTCTCGTCACGACCGATGAGCTCGCCGCCTATGTCAAGCCAGCGGTGGCCCAGGTCGCTGCTTATGAGTTTCATGCCCAGCAGCACCCACAGGTTGGTCGCAGTGGCGAAGGCGAATTCGTCTTTGTCCTGCCCGCGCCTGGGGCAGAGGCTACGCCGACGAGCCCGGCGAGTGCAAGGGTGACCCTTCCTCAACCTCGCGGTGTGCAAGGGATTACACCGGAGCCAGGCCAGCTGGTGCTGGTGCTGCCCCCCACGTACATCGGCAGCCGCCCCGAGCTGCAGGTGCTCCCGGGTGCAGTAGCCGAGCTTGTCGCCACTCGGCTCAAGGAAGCGCCAGGTGCGGCTGTGGTTGAGCCAGCGGGAGTGGCCCGTGCCCTGCTCGCCACCGGCCCCCAGTTGGGAATGAGGGTGACCCTCGCTCAAATTCCTGTATTGGCAGAGCAATTTTCGGCCCAGTGGATCGTCCAGACACAGGTAGTGGAGGTCCTGGGACTCGTCCGCCTGCAACTGCAGTGTCTCAGCGCCGACGGTCGCCCAGTGGGCGCGCCGGTCACCGTGGCTCAGACGCTCGACGAGATTCCCGACTTGGCCGCCCGCGCCGCTGCCGCCCTGCAGCCGAGACTTGGTCTGACCGCCGCGGTGAGCACGGCAAAGCGGCCCCCGGTCAAGCGCGCCGCGGTGCTGCTGTACGGCGAGGCGCTGGCGGCCCGCGCCGCAGGCGACGAGGCGTCGGCCCGAGCCAAGCTGGCCGCCGCCAATCGCGCCGATCCCGGCATTTCTGCGGCAGTTCCCCAGGCCAAGCCCTTGGCGGCCCAGTCAAAGTAGTCCTTGTCGACAGCCCGGTGGCTTTGCGGCCCACTATGGAAGTGTCCTGACGCAAGTCGATCGCCTTGATGGACACGGAGCGGTGAGACGGCCAGCAAAGACGAGAACTTGCGACCCGCCCTGCAGCCCAGACCTGGCCGAGTCATTCTCGGACAGCTCCCAAGTGAAGCCTGTGCACCCAATCGGGCCCCTGAAAGATCTAGTCGTTTTTCCAAGGGCCCAGACGACTCGCCTACCTAAAGCAGACTGTTGGGGCACGCCTTTGCCAGCGCCGGCAGAGCCTGAACCAGGCGGTAACTGCCTATCTTCCCAGGAGTAGGCGTCAACTTCGCCGTGGCTTTGAGCAAAGCCGCGAGCTTGGCAGGTGTCAGCCCCGGCGCGCACTGCAAGATCAATGCCGCGACGCCAGCGGCAATCGGGCTCGCCTGAGATGTGCCTGCCAGCACCGCCGTACCGGCGCCGGGCCGCGCGCCCACCAGCATGGCGCCTGGCGCGGTCAGATCCAGCCGCTGGGACCAGTTGGAGAAGCACGTCATCTGGCCCACCTTGGCCGGGGTATCGCTGCACAGGTCGCCAAAGCTCAAGGTGCCGTAGTCCGCGGTGTAAACGGCCCCCACCGCGATGGCTCCGCGCAAGCAGGCTGGGGCAGATAGCCCCTTGCTGGATGCAGAGTTGCCCGCGGCCGCCACCACCGCCATCCCTTTGGCACGCAACTTGGCTATCGCTTTGGCCGTCAGCGGATCGGCGGCGTTGCAGGTGCCCTCAAACACGGCGTCGCTGCCCAAGCTCAGGTTGACCACGCGGACCTTTGCCCCTGGGCCGTTGGCGAGGAGCCAGTCAAGCGCTGCCAACACGTCAGAAGCCGTGCCTTTTCCGCCCTTGCCCAGCACTTTCAGCGACAGCAGTTGGGCCCCTGGAGCGATGCCGGCGGGCGCCCCTTTGCCGGAACTCGCGATCAGGCTGGCCACGTGGGTGCCGTGGCCGCTGCTGTCTAGCGCGGACCCGCAGCCGCCGCTGACAAAGCAGAGCTGTTGGCTCACCTTTCCCACGAGCGCAGGGTGGTTGCTGTCGACCCCGGTGTCGACCACCGCAACAGCCACGCCCGCGCCGGTGAGCTTGAGTTGTTTGGGACCCGTGGGCCCGGGCACCACCGCCGCCACCAATTCCGCAGGCAGCATCTGGGTTGCTACGGCATAGTCCGCTGTCACGGCCGCCACTTGCCTATCGCCTTCCACGCGCTGCCACTGCGCCGCATCCAAATCGACCACCGCCCCGCCGACATGGCCAAGCAGCCGCACCGCCGCCCCGCTCGGCAGCCCCCAACGTTGCTCCACCTGGGCTTCTGACAGCCCTTGCAGCGCCAGATCGTCCTGCCACGTCACCAGCGCCCGCCGTGGCATCGCCCGGACCGCCTGTGGCCCTTGCCGTGCTGTGACCACCGCAGGCGATTGTGCCGAGTGCTGCAGCTGCGCCCGCCGGTGGCTTTGCGGCTGCTCCTGGAATTGCCGTCTCTCCACCCATCCCGCAGGCGCCGGCTCCTCTGCCTGGGGCACACACCCCGGCAAAACCATCAGCCACCACGCCGCCATCCACAGGATTGACTGTCTGGGCTCCATCTCGACCTCCGCGCCAGCAAAACGCCAGCGCACTCTGCTCAGCACAAGCCGTGCCAACAGGCGGGATCGAAGAACAAGAGTAATTAGTCGCTATTGACTTGGCCGCGCGCCGTCTCTGGCAGTCCCAATTGCGGCATCGCTGAGACCGTGATACCCCTGGTGAGACCAGGGCCCAAAGCGCGTGCGCTGGCCCGCTCGGAATGGAGGCGTCGCGATGGATTTGAACCCAGGTGGACAGCGGCATCTCGCGAGCATCCGCACTGGCAAGGTTCCGCGCAGGCTGTTCGAGCCGCGGACAGGTGCCAGGCACTTGTCTGATCGCTGTAATTCAAGGTGAATCGCCGTAAGCGCCGGCCGCCACCACCCGCCAGAGCTGGGCTACGCGGGCGCGGCAGCCCCCGGCTCTGGCGTTTTAGGGGCCTCGCCGGCCCCTCGCGCGTCATCGCGCTTCACCCCGCAGTCCGCCAATTTGCCGATCCAGAACCCACCGCGGAATTCGGAGTTGGCGTACTAGCCCCAAGACAGATCACAATTCGCCGATACTGCCGACTTCGCGGCCGCTGGCCAGGTCAAAAACCCGCAGTTTGCTGGCAAAAGTGCCCACTGCGGCGTACACCCGGGTGGGCGACATCAAGAAGGCGTGGCCGGCAAAGGAGTCGGTGTAGCTCTCTTTGGTGGCGATGGATTTGGCCCACAGCCGCTTGCCGGTGGCGGCGTCAAAGACCACCAGTTCGACGTCGCCGGACTGCAGCGGCACCACTTCGGCGTATTTGCCGTCGATCAGGTCGGCTAGGCGCGTCGCCGAGGGCACGCTGTCGCCGTGATCAGACGGCGTGACCTGCCAACGCAATTGCCTATCGTCCAGCGTAATGCCGTAGAGCCGGGCATACGCGGTGCCGGGGGATTTCTCGGCCTGCACCACGCCGATGTTGCCCTCGACGAGCATGAGGCGCGCCTGCGCACCGGCCACTTTGGGCGCGGCAGAGGTGCCCTGACAGTCGGCCACCGTGGGATTTTGCGACATGCCGCAGTGGATGCTCCCGGCCGAGCGCTGCCGCTGCGGGCACCAAGAAGGGCGATCAGCCGGTGCCGCCGTGCCTTTGGCCAGGTCGAGCATCTGGTGGTTTTGGTCCTCAACCTCGATCCAGGCCCGCTCGGCGTGGATGGGGTCGGCGCAGGCCCGGTTGGGCTTGTCGCTCAGGGCCAGTTCGACCAAGGTAGCCCCGGTCTTGGGCTCTATCGCCCGCAATTGCTGGGTCTTTTTGTTGAGGACCAGCACCTTGTCGCCGACCACCTTCAAATGCAGTTGGGCATTTTCGGCGGCAAAGGGCGGCGATTGCCATAGCAATTTCAGGTCTCGCCCATCGAATCCGGCGATCGCCCACTCTTGCGAGCTGAGCTTGACCGCGCCGACCACGTCTTCGGTGCCATCGCCTGTCCAATCCAGCACCGCCGGCGCCGTCATTGACCAGCGCAGCGAGCCCGCCGCCCCCGTGCGCGTCCTGCCCATCAACCGCGCGGCCTTGGCGGCTTGTCCTTCTGCCTCGCCGCGCTGCTGCAAGCGCTCGCGGAGTCGCTGGATGGGATCCAACTGTTCCTGTGCAGGATCGAGCTGTTGCTGGCTCGAACTGCTCAAAGGCGGCGCCCCGGGAGCGCCCGCAGCGCCCTCCTTGTCGCGATCCGCCACGGTCCAGAAGACCGCGACCGCGCCGACCGCAGCCAACATCAGCGTCGCGGCCAACATGACCGCGGCAATCGGGGCACCCCTGGCCTGGGGCGGCGGCTCGTCTCCCGGCAGCGGACTTGAGCGCGGCATCCGCCGACCCTGCATGCCATCGGCCGAAGGCGACTGCTGGTCGTTCGGCCGCGGCAGACCGGTGGGTCGATTAGACCTGGCGTGGACAGAAAACTGCGTACCGCAAGCCAAACAGGTGTTGACCGAACCGGAGCCGGGCGGAACTTCTTGGCCACATTGGGGGCAAAACATCGCGCACCTCGCGGCCGCCAGTTTGGGCCAGATGGGTGCTGTCGCGCAACAACATGCACAGCTGATCTTTTAGACCTACCAGCTCTAGCGCGAGAATCCTTGCCTACACCGCGTACTCATCCGGCCGGTAGCGGTGCTGGTTGTCGCTCAGCCACTGCACGGTGCGGCGCAGGCCTTCGTCAAAATCCACCTGCGGCCGGTAGCCCCACAGCCGCTCGGCCTTGGCGGTGTTGGCCAAAAGCAGATGCACTTCGCTGGCATCGGGGCGCATGCGCTGCTCTTGGGTGCGCACTTGCACCGGCCGGCCGATGATCGCCGCGATGCGCTGGATCGTCTCGCCGATCGTCCAAGTCTGCCCGGAGCCGACGTTGACCACCTCGCCGATCGCCGCGTCGCACTGGGCAATTCCCAGAAAGCCCTCCACCGTGTCGCCGACATAGTTAAAGTCGCGCTGCGGCGCAAGGCTGCCCACCTCAATGGGATCGCGACCGGCGAGGATCTGGCTAATCACCGTGGGGATGATCGCCCGAGCCGACTGCCGCGGCCCAAAGGTGTTGAACGGCCGCAGGATCGCCACCGGCAACTCAAAACTGCGGTGGTACGCCACGGCCATCTGATCGGCGCCGATCTTGCTGGCGGAGTAGGGCGACTGGCCCACCAGCGGGTGCAATTCGTCAATCGGCGCGTACTGGGCCGTTCCGTAAGTCTCTGAGGTGGAAGTGTGAATCACCCGCCGCACCCCGCAGCGCAGGCTCGCCTCCAGGACGTTGAGCGTGCCGCCCACATTGGTCGCGACGTAGTGCGCCGGCGCCACGTAGCTGTAGGGGATGCCGATCAGCGCGGCGAGGTGAAACACCGTATCGCAGCCGTCGACGGCCTTGTGCACGGCAAACGGATCCTCGACGGTGCTGGCGTGGACCTGCAGCTGGCGGGTCAGCTCGGCCGGCAGTTCGTCGAGAAAGCCGCGGCGGCCTGCGGAATTGTAGCGAATCAGCACCCGCACATCGGCGCCCTGGCGCAGCAATTCTTCGGTCAAGTGCGAGCCGATAAAGCCCGCCGCGCCTGTGACCAGTACCTTGCGCCCCGTCCAAAATCCCATGATCGGCCCTGAGAGCTCTAGCTCGCGGCGGGAGCATAGCCGCAGCGGGCCCCTGGGCTCAACCGGTCTGGGCTCACCGCTCCAGCGCTCGACACCTCAGCGCTCGACGTTGCTGCCGCGGCGTTTGCGGGCGGGCGGCGGCGGCGGCGGTTCGGCGGGCTTGAGGCGCTGGTAGCCGTTGCGTTGCTGAACCAGGACGTCGCATTGGTCATCCCAGGCCATGCGCAGGGCGGAGTGCAGCGCTTGCTGTTGGGTGTCAAACACGGCGATCAGCTTGAGCTCGCCCATGCGCCGGATCGCCCAGCCTTCGCCGATTTCGATGACGCATAGTTCGCGCATGGGCCCTCGCCGGGGAAATCCGCGCCCCTTAGCCCTTACAAGCTGGCGGTTTTGGCCGCGATGTCAAGGGGGGCGGGAATCGAAGCGCGGGAGCTGGCGGGGATGGGGAGGATGGGCAGGAAGGGCGAATCCCGCTGCGCGGGACCGCGTGCTAGGCGCGCCGGCCTGCCGGCCTCTGCGCCCGGCGGCGCGGGCGGGGCCTCGGGGGCGATCCGCGCTAACCCGGCTGGGTCGCCCCGCCCGCGCCACCGCCCTGCGGGTGACGCCCGCTTTCGCGGCGGCCCGGCTGGGCCGAGGTCGATCCGGGCATCTACGGGGATCGCAACCGAATCAGCCCCTCCTGGGCCACGCTCGCCACCAGCCGGCCGGCGCGGTCAAAGAACTGGCCGCGCACCAAGCCCAGCGCTCCACTGGCAGACGGGCTCTCGATCGCGTACAGCAGCCAGTCGTCCATGCGGAACGGCCGGTGAAACCACATCGCGTGGTCCAGGCTCGCCATCTGCATCCCCGGGCTCAGCCACGAGACCCCGTGCGGATCCAGGCTGGTTCCCAGGAGCGAGAAATCAGAAGCATAGGCAAGCAGATAGGCGTGCAGGGCAGGGTCATCGGGCAAGGTGTCGATGGCGCGCAGCCAGACGTGGCGCAGCGGTGGCATCGGCGTTGGCCGCAGCGGATTGCGGGGCGCCACGGGCCGCAGCTCAATCGGTCGCATGCGGGTCGCCGTGGGCCGCAGCCGCTCCGGCAAGCGGTCGCCAAGCTGCACGGCCAAATCGTGTTCTGAAAGAAGCTCTTCTGGCCCAACGACGTCCGGCGCCTGGGCGTGGTGGTCAAAGCCCGGCTCGCTGACGTGAAAGCTGGCCGCCAGGCTGAAGATCGCCTCGCCCTCCTGCACGGCCACCACCCGCCGCGTGGCAAAGCTGTGGCCGTCGCGGATGCGCTCCACTTGATACAGAATCGGCAGGTTCAGGTTGCCCGCGCGCAGAAAATAGGCGTGCAGCGAATGGACCGCGCGGTCCTGGTGCACGGTGCGCGCCGCCGCAGAGAGCGCTTGGCCCAGCACCTGCCCGCCAAAAATCGCCCCCCAGCCCAGGTCTTGGCTGTGGCCGCGGAACAGGTCGCGGTCCAGCCGTTCCAGGCCCAGCAGGGAAATCAGTTCAGACAGAACGGGTTGCATCAGCGGGCTCCGCGGGGCCAGGGCAGCTGGCCGCGGCTAGGGTCACAGCCTTGCCGGCAGCGGTCAACTGGCAGCGGCCACGGGCGGGGGCTGGCCAATCGGCGCAGGGGGACTCGCGCTTGGGGGCGGTGTCCAGCGCTGTTGGGCGCGTCGCCGATGCGGCGACCGGGCTGGGGCTTTTTGCCCGCGGCCGGCGGCGCCCAAGGGCGCGCCACCGCTGGCAAAAAGGGGCGTCGGACGCCCCCCTAGCGGGCCACCATCCCTCGCGCACCGCTGAACAGCGGCAGCGGCGTATGCCAAAGCGAGCCAGCTGACCTCTGCCCTTGGGGCCTGCGGTTGCGACCTTACGGCCCCCACATCCTCACCGCGCAAGCGCTTTTTGGAGCGGTGCCCAAGGCAGCGCCCAAAATGCCCAGCTAGCTCCGCCGCAACCAGCCCACGAAGGTTGCTGCGCTCCCCACCGCCAGCCCCGCGGGAATCGCCAGCAGCAGACCGGGGGCCAGCAGCCAGGCCAGGCCCACCGCGGCGCGCGCCAGCGGGGCTTGCCAGCGGATCTCGGCCATTTCGCAGCCGCTCACCGCCAACAGGGCCATCGCCGCCACCATCAGGGCTCCGCGGCCCGCTCCGCGCAGGTCGCTTGTGGACGGGCTCAAATGCGCGGCGACACTGACCACCGCCCACCATCCCGCAACAGCCGACCACGCCAGCGGATCTGGCCGGCGCCACAGCGCAAGCGTTGCGGCCGCTGCCCAGTTGACCAAGGCAATTGCTGAGGCTTGCCAGTTCTGCCAGTCCGAGCTTGCCGGAGCCTCTGGCAGCGCCAAGCCGGCGGCCCACGCCGCCCCCTCCAGCAGCGCGCGCAGGCAAAGCGCCCCGCCCAGCAGCGGGGCGATGCCCACGGCAAACACCGCCAGCCACGCCAGCGGACCGCTGCCCGGGTGCCAGTGCACCGCGCCCAGGTTGCCGCTCTCGGCATCCGGGGCAAACCACTGCACCCGCAGCACTTGGCGGCCCAGGAGTCGCGCTGCGAGCACGTGCGACAGTTCATGCACCGGCACGCCGATCCAGCCGGTGGTCAGCGGCACGCCCCACCAGCCCAGCGCCCTCACCACTTGGCCCTTGCTCCACGCCGCCACCAGCTGGGTCAGCGGCAGCAGCAGCAGCGGCAGCAACGGGGTGAGATCAAGCAGTTGGCTGAGCTTCACTGTGTTCCCTTGGCGACGGGCACAACGGGGCTGGCCATCGCGGCGTTCAGGCGCGGGCACACTGCCGCGAAAGCTGCGGACCGTCAAGGGTGACCAGCCCGATGCGCGAAGGATGAGGGCCCGCTAGGGGGGCGTCCGACGCCCCTTTTTGCCAGCGCAGGCGCGCCCTTGGGCGCCGCCGGCTGCGCGCAAAAAGCCCCAGCCTGGTCGCCGCAGGCGACGCGCCCAAAACTCACAGAACCTGCGATGACTGAACAATTTCCTGGGAAGTCAGCGTCGTTTCCAGGCGCGTCAGAAACGAGCACGCATGAGCGGCAGCGTGCGGAGCCGGAGCGCTTGCGGCCCCCATAGCGCGGGCGCGGCGACTATTTGCAGATTGCGGCCCTTGTAGTTACCATGTGGTCACATGTCCGCGAATTGCATTCGTGGCCAGGAGAACCGGATGCCCGCCACCGCAGCCAAAATCGGGATTCGCGAACTCAAGGCTCAACTGAGCCGCGTCGTTCAGCAAGCGGCCAAGGGAGAGCACTTTGCCGTCACCGACCATGGTCTCGTCGTGGCCTCGCTGGGGCCGGCCGCTGCGATGGACCGGCCGACCGACGTCCGAGAGCGCGTGGTCGCATCCGGCGGTATAGCTGCGACGCGGACCTTTGATCTGCAGCCACCGCCCCGCACGGCCGACTGGCAAACGATTGATATTCAGATCTTGCTTGATGAACTGCGCGGTGAGCGATGAACTCGGCGGACCGTCTGACCTGGCTCTATGTCGAGTCCAGTGCCGTGCTGGAGTGGCTGCTTGCGCAACCAGAGGCCGACGCCGTGCAGCGCGAACTGGCGAGGGCCCAGCAATTGGTTAGCTCGCAGTTGACGGTTCTGGAGTGTGCACGCGCTCTTGCCCGTACAGCTGGTCAGCAGCAGGCCGGCGCTCAGATGGCCTTGCGTGCGCTGACGGCGACGCTCGACCTCGCCCCCGTGGACCTCACGCTGATGGATTCGCTCGCCCGACCCTTTGCGGTCGAGCCGGTGCGCACCCTCGACGCGATTCATCTGGCAACGGCCGTGCAATTGAGGGAGCCGTCTGACCTCGTTGGGTTTCTGACCCTGGATGCGCGGGTTCGAGTCAACGCCGCCGCCTTAGGCTTCCAAGTGCGGCCTTGACGCTTGGCGGGAACCGGTCGCGCCAGAGGCCCGCCCCAACCCGGAACGTCTGTAACTCCAGGCGATTGTCTAGGCCAAGGTGGTGCGAACCGGTCGGGCCAGAGCCCCGCCCCAAGCCCAAGGGGTCGTAAATCCAATGGTTTATCGGGGAGCGCGGGCGCGAACCGCTCGGGCCGGAGGCCCGACCAACCCGCAACGGTCGAAAGCCCCATCTGAAATTCGCAAGTGAAATCGGTGTGAAGGGGTAGAAGGTAAAGGAGGAAGGGGTGCAGGGGGGCAAGGCGCCGCGCGCGAATACATGGAGCGATGAAGCGGCGCTGCGGCAGCGATGGTTCCTTCCCTTGCAAATCTTTGCAATGAAAAGCAAAAACCTACCCCGCGCGGAGCGCGCCAAAACCCCTGCAGGCAAGCAAGCAAGCCCGCCTGCTAAGGCTTACACATCGCCGCGTAATCCTTGCAGCAATCGCCGCCCAGGTCGCACATATCGTCGCACCAGCACACGGCGCCCGTGGACTCCTGCGACTTCTGGCCGCACTTGCCTTTGCAGCCAAACGAGCAGACCGCGGCCTTGTCGGCGCAGCAGTCGCCCTCGGAGACACACAAATCATCGCACCAGCAGCCGGCGCTGGACTGCTTGCCGCAAAAGCCCACGCAAGACCCGGCCTTGGCCTGGCAGTCCGCCGGGCAGCTGGCAATCGTCTCGCCGCTGTCGCACTTGGCGTCGCCGCACTTGGGGCCGCTGGTGGCGCAGTCTGCGGCGCAGTTGGCGGCGGTCTCTGGGCTGGTGCACTTGCCGTCGCCACAGCCTTGCCAGGCGGTGACCAGCACTTTGACCGCCAGAATCTGCGGCTGCTGGCTCTTGACCGGCAGGGCCACCGCTTGGCCCGCGGCGAGCGCTTTGCCCAGCAGGTCGATCTGCACGGTGACAGCGCCGATCTCCTCGTCCCAAGCCAAGTCTTCATCCAGCAGCGACAATTTCAGGGCCACCGCGCCGTCCAGCGGCACCTTGCTCCACTTGACCCCGGACCACACCGGCGTGTAGGTGTCGTCCATGGTGCTGAGCGGAAACACGCTGCCCACCGGCTTGAGCTCGGCGTTGCCGTAGGCGTCGGGCCGCGACACCGATCCGCCCACACCGCCCAAAGCGCTCTCTAGCGCCAGGGTTTTTTGCGCCAAGGGGCCCCCGGCAAGCGCGGCGGCGGCGGCCAGCTCGGCGTAGGCTTTGTCGACGGCCGAGAGGGCGGTGGCGCTGAGCTTGGGGCACTCGCCGGTCAGGCTCAGGTCCCAGCACTGGCCGTCGCTGGCCAGCGGCGCCACGTAGACGCCCAGCAAGGTGATGTTGACGATGGCCGCGGTGCAGGTCTTGCCGTCGCCGCTGTAGCCGGGCACGCACACGCAAATCGCCTTGCCCGCAGCGTCTTTCTGGCAGGCCGCGTGGGTGCCGCAGGTCACGCCCTTGCACAGGTCGACTTCGGTGCAGGTCTTGCCGTCGCCAGAAAAGCCGGCCTTGCAGGCGCAGGTATAGCTGCCCGGGCTGTTGCTGCAGGTGGCGTTGGCGTCGCAGGGCGCGGGGGTCGCGGCGCATTCATCCAGGTCCTTGCAGCCGTCGGCGCCCTTGGTGTAGCCCGCGGGGCAGGTGCACAAGAAGCCGCCCTCGGTGTTCTCGCAGCCCTGGTCGGCGGCGCAATTGGCGGTCTTGTCTGCGCATTCGTCGATGTCTTTGCACTGGTTCAGGCCGTCGCCGCCAAAGCCCTTGTCGCAGGCGCAGTCGTAGCTGCCCGGCGTGTTGCTGCAGATGGCGTGGGCCGCGCACTTGGCCAGGCCTTCTTTGCACTCGTCGTCGTCATCGCACACGGCGCCGTTGCCGCTAAAGCCCTTCTTGCACTCGCACTTGGGCGGCTCGCCGATTTTGTTGGTGCACAGGGCGTTGGCCGCGCAGCCGCCGTTGTCCGTCAGGCACTCGTTGGCGTCGCTGCACAGCTTGCCGTCGCCCTCCCAGCCCGGCTTGCACTTGCACTGCGCCGCGCCGCCCGCGCCCAAGGTGCAGTAGGCGTTCAGGTCGCAGTTGGCGGTCTTGCACGCGTCCGGGCTGGCCAGTTCTTTGCACTCGCCCTCAACACACGCCCAATTCGACTGGCAGTATCCGCAGTTGCCCCCGCAACCGTCCAGACCGCAGGGCGCGGCGACCGCCAGGCACTTGGGCTGGCAGGCGGCGGTGTCGGTCCCGGGGGTGGAGCTGTCGGGGCTGGCTGTGTCTGGGCTGGCGCTGTCGGCGCTGCTGCCGCTCTGATCCGGCTGGTCTTTGATATCACTGGTAAAAGTGCCGTCAAAGCCGCTGCCGCCGTCGGGCAGGGTGGCGTTCTTGGCCGGTGTCGCGGTCTCGCCGCAGCCGCTGGCGCTGATCAGTCCCAGCAGGGCGGCGGTGATCAGCAAGGGGCGGGCAAACCGCAAGGGATTCCAGGGCGTCGGCGACATCGGCGGTCCTCTTTGTTGAATTGTCAGGCGCTTGCCTGCAGCGGGGGGCCGGGATCCTAGGCCAAGCCGCCGCACAATTCAACGGAAATTCGCCGACGCTCCTGAGGTCTATGGTGCTAGAGCTTAAAACCCGCGGTGATCATCACGCCGTTCTGGATCTGCCAGTCGTCCAGGATCAGCGGCACGCGCCGCGCCGTCAGGGTGTAGTCCAGCGACAGCCACTTGGCCAGCTTGATGCCGATGCCAAAGCCCAGATCCGAGGTCATGGCGTCCAGCCCGGTCTTCTTGCCCGCGGTCGAGTAAGCCGGCATAAACACGTTGGCTTTGGCCTTCCACGCCACGCCTTCGGTCACATCGCCGGCCATCGCCACTTCGGCCTCGGCGCCCACCTGGGTCGCGGCCTGGATCTCTTTGATCTCCATCTTGGCGGTCTTGGCGTCGTCGCTGGCCACGGCAAAGCCGTCGTTGGACAGCACTTGCTGCGCGCCGATACCGAGCTTGGTCTTGAGGGTAAATGCCTTGGACTCAAAGGGATTGGCAAAAGCACCCACCGTCTCTGCCAGCACCAGCGGGTTGACCGCCGGGCTCAGCTGGTAGTTGGTCTGGGCGCTCAGCTTCTCCAACGTGCTCGTGCCGTCGAGGCGGGTCTTCTTGATCTCATAGTCCACCGCCTTGATCACGTAGTTGTTGAACAATTGCGTGGTGGCGCGGGCGCGGGCGTAGGGACCAAACCACGGCACGCTCTTGAGCCGGTAGATCGACGTCGACACCAGCTCGGCCAAGTCAGCGGACTTAAAGAACGTTGGAATCTGCGGGGTGCGCGTCTGGGTGTGCTGGACCTTGAGGGTGTTGAGGCACTCAAAGCCGCCGGCGACCCACTCAGAAGCCGCGTCGATGACCACGCCGATCGCCACGGTCGAGCCGTCATTGGCGCCGATCACGGAGCTGGAGTGGTTGTACGCGCCGGTCGAACCGATGGACAGCTTGTTAGAAAACCCTTGCGGCTTGGGCTTTTCCTTGAGCACTTCCTTGCGCAACTCTTCTGGGACGACGACTTCATCGGCCGCCATGGCGTTCACTGCAGGCAAGAGGCCCAGGGCACCGGTGCAAATCAATCCAAAGTGCAAAGCGCGCTTGCGCATGCCTCGGAGGGTGAGGGAAATCATGTGGTTCTCCACAGGCGCGGCTCGATAGGGCCCGCCAAGTTGACGGTAGGGGCGGCAAAATAACCTGTTCCGCCGGGCATTGCACCTATCTTGGGGGGCCTGCCCGCGGCGCCATGGCCAAGCTGTGGCAAAGATCGCTTCCCCCGGCGCCAGGGCGCATTGACGGGGCCGTCCAGAACACCTAACTCAGGGCGGCCTTTAGCGCCAACGGGGTTGCCATGTACCGCATTGTCCACCGCGAACAGCTCTCGCCGACCACGTTTTTGTGGATCATCGAAGCGCCCGACGTAGCCCGCTCCGCCCAGCCCGGCCACTTTGCCATGCTCCGCTTGCACGAAGGCTCCGAGCGCATACCCTTGACAGTTGCGGACTTTGACCGCGAGGCCGGCACCGTGACGCTGGTGGTGCAGGCGGTGGGCAAGACCACCCGCGAGATGATGGAGCGCTATCAACAGGGCGATAGCTTTGCCGATTTTGCTGGGCCGCTGGGCCGACCCCAAGAGATCGCCCAGGTGGGCCACGTGGTGCTGGTGGGCGGCGGTCTGGGGGTGGCGCCGCTGTTCCCCCAGGTGCGGGCTTTTGCCCAGGCCGGCAACCGCGTCAGCACCATTCTGGGATTCCGCAGCCGCGAACAGGTGTTGTGGGAGGAGCGCTTTGGCGAATTTTCACCGCGCCTAGAAATCTGCACCGACGACGGCAGCTACGGCACCCCGGGCCTAGTGACCGCGGCGCTGCAAAAGCTCATCGACCTCGACCCGCCCGACCTGGTGGTGGCGATCGGCCCGATGGCGATGATGGCGGCCTGCGCCGAAGTGACCCGGCCTCGCGGCATCCGCACCACCGCGTCGCTCAACGCGATTATGGTCGATGGCACGGGCATGTGCGGCTCCTGCCGGGTGACGCTCAACCAGCCCCAGGGGCGCCGCGTGGCCTTTGCCTGCGTAGAAGGCCCCGATCTGGACGCCCACCAAGTCGATTTTGCCGAGCTGATGGCCCGGCAGAAGCGCTTTGCCCCGGCGGAGAAGCAGGCCAACGACGACTACGCCCACCTCTGCCACTTGGAGCTGCAGCTGCTGACCGATCACCAGCACAACTACAAGAAGATCCGCGAGGTCGAGCCACATCAGGTGGCCATGGTAGAGCGCGATCCCACAGAGCGGGCCACGGATTTTGCTGAGGTGAACCACGGTTACTCCTGGTCTGAGGCCCTGCGCGAAGCCGAGCGCTGCATCCAGTGCGGCAAGCCCACCTGTATGGACGGCTGCCCAGTGCAGAACGATATCCCTGGGTTTATCCGCAAGTTGCTCACCCGCGATGTCGACGGGGCCCTGCAGGTGCTCCACGGCGCCAACCCCTTCCCGGCGGTGTGCGGCCGCGTCTGTCCGCAAGAGCAGCAGTGCGAGGCCCAGTGCATCCTGGCCAAGAAGATCGAGCCGGTGGCGATTGGGCGGCTAGAGAGATTTGTGGGGGATCACGGGCATTTGTCGATTGAGCGCGCGCCGGCGCTACAGGGCGCGGTGGCCGGCAAGGTCGCGGTGGTCGGCTCTGGACCTGCGGGGCTGGCGGCGGCGGCGGATCTGCGGCGGGCCGGCTGCGAAGTGACAATTCTGGAGGCTCTGCACGTGGTTGGCGGGGTGCTGCGCTACGGCATCCCGTCGTTCCGCTTGCCGCGCGAGGTGATCGACCGCGAGGTGCAGCAGCTGCGCGACGCCGGGGTGCGGATTGAGACGAACAAGATCGTCGGCAAAACCTTTGGCGTGGGCCAGCTTTTGGCCGAACACGGCTACGACGCGGTGTTTATCGGCGCAGGCGCAGGGGCTCCGCAGTTCCTGGGCATCCCTGGCGAATTTGCCGGGCGGGTGCTGAGCGCCAATGAATTCCTTACGCGGGTCAACCTGATGGGCGGCGAGCAGTTTCCGCTGAACGACACCCCGGTGGGCATTGGCCAAGACGTGGTGGTCATCGGCGCCGGCAACACGGCGATGGACTGCCTGCGCGTGGCCAAGCGGGTCGGCGCCCGGCGGGTGCGCTGCATTTACCGGCGCAGTGAGGCAGAAGCGCCAGCGCGCAAAGAGGAATTGCGTCATGCCAAGGAGGAGGGCATCGAGTTCGAGTTCCTCTGCGCGCCGCTGGAGATCCTGGTGGACGGCGGCGGCGAAGTGCGCGGGCTGCGCGTGGAGGCCATGGTCTTGGGCGAGCCAGATGCCAAAGGCCGCCGCCAGCCCCTCCCCACGGGGGACAAGAGGGTTTTGGATTGCGACACGGTGATTTACGCCCTGGGCACCGCGGCCAATCCGATTGTGGCGGAGGCGACCCCGGGGCTGCAGACCAACCGCTGGGGCAACATCGTCGCCGACGACCATACCCAGGCCACCAATCTGCCAGGGGTTTTTGCCGGCGGCGATATCGTGACCGGCGGTGCCACGGTGATCAGCGCGATGGGCGCAGGGCGGCGGGCGGCGGCGGCGATTCTGGCGTGGCTGAGTGCCGGTAAGGCGAGCTGGCCACCGGCGCCGCGCGCTGCGGTGGGTGAGGCGGCTGTTATTTCGCCCGCTTCGTCGACCGCGGTGCCGTAGCTTCTGGCGTTAGGGTCAGCTGGCCGGTTGGGGTAAGGCCGTTCGCCGCCAGCCGCGCGGCCTGCAAGCGGTCGTCCGCCAGCGCCCAGACGCGCGGGAGAGCCAAGAGCAGGCGGGCCGCGTCGAGCTGAGGGGCCGGAGGCGCGGTCAGCGCGCCCAGCTGTGTCAGGGCCGCCTTCTGCCAGCCGAGCAGGTAGAATTCGCCGCGCTGCACGCCTTGCGCGCGGCGATCCGCCGCCTCGTGGCGCGTCAGGGCTAGGCCGATGACCGACGGCGAGCTGTCCAAGCTGTGAATGGCCAAGGGCAGGGCGATATCGCTCACCTCGGCGTCGCTGCGGCCAGCCAGGCTGTATTGTCCGTCTAGGCGCGGAGATTGTCCGCTCAGGTCGATGGCGCTCACCTGCAGGTCGCTCGCCTTGGCCCCCAGGGCCACCAGCAGAGACCCCGCCGCCGCCAGGTACTCGACGCCGTGGCCCAGCTGCAGGCTGCGCAATTGGCCGTCGCTGCGCTGCACCAGCTGCAGGGCCTGGGTGTGGGGCTTGCGCGCGCCAAACCATTCGGCGGCGTTGGCGTACGCCAGCCAGGGCCCGGCAAATTGCACTTGCAGCGGCGCCTGCCCGGGGTTGGGCAGGGGCTGGTAGGCCTTGGGGGCGGCGGACTCGGCGCAGTCGGAGAAGGCCGCGGCCGGCAGCTGCAGCCGCGCCAGGGCCAGGTGCCCCGGCCAGCCGGCGTGCCACTGCCCGGGATCGGCGGTTTCGCGCTGCACCAGCCATTCGCTGGTGCCGCCCTGCAGTTCGACAAACGCCGTCGCCGAGGCAGGCAGGCCGAACACGCGCGCCGCCGTGGGCGCTTTGCCGTCCCAGGGCAGGCGATAGCACCAGCCGCTGGCCTCGCCGCGGGTGCTGTCGAGCGCGAGGTCGGCGGGCTCGCCCGCCATCCACAGGTACAGGGCCTTGTCGCCGGCGAAGGCCATGCGCGCCTCGGGGGCGATGATCCCAGAGGCATGGCAGGGGACCATGGGCCGAGCCATGTCGCAATTCACGACCGCGTGGACCAGCGGCTGGGCGGTGGTCTGGGCGGCGGCGATGACGACCGCGGGATCGAGCAGGTCGCGCCACACTCCTGGCTCGGCATTGACCTCCGGACCTCGCTGGGCCGGCAGTTGTGGCGTCAGAGATGGACCCAGGCCGGCGAACAGTTCCAGCGGCAAGTACAGCATCAGCTTGCCGTTCTGCAGCCGCGCGCGGTAGTCGTGGGACAGAAAGTAGTCGCGCGAGCGCAGCACCGCTTTGCCCTGGCGCTGCCACTGCCCCGCGGCAGTCATGACAAAGCGATGTACGACGGTGCCGCCGTCGGCGTAGCTGTAGCCGATGACCGCGGCGGTCTGGCCGTCCACCAGCAGATCGCTGTACCAGGCTTGGTCCGGCGTGCGGTCATCCACGGCGATAGCGCTGATTTGCCTGGGGGAATCGGCAGAGAGGTCGAGCTGGTACAGCCAACCTTGCTGCAGCAGAGTCAGTTGATCGCCGCGCAGTTGCACGCGGTCGCCGCGGACCGCACCGCTGCCGCTCGGCAGCAGCGAGGCGATGCCGGCGCTGCCAGGCGGTTCGCTGAACAGCGGCTGGCGCGGCTGGCCGGCGCCGGAGGGCGCGGCGGGCTCAGGGCGCGCGGCGGGCGGCGCTGCGAGGCGGCCGAGGCCGCCAAAACCCAGGCCGCCGCTGGCGTTTTGCCGCCGCGCCGCGGTGGCAGCGCGATAGGCCTCCAGGGCCGCGGCTGAGCCCAGCGGCCGCAGCCGCGGCGTCTGGGCCGCGGCAGCGCTGGCTGCCGCGGCTGTGTTGGTGGCTGGCGCTGCTGTGTCGGTGGCTGCCGCGGCGTGGGTCGCGGCGGCAGGCGCGCGGGCCTCAGCCGGCGCGGCTGGGGCCGGGGCGGGACCCTGGCGGCACGCCGCCAGGGCGGCGGTGAGGGCCAGGGCTCGCCAGAGGTTCTGTGCGGTCGACATGGGGATCATTGCGCTGTTTCCGTCGCCGCTTGCAGCGGCCGGCGCGATGGTAGCGGCTGCGCGGCGGGGGGGCCATAGGGGGCGCCCGGCCGCCACCGGTCTCATTCCGGTCCCGCCGGGTCTCGGACTCGCGGAAAATCGACTAGATTCAGCCCAAGCTCGTCGACTCCCCGCTGTGCTGCTCTGACAGCTGCGCTGCACGATGGCGTTTGAGGTCGTCATGTCCGTCCGTTTGCGCAGTAGGGTCACCAGCGTCGCGCTGGCTGTGGCCGGCATCTGGGTGGGCGCGCCGGTGCTGGCGTGTGGTCCAGCCCAAGATACGGCGACCTGCCGATAGCCAACGAGAAGCCCATCGCGCCGATGATGGGGCAAACCTCGGCCCGAATGGCGACGGCCACAGCCGGCAAACCTGGCGGCTAAAGGCGACCCGTTCCTAAACCGATGCGTCGGGTGCGTCGCCGAAGCGGCGACCGGGCTGCGAGTTTCGGCCGGCCCGGCCCAGCGCCACATAGATGGCGCCGGGCTTCTGGCCTCGGCCGAAACCGGCGTCGGACGCCGCCCTTGCGGGTCAGCATCCCTCGCACAATGCCCAGCAAAGGCTTGTCTTTTTGAGCGAGAGGCTTGGCCGCGCCGCCGGAGCGGCGGGCTTTGGACACTGCCTAGGGCACTGTCCGGCCGGGCCCGTCGCGCCAGCGCCTGTGCGATTTTCGCGTGTACAGTCAAGGTCTTTTGCAGGTTCCCCGCGCGAGGGATGAGGAGCCGCCAGGCCGGCGGCCTCCGCCGCTTTTTGCCGGACCCCTACGCGCGACCCGCAGGGGCGCCCAGGGCGGCAAAAAGTCCCAGCCCGGTCGCCGCTTCGGCGACGCGCCCAGATCCAAATGCTGTTGCACCAGCCAGGGATGTGAATAGGTGTGTTGGGAGAAGGGGGCGCGGTGCTGCAATGCGGTGGCAGCCAGGGACGACCACCTCGCCATGGCGCCGTCCCGTTTGACGGGCTCGAATGGCAATTGCACCTTGACAGATAAGCCGTTGCCCAGGGTGTTGGATGTTGGGCGCGGATGCTGTCGATTTCGCTTGCGCCT
>JBIKTV010000255.1:0-8070 GCA_044347905.1 Myxococcota bacterium
CCCGAACGCAAGGCCGAAGACGGCGGCCTCTACCGCCACGGCAAGGTCAAGCCCAAGGCCTACGAAGGCGTCAAAAAGCGCGGCAAGTTCCCGATGTTGTTGTCGGTAAACCCCCGGCTCGTCGAGGAGTTTGAGGAGTCGTACAAGCTCGCGGTCCAGGAGTACTACGCGGCCAAGCGGTCCTGGCGGCGCAAGTCCAAGCTCCGCGACGGCTCGCTGCATTCCGCGGCCATCACCCTACCGGCGTGGATGCTGCTGGGAACACTGCCGCTTTCACTGAGGGACTAAACGCCCGTTCGTTAGGACATTTTCAATAGACCTGACACACAGACGCTGTCGAAAAAGACGGACGCCTGCGATCGGGTATTTTTCGGCGCACGCGATCCTCGGAGTTTTCGACTGGCGTTGGACTCGTCTGCCCAGGCCAGGGTGCGATCGACGTGGAGCTTGCCGTTGGCTGACACGGCCATCGACGGAATTCTCGCCAACAGCAGCGCTCAAGGCCGCGCAGTATCACGTCCGACAGTAGCCTGGCGACTGCTAAGTAAGATTCGCTCCAAGGCGCTGAGAAAGGCTTGCCGCTCCGCCTCAGACTCCACCGTCCGGCCCAGCAAGTGCGGAGCGTGGGGTTCGCGGTCGAACCAAAACTGGCCGCTGACTTGGCCCGCCTCCGTCGCCACTGCCAGCCAAACGATGGTATCCGCGCCCTCTTGCGGTGTCCTCAACACCCCAGAGGTGAGGCGATAGAAGCCGGGTAGCGCGTCCACGACGCCGGGCGTGTCGGCCCAGCCGGGGTGCATGGCGTTGACCGAAATGCCATCGTGTGCCCAGCGCTGGGCCCATTCCTGGGTCAGGATCATCAGGCCGCGCTTGGCGCGCGCATAGGCCTCAGAACCAGAATAGGTCCCCGCTGCGCTTTGCAGGTCGCCTGGGCGAATCTTCTGCGCGTACATGCCGCCCGACAGGACGTTGACCACGCGCGCGGGCCGACCTGGCGCAGCCGCCTGGGTCAGGAGCGGGTGCAGTCGCTCCGTGAGCAAGGCAGGGCTGGCCAGCAACAGGGCAAAGCTCTTCTCAAACCCTTCATCCGTCTCCTGCCGCGGATTGAAGAGGGCGCCGGCATTGTTGATCAGGCCGTGAATCGGCTGCTGCTTCTCAAGCAGGCGGTCGGCCAGGGCGTTTACGTCCCGAAGGAGCGACAGGTCTGCCAACTCAACGCGAATCCGCTCATTGCCATAACTGCGGACGAGCGCCTCTGCGGTCTGGCGGGCCTTGGCGCCATCGCGGGCCACCAAGGTGAGCTCTGCGCCGCGAGCAGCCAGGGCTTCGGCGGTCGCCAATCCCAAGCCGGACGTCGCCCCCGTGATCACGAAATGGCGGTCGCCCACATAGGCAGACAGGGGATTCCAACGGCGGCGGGCACTGCGATAGCCAAAGCGGGTGAAGCGCGCGAGGCCCGGGAGCACTAAGCGGTCGGCCCACTGACCGGATGTCGGCAGGGCTGGGGGCGCGAACTGGTCGTCGAGGGCCCGCTTCATGCCGGCGAGCGCGGCTTTGCCCACGCGGTCCATGACCCCAGGAAAAGCCTGGGCCAATTGCCGCCACGGGGCAGAAAAGCTGAACCGCGCGACATAGCGCACGCGCGTGCCGACCTGCAGCGGCGCGAAGCTGATCTCTTCAACCGCGGAAAAGGGTCCGCTGGCGACGTCCATGAGGATCCGCTGCGGTGCGTCCCACTCCCGGACCGTGTAGATCAGCTCAAGCCCGGAATTCATGGTGATTTTGAAGCGACTGCCCACGGCCAGCGGCCCTTCGGAGAGGCGCTCGCCCAGGGCTACGGCGGGATCCCATTCGGCCATGTGCGCTAAGTCGCTGACATAAGCAAATACTTCGTGAAGAGGCCGGACGGTTTCAATCGTCTCGTCCAGGACAATTTCGCGGTGCATCAGGGCTTCCTTGGCGCAATCTGGGCGCGCCGACACGGAGAGTCAGGACTCTTGCGCTGCCAGACGGTCGGCAGCAGGTCGACGCGAAACGAGCGCCACCCCGGCAAAAATCAGCGCCGCCGCCGCAGCGGTTTGCCAACTGGGCCTTTCTCCCAAGACCCGCCCCGACACCAAGCCCGTGATGAAGGGCTGCACGTAGACGAACACGGCGGCGGTCGACGCGGTCACTGCGCGCAGGGCATACGCGCTCAGGGCGTAACCCAGCAGCGTTGGCCCAATGACAATGTAGGCCAGTCCGGCCAAAGTGGTATCCGGCACCGCTGTCCATTGCAGCGCCGCCAGATCAGCCCAGGCGTAGGGCAGAATCAGCGGCGTCGCGAGGCCGAACACCCAGCCAATCACCGGCAGCGCACCGTGGCGCGTGAGGATCGGCCGCGACAGCACCAGATAGGCGGCGTAGAGGGCCGAATTGCCAATCAGCATCAGGTTTCCGAGCGCCCGCTCAGGGCCCAAATCCAGGCGGTCCACCCCCACCAGCAGCAGCGCACCGCTCAGGGCCAGCGCCACGCCGCCTACCCGCAGGGGCGTCGGCCGTTCGTGACCCAGCACCACGGCAAACAGCAGCGTCCACGCGGGGATAGAGCAGCCAATCACCGCGGAGTTGAGCGGCGAGGCCCGCAGCAGCCCTTCGCTAAAGAGCGTCTGGTTGCCCACAACGCCCAGCAGTCCAAGCAGCCCACACCAGGCGATCTCCTTGATCGTGAGCCGCTGACGCCACGGCCTCGCCAACAGCCACAGCAGCGGTCCAGCCACGAGGATCCGCACGCCCACCAGCACGCGGACCGAAACGGACTGCATCACCCACTTGCCCACCACCGGCCATACGCCCATGAGAAGCTGAATGGCGAGCAGACTAGCCAAGGCGAGGCGATACGGCGGCGGGGCAATAGCGCTGCGGGGGAGGTTGGGCGGCGAAGTCGGGCTATCCATCTCCAGATCTTAGCCCAGGAGCGTTGACGCTGGCTCATGGGCAAGGGCAGGTCGGCGGAATTGCTGGGGGAGGCGATCGCGAGTCCAGCGCTTGGGGGCGGTGGGCGATCGCTGCAGCTTGCCCTAGATCCCGCCAAAGCGCTTGCCCGCCTCTTCGTACAGCCGCTCGCGGTGGTTGGGGTGGGCGATCTCAATCAGCGCACGGGCCCGCTGGCGCAGGTTCTTGCCGTAGAGGTCCACCGAGCCGTATTCCGTCACCACAAAGTGGACGTGGGCGCGGGTCGTGGTGACACCGGCGCCGGACTTGAGCACCGTCTCAATGCGCGAGACGCCTTTTTGGGTGGTCGACGGCAAGGCGATGATCGGTTTGCCGCCTTCGCTCAGGCTGGCGCCGCGGATGAAGTCCATCTGGCCGCCCACGCCGGAGTACTGCCGCGGGCCGATGGTGTCGGCGCAGACTTGGCCGCACAGGTCGACCTCTAGGCACGAATTGATCGCTGTCACCCGGGGATTGCGGCGAATCACCGCTGTATCATTGACATAGGCGATGTCGAGCATGGCGACGTCGGGGTTGTCGTCGACAAAGTCGTAGAGCTTCTTGGTGCCCATGGCAAAGCCCGCGACGATCTTGAACGGGTGGATCTTCTTGCACTCGCCGGTCACCGCGCCGGTATCGACCAGGTCGACCAGCCCGTCCGAAAACATCTCCGTGTGGATGCCCAGCCGGCGGTGGTGGGTCAAAAAGCTCAACACGGCGTCCGGAATGGCGCCGATGCCCATCTGTAGCGTGGCACCGTCCTCCACCAGCGCGGCGACATGGCGGCCAATCGCCCGTTCGACGTCGCTGAGCTGCGGCGGGGCGATCTCTGGCAGCGGATCTTCGACCCAAGTGGCGGCATAGATGCGCGAAACGTGGATCAAGCCGTCGCCGTGGCTCCGCGGCATGTGCGGGTTGACCTGGGCCACCACGTAGCGGGCGGTCTGCACGGCGGAGACCACCACATCCACGGAGATGCCCAGCGAGCAATAGCCGTGGCGATCGGGCGGCGAAACGTGGATCAGCGCCACGTCCAAGGGCAGGACACCGCGGCGAAACAACTGCGGCACTTCGCTCAGAAACACCGGCAGGTAATCGGCATAGCCAGCGCCCACGGCCTCGCGCGCATTGCCGGCGACAAACATGGCGTTGAGGTGGAACGATTCGCGGTGCTCAGGCAGCAAGTAGGTGGGCCGGCCCTCGGTGTGCAAGTGCACCACTTCAACGCCGCGCAATTCGCCTGATCGCGCAGCCATCGCGTCGACGAGCACTTGCGGATGGGCGCATGCCCCCTGGATAAACACCCGGTGACCGCTGGCGATGCAGGCCACGGCGGCCTGTGGCGTCAGATAGTGGAGTTTGTGGTTGCGGACCATTCTTCCTCAAAGCTTGCAGACTCTAGCTGCCGCCCGGGAGCCTCTCTTGGCCCCCAAGCTGCGTGATCAAAGCACCCAGCCGCCCGCGTCGCAAGGCGGAAGGGCTCTGCTGTTGCGGATCTGTGACGAACTGTAGCAGAGCAGGCGTTCAGCCCTGGATAAAGCGCGGGTGGATCAGGTTGTCAAAACAGAAGATCTCGTCCCACTTTTCCTGAGACAGCAGGTGCTTTTCGACCACCACCAGCTGGTGCACCGACTTGCCGGTGGCCAGGGCCTCTTTGGCAATCCCGGAGCATACCTCGTAGCCAAACAACGGGTTCAACGCTGTGACGATGCCGATGCTGCCCATCACCATGGCGCGGCAGACCTCGGCATTGGCGGTGATGCCGGCCACGCACTTGGTCCGCAGGGCTCTGCATGCGTTGCCCATGTACTGCAGCGACGTAAAGAGCGCAAAGGAAATCACGGGCTCCATGACGTTGAGCTGCAGCTGACCGGCCTCCGCGGCCATCGACACCGTGACGTCCATGCCGATCACATAGTAGGCGGTCTGGTTGACTACCTCAGGGATCACCGGGTTGACTTTGCCCGGCATGATCGATGAACCGGGCTGCAACCGCGGCAAATTGATCTCATTGAACCCCGCGCGGGGCCCAGAGGACAGGAGCCGCAGATCGTTGCAGATCTTAGAGATCTTGATCGCCGAGCGCTTGAGGGTCCCGGAGAGCTGCACGTAGGCCCCCGTGTCTGAGGTCGCCTCAATCAGATCCTCCGCGAGCACCACAGGGATCTCACTGATTTCCGCCAGGTAATTGACGCAGCGCAGCGCATAGCCGTCCGGGGCGTTGATGCCCGTGCCAATCGCCGTCGCCCCCATGTTCACTTCTAGCAGCAGCCGCTGGGCCTCGCGCAGCCGCGCCACATCTTCGCCGATGGTGGTGGCCCAGCCGTGGAATTCGTCGCCCAGGGACATGGGCACCGCGTCCTGCAGCTGCGTGCGGCCCATCTTGAGGATGCCGGCGAACTCCTTGCCCTTGGCGGCAAACGCTGCAGCGAGCAGCTCCAACTCACTGACATAGTGGCTGATCTTGCTGTGCAGCGCCACCCGAAACGCCGTGGGATAGGCGTCATTGGTGGACTGCGAGCAATTGACGTGGTTGTTGGGATGGACCGCGTCGTAGTCGCCCTTTGGCCGGCCCAGGTGCTCCAGAGCCAGATTGGCGATGACTTCATTGGCGTTCATGTTGCAGGACGTGCCGGCGCCGCCCTGGATCATGTCCGTGGGAAACTGCGAGACCAGCTCGCCCGCGATGAGCCGATCGCACGCCGCGCAAATCGCCTCGGTCACCTCGCTACTCAGCGCGCCGCAATCGCGATTGGCCAGGGCCGCGGCCTTCTTGACCATGGCGAAACTGCGAATCAGCAGCGGTTCAGCGGACATCGGAATGCCGGTGATGTGAAAGTTGTCCAGGGCGCGGGCGGTCTGCACGCCATAGTAGAACTGACTGCCCAGCTCGAGCTCGCCCAGAAAGTCGTGCTCCAGGCGGGTCGCGGTCGTCGGGGTCATGGCTGCCTCCTGGGTCTATGCCTGCAGCAGCCGCATGGCAGTGGCGACAAGATTTTCTACCGTCAAACCAAAGACTTTAGCCAGCACTTTGTCGGGCGCGGAGGCGCCAAAGCGATCGATGCCGATGCAGGCCCCCGTGCGCCCGGCCAGGTAACGCCACGGCAGGGTTGACCCGGCTTCGATCGTCACGACGCGGGCTTGCGGAGGCACCACCTCGTCGCGATACGCTTGGGGTTGGGCGTCAAACAACTCGAGCGACGGCACTGAAACCACCCGCACGCCGATGCCGTCCTCCGCCAACTGCGCCTGAGCAGCGACGGCGAGGTGAACCTCGGAGCCGCTCGCGGCCAGCACCAACTCCAGCGGCAGGGTCTCCGCCGACAGCACGTAAGCTCCCTTGGCCACGGCGCTATTGAGGTCAAACCCCGCGGGGCGCTGCAGCTCAGGCAAGTTCTGCCGGGTCAGGGCCAGGGCCGTAGGTGCCCGAGTGCGCTGGCAGAGCAGCTGGTAGGCCGCGCAAGTCTCAGCCAAGTCCGCCGGCCGCAACGTGGCGAGCCCCGGGATCACCCGCATCGCCGCTAGGGTTTCCACCGGCTGGTGGGTCGGACCGTCTTCGCCAACAAACACCGAGTCATGGGTATAGACAAAGCCAACCTGCAGACCCATCAGGGCCGCCAGCCGCACCGCCGGGCGCATGTAGTCGTGAAACACCAAGAATGTCGACACAATCGGCAAGTGCCCGCCGGACACCGCCAGACCATTCGCCACCGATCCCATGGCGTGCTCGCGGATGCCCCAGTGGACATTGCGCCCGGCGTAGTTGTCCTTCTGCATCGAAGTGGCGCCGGGGATCACCGCAAAAGTCGAATGGCCTAGGTCCGCAGACCCACAGAATAGCTGGGGAATCTCTTTGGCCAGCGCCGCCAGGACTTGCTCGCCGGCCTTGCGGGTAGAGAGCATGGCCCCCGGGGCCTGGGTCGGCCACTGCACCGCGGCGAGCTGCTGGGCGCTGACCGGGGCCAGCAACTGCAACAGCTTTTGACCGGCCTCGCCCTGCGCGCGGCGTTCCCAAGCAAGACGCACGGCCTTGCGCTGCTCTGCGCCGGCACGGGCGGCCTGGTAAACCTCAGGGGCAACGGCAAAGAATTGCTCTGGGTCCAAGCCCAGTTGTGCCTTGGTAGCGCGGATCTCGTCGGGGCCCAGGGGCGCGCCATGGACTTTGTGCGATCCGGCGAGCTTGGGCGAACCGCGGCCAATGGTGGTGTCGCACACGATCAAGGTCGGCTGACCGCAGGGCCGATGGGCCTCGGCCAACGCCTGGCGAATACTGGCAAAGTCGTGGCCTGCGGCGTGCAGAACCCGCCAACCGTAGGCGGCATAGCGGGCGGCGACGTCTTCTGTAAAGGCCAGCTCCGTGCGGCCATCGATGCTGATGTGGTTGCTGTCGTAGAGCACAACGAGGCGCTCTAGGCCCCAGTGACCGGCCAGCGACGCGGCTTCGCTCGCCACACCTTCTTGCATGCAGCCGTCGCCGGCGATTACCCAGGTCCAGTGATCCACCAAATCACTGGTGAATTCTGTGCGCTGCCGCGCCTCAGCCAGGGCCATGCCCACGCCGTTGGCGATGCCCTGCCCCAGCGGTCCGGTGGTCGTCTCCACGCCGTCTGTGTGGCCGTATTCGGGATGGCCGGGGGTCTTGCTGTGCAGCTGGCGAAACTGCTTGAGGTCATCGATCGACAGGTCGTAGCCAAACAGGTGCAGCAGGCCGTACTGCAGCATCGAACCGTGGCCAGCCGACAGCACAAAGCGGTCGCGATCGGGCCACTGCGGCGCCGAGGCGTCAAAGCGCAGGAACTCGCTCCACAGCAGCCAGGCGATGTCGGCCGTGCCCATCGGCATGCCCGGATGGCCCGAGTTGGCCGCTTGGATGGCGTCGATCGCCAGTCCGCGCAATGTGTTGGCACCCTGCTGATCCATGCTTGTCGCCATCGCCAATTCCTCGAGCGGCCATG
Organism: Myxococcota bacterium; assembly: GCA_044347905.1. Classification (GTDB taxonomy): domain Bacteria; phylum Myxococcota_A; class UBA9042; order UBA9042; family UBA9042; genus SXRM01. The sequence continues at coordinate 7,929 of JBIKTV010000255.1, forward strand.
CCTAGCCGCGGCGCGGTAGCTTGCCACAAAGGGAGCGGTTCTGGCGACTGGGCGCGATTTCTGGCCTGGGGTACGGCGCGCGGCTCCAATGGACGCGGCTCCAATTCAGCGGTCAGAAAATGGCCCCTGAAAGCCTGGCGCC
>JBIKTV010000256.1:0-8053 GCA_044347905.1 Myxococcota bacterium
TCCCCTCGGCCCCGGCCTGCCAGAACCGCTAGAGGCGCTGCTGCTGGCAGCGGAGGCGATGACCCGGCCCGCGGATCGCCTGCAGCACCTGTGCGCGGCGCTGGAGGCCCTGCTCAAGACCCTGGTCAGCATCGCCATGGCCGACCTGATTCAGGCCTGTGGCGCGGACGAGGCGGCGGTGCGGTCGCAGCTGGACGTGCTGGTGCAGCGCAATTCGGACGGGACTTGGCTCACGACCTTGCAGAGCCTGGCCCGCGAATTGGGAGGCCGGCCGGACAGTTGGCTGGGCCCGCGCTGGCGCGATTTGGGCGACGGCCGATCTGCGGCGGTGCAGGCGCTGATGGCGGCGGTGGCCAGGCGCAATGAGTTTGCCCACCCCAATCTCCTGGAATTGCTGCACAACCGCAAGCACGCGGCGGAGATGCACGGCCATCTGGCCGAGGCCCTGGCGCAGCTGCCGTGGCTGCGCGAGCTGGCGGTGGTGCGGCCGCGCGATGTCGTCCCCACCGTGAGCGGCTACGACGGCGTGCTGCTGGTGGCGGGGCCCAAGCCGGAGCGGCTAGACGGCCGCTGGACTGGCAAATTGTTGCCGGATTACCTGTACCTGTACGACCGCGTCCAGCAGCGGCTTCTGTGCCTGCACCCGTGGCTGATTGCCCAGGGCCATGAGCTGGCCGGGGTGCAACGGGCGCTGGTGATCGACGATTTGCGCAATTGGCCAAAATTATCGTGGAAGAATGCGGCAATCGGCAAGCCGCTGGACCCGGCCAGCGTTGGCCAAGGCGCGGATCTTGCGGCGTGGCTGCTGCAGCGGGTGCCGGCGGAAGCGCGCGGCGGCGCGGTGGAAATTCGCCAACCGACCGGCGCCTATGTGCTGCCCGTGCGCCCCGCGGCGACGGCGACCAAGGCGGGCGCGGGGCCAGCCCCATCGAAAAACCCAGCCCAGTCGATAGACCCAGCCCAGTCAATGAACCCGGCCCAGCCATTAAACCCGGCCCAGTCGATAAACCCAGCCCAGCCAAGAAGCCAAGTCCAGCCAGCAGCGCCAGCGGCGCCTCGGGTTGCCGCAACGCCTGGCGAATTCGCCCCGCCCTTGCCCAGCTGTAGCCGATGTGCGGGGGCCCTGCGGAGCCTGCAAACGGGGTACCGCGAGCCCGTGCGCGGCAGCATCCTCGTCTGCGCGAGCTGCCAGTCGGTCTACCACGCCCAGGAGGAGCCGGGGCAACTGAGCCGCGGGACCCTGCTAAGGCGGCTGTGGGAGCCGGCGGCGCCGCGGCTGCTGACCACCTTGCAGCAGGCCGAACTGCTGCGGCCAGACGTGGGCAAGAGCCGGGCGATTACCTCGATTCCCCATGTGTTTTCGCGCCAAGGTGGCGCTGGTGCCGCGGCGTGGCTGGGGCGGATCGACGACGGTCGCTGGCTGATCGTCGCGGCCCAGGGCGTGCCGTTGCGCGATGACCACGGCGCGTGCGAGGCGGCCCAGCTGGGTCCGGGCAGCCGCTTTGCGCTCAATGGCGTAGAGATGGTGCTGGCGCGGGCGCCGTAGATCGCTGTATTCCTAGGTGTTCTGCTCGAGAATCCGCGCGTAGACCCCCAGCCAGCGCTCCAGCCCCGCCGCCTGGCCAAAGCGCGTCAGCGCCTCTGCCCGCGCCGCCGCCCCCAGGTCCGCCGCCCATTGGGGCTGGGTCAGCACGGATAGCACCGCATCAACCCAGGCGTTTTCATCGCGGGGATCGACGAGCAGGCCGGTCTGGCCCGAGCGAATCACCTCTGGCAGGCCGCCCACGGCGCTGGCCACCACCGGCGTGGCGCAGGCCATGGCCTCTAGGGCCGCAAGACCAAAGCCTTCTGTCGCGCTCGGCAGCAGAAAAGCGTCGGCGTGCTGCAGCAGCTCGCGGCAATCGGCGCGCGGCGCCAGCACCCGGCAGCGATCGCCCAGCCCCGCGTCGATCAGCGCTTGTTCAAAGGCCGGTCGCTCAGGTCCGTCGCCCACCAGCACCAGGCGGCACGGCAGATGGGCCTGCAGCGACGCCAACAGCGGCACCAGCGCCAAAGTGCGCTTGACCGGGCGAAAGTTCGACAAGTGTAGGAGCACCGGTTCGGCCGGCGGCTGGGCGGGAAAAAGCTCCGCCCACGGCAAGCGATGGCGCGGCTTTGCGGGAGAGAGCCAGGCGGTGTCGACAAAATTGGCAACGACCTGGGGCATTTCTGGCAGTTGCAGGGTTCGCTGGGCCAGTTGGGCCAGGTGCTGAGACGGCGCGGTCACGGCGTCCGCCTGCAGGAGCGCCGCGCGCAAAACCGGCTGGTACAGCGGATCGGCGGCCACGGCGCTGGCATCCGTGCCGTGCAGACTGACCACCAGCTTGGGGGCGCGATCGCCCAGGGTCAGGCGGGCCAGCCAGGCGGCGGCGGCGTGGGGCACGGCGTAATGGCAATGAAAGACATCTACTTGTTCGCGCTGAGCCAGCTGCACCAGCGCCCCCGCCAGCGCCACGGTGGCCGCGCCGGCCTGCTGCAGCGCCGGATGGTCGCCCACGGCTACGCCCAGCCACTGCACCGCTGCAGCGCCGCGTTCCAGCCGCAGCGGCCGCTGGGTCGACACCAGGGTCGAGCGATGGCCGGCTTGGGCAAGCACCTGGGCCAGATCCGCCGCCACCACGCTGCTGCCCCCCAGAGAAGACAGGCAGATCTGCGCCACGTGCGACGGTCGGGTCATGGAAATCCTGGAAAGAAGTGGGCTGGACCGCGGCGGCCGCGAAACAGCGCCAGCGGATCGGCCACGGGCAGCGCTTCTGCGCAGAGGTAAGGCTCGCCGGCCGCGGAGCCGACTTGGGCGCCGTAGTAGGCGTCGCGGGCCCGCAGCGCCGGCAGGGCCAGAGCGGAGCTGACTAGCGGGGCCAATTCGCCTTCCGCCAAGGGCTCTTGCTCCACCCCCACCTGGCTGGCGTGGCAGGCGATGGCCAGGGCTTTCTGCGCGGCAAAGTCGGCAATGTCGACCACAAAGCTGGGCCGCACCTCGACCCGCTGGGGATAGTACAGCAGCTGCAGGACTTTGTGCGCCGGGCTCGCGGAGACGGGGTAGTTGACCAGGCCGGCGAGGAACGCCGCGCTCTCTGCCAGTTGCGCAGCGGCGCGGTGGTCTGGGTGGCGCTCCTCGCGCCAGGGAGCCAGCAACAGCTCTGGGCGGAGCCGGCGCAATTCTTCAGCGATCGCCAATATTTGCGCAGGGTCATCGCCGCGCAGGCCGCCGTCCGGCAGGGCCAAGTTGCCGCGGTAGGCCAGGCCCAGGACATCCGTGGCGGCCTGGGCTTCGCGCTGGCGCTGATCTGTGGACCCGCGGCTGGCCCGTTCGCCCTGGGTCAGGTCCAAGACGCCGACGCGATAGCCCGCCGCCGCCAGCCGCGCCAACAGCCCGCCGCAAAACAGCTCGGCGTCATCCGGGTGGGGAGCCAGAGCCAAAACATCTAGCCTTGACGCAGGGTTATCCAGGATCACAGGGCCTCCACGCGATGGGCTCCGCTAAAGGCGTCGGGCTGGGCCAAAGCGGCGGCGCTCAGTCGCTCCACGCCAAAGCGCGCGGCAAACCACGGCCAGCTGTAGAACCGCTCCTGCGGCTGCCCGGCGGGCCAGCAGAGCACCTGGGCGCGCTGCAGCTTGGCTTGGTCGCCCAGGTGGCGGGCGGCGGTGGCGCGGCTGTATTTGGCGGTGAGCTTGTCCAAAATCTCAGCGATCTGCAGCTGGGCGCGCTGGGCGCTCCGCTCCAAGCTCGGATCCAGGGCGGTCAGAGGCGCGGTGAGGCGCTGCCAATCCTGGGGCGAAACCGGCCACAGCTGGGCGCGCAATTGCTCTGCCGCTTCAAGTGCTTCCGCTTCACCCTGCTCGCCCACCAGCCGCCGCCAGGCCTGGTCGGAGTCGCGCAGATCGGCGATGCTCAGATGGCGCTGGCCCAGCAGCTCCAGCAGCCACGGCTCCATCCAGGTAAAGCCAGCGCGCAGCACGGCCGCTGAAGGCTCGATGCCCAGGAGCCCATAGAGCGGCTGGATCTGCGCTAGGTAGCCGATCTCCGCCGGCCCGCCGATGTAGAAGGCCGTGGGCAAGAGCAGATCCTGCAGCAGCGGTCGCAGCAGCGCAGACGAGCTCCAGCGCTCTGGGAAATTCTCCAGCGTATCCAACAGTTCTTGGGTGGTCGCTTGCCAGTGGCTGTCGCCGCCAGACAGGCCCCAGGTGTCATGCCCGCGCGGAACCAGGCGAAAGCGCGGCTGGCCGTCGCCGCCGGGGGCGACAAAGCTCAGCGGCGAGCCGGAACGCAGCTGCACCTGCGGGGCAAAACCCGCGTCTTGCAGGGTCTGGCCGCGCTCCGCCAGCGCCTGGTCCAGCTCAGCCACCCGGATGAAAGCCTGGCGGTGCAAAGGGATTGCCGCACGGCGGATCGCCGGATGCCGCGGGTCCAGCACCAGCAGGCCGTGGTCGCCCAGCAGCTCGTCCATCTGCCGCGCCACCGCCAGGGCCAGGCTTTGACCCGGCGCCCAACAGCGCTGCAACAGCTCAATCACCGCCGGCGCGTGGGGCAAACCGCGCAGAAGCTCGGCCAATTGATCCAGGATCTGCGGCATTTCTGCCGACACCTGCAGGGCCCCGACCGAAGCCCGCGGCGGCCCCGCCAGCGGCGCGTGCAGCTTGACGGGCGGCCCCGGCGGCCGCGGCACCCAGGCGTGGTCGATCTCTGCGGCGTCGTGGTCTTCGCCCTGCAGCCAGAAGATCGGCACGGCGGTCACCCCGGTCTCTGCCTGGAGCTGGCGCGCCGCAGCCACCGCGGTCGCGGCTTTGTGCAGGGTAAACAGCGGCCCGTGAAACAGGCCGAGCTGCTGACCGGTCACCACCGCCACGGCAGAGCCCGCCTGCAGCGCCGCGAGGTTGGCGTCCCGGGCCGGCCGCGGCGGCAGCTGGGCGCTGAGGTCGGCGATGGCCTGCAGCACCGCGGGATCCGCCTTTCGCTGTGCGGTTTTGAGCACCTGCTGGGCGCGGCTGGGCCGATCCAGGGCGGCGGCCGGCAGCAAGCTCCGGGCGTTCTGCTCGCCGGCGAGCCAAGTTGGAGCGAACGGGAGTGACATCGCAGTGCCGATGCGCCAAGGTGGCGCGGGTGGCGAGGGTACAAAGCCTTTGCCCTCTCTGCTACTGTGGGCGGCCATGCAAGTGAATTTCGACTTCAATCATTCCCTGCGCCGGTCCAGCCCTTTTACCTCTGGCGTCCGGCCCAAGCGTTGGATGCGCGCAGGGACCGCAGCGATGCTCTGGGCCGGCCTAGCGATGGGAGCGACCATGCCCTTGGCCCACGCCGTGCCCGCCGCCTCGCCGGCCCTGCAAGCTCAACTGCCTCATAGTGCGGAGATTCTAGCGCGAATGCAGCGGCTAGGCCGGGTCGCCACGGTGCTCTATGTCGCCGCCCACCCGGACGACGAGAACTCGCGGCTGCTGGCGTGGCTGGCGGGCGAGCGCGGCCTGCGGGCGGTCTACCTGTCTTTGACCCGCGGCGACGGCGGCCAGAACCTCATCGGCGCGGAACAGGATGAATTGCTGGGCCTGTTGCGGACTTGGGAGCTGATTGCCGCGCGAAGCGTGGACGGTGCCGAGCAGCGCTTCACCCGCGCCCGCGACTTTGGCTACAGCAAAACCACCGCTGAGACCCTCAAAATGTGGGGCCAAGAGCCGCTGCTGGCGGACGTGGTGCGGGTGGTGCGCGAACTGCGGCCGGACGCCATCGTCACCCGCTTCACCCCAGCTCCGCCCAACCACGGCCACCACATGGCCTCGGCCGAGCTGGCGGCCCTGGCGTTTACCGCGGCGGCGCAAAAAGATTTTGCCCCAGGGCCAGGGGGGCCAGGGCCATGGCAGGCGGCGCGGCTGCTGCACAACGTGACGCTGTTCAACCGCAAGATCGAGGACGTGCGGGCGCCTTACCAAGTCGATGTGGGCGGTTACAGCGCGCTGTTGGGCAAATCTTGGGGCGACATCGCGGCGGCGAGCCGCAGCCAGCACAAGAGCCAAGGCTTTGGCGTCGCAGCGGCGCGCGGCAAGCTTCCTGAGTTTTTTGAGCTTCTGGGCGGCAGCACCCCCAAAGGCGGCGATCCCTTTGCCGACCTGCCCAGCTCCTGGGCGCGCTTTGCCGGCGGCGCGGCGGTGGACCAGCGGGTGGCCGAGTTGCTGCGGGGCTATGATCCGCTCCTGCCGCAGAACTCCCTGCCAGCGCTGGCTAAAGTTCACCAGGCCATCGCGGCGATGCCGGCGGACAACCCCTACCGGCAGATCAAACTGGCGGAGGTGGAGGGCCTGCTGGTCGCGTGCGCCGGACTGTGGCTGGAGGCCCGCGCCGCCCATCCAGAGGCTGTGCCGGGCAGTCCGTTGCAGGTCAACGCCACGGCGCTTCTGGGCAACCCTGCGCAAGTGAAGTGGCTTTCTGTCCAACTGGCTGGGCAGGCGCAGGGGCCGGCGCTGGCGCTTGAACCGGTCGACCTGAGCCTCCACGCCTCGCGCACCGCAGCGCTGAGCGGGCAGATCCCCGACGACGCCGCGCCGTCCACCCCCTACTGGCTGCGCCAACCCGCGGAAGGCGGGCTCTACACCCTGGCGGACCGCGCCATGATCAGCCAGCCAGTGGACCAGCCGCCCATCCTTGCGCGCTTTACCCTATCTATCCAAGGGATTACCCTTCACATCAACCGACCTGTGCAGTTCCTTTGGGCCGATCCGGTGCGCGGCGAACAGACCCGCGATGTGGAGATCGCCCCGCCACTGACCCTGACGCCCGATCGCCCGGTGGTGCTCGCGCCCCGCGGCCAAGCGGTGACCCTGAATTGGCAGGTCGCGCGCAGTGAAGCCGCCGGCCAGACCGCGGTGGACGCCGAGATCAGCTTCACCGCGCCGCCCGGCTGGCAGGTCGAGCCGCGCCGCCAGCGGGTTCAACTGGGGGGACCCACCCAGATCCTCATGATTCCGTTGACCATTCGCCAAACATCGCCCAACACCACCCCCGGCGAACTCAAGGCCGAGGCGGAGGTGGCGGGGCGGCGCTGGTCGCTGCAGCAGCAGACCGTGGACTACGAGCACGTGCCGCGGCTGACGGTGCGCAAGCCCGCCCAGGTGCGCTTGGTGCCTGCGGATCTCCGGCTGGGTCGGCCGCGCATCGGCTACATTGCCGGCCCGGGGGATCGCGTGGCCGAGTCGCTGCAGGCGGTGGGCTATCAGGTCACCGTGCTGAGTGAGGCGCAGCTGGCCAAGGAAGACCTGAAGGAATTTGCGGCGATCGCCGTGGGGGTGCGGGCGCTGAACGCCCAGCCCAAGCTGGTGGCGCACTGGCCCAAGCTGCTGAGCTGGGTTCAGGCCGGCGGGCGCCTGGTGGTGCAGTACCAGACCAACAGCCGGGTGGGGCCGCTGACGGTGGCGATGGGCCCGTATCCGCTGGAGATTGGCCGGGACCGGGTGACCGACGAGACCGCGGCGATCCGCTGGGAGGCCGCTGTACCTGCGGCGGAATTAAGAGGGGGACCCACCCAGAACCCAATGGACACACTGCGCAATTCGCCAAACCAGCTGAGCGAGGCCGACTTTGCCGGCTGGGTCCAGGAGCGCGGCCTGTACTTTGCCAAGAGCTGGGATCCGCGCTACCTGGCGCCTCTGCGCATGAAAGACCCAGGCGAGGCGGACCAGGCCGGCGCGCTGCTGGTGGCGCCCCACGGCAAAGGCCAGTTCATCTACACGGGTCTAGCCTTCTTTCGCCAGCTGCCTGCGGGTGTGCCCGGCGCCTACCGCCTCTTTGCCAACCTGCTGGGACCATGAGCGAACCCCTTGCCCGCGCCACTGCCTTGGCCCCAGCTGCTGAAGCGCCCCCGCTGTTGCAGAGCTGGCCGCGCGTCTATACAGCGGTGTTAATTAGTCAAATTCTGTTTGCCGCATTGCTGTGGGCCCTGGGCGAGGTGTTCCAGTGACGCCGCTCGACTGGACCGTGCTCCTGGGCACCGCCTTGGCGATCATCGGCTGGGGCATATGGTCGAGCCGC
>JBIKTV010000035.1:0-22899 GCA_044347905.1 Myxococcota bacterium
GGAAGGTCGGCTCGTAGCGCATGGGCCGCACCACCAGGCCGGGGACTTGGCGGCGGTCAATCGCCTGGGCATAGCGGCGAGCGTCCAGGTACGGTGCTCCGACCAGCTCAAATGGCCTTGTGGTTCCACGTCCTTCTGAGAGAAGCGTGCCCTCAATCAGGCAACCGCCCGGGTAGACGACCGCGGTTTGCACGCTGGGCATGTTGGGGCTGGGGGCGTACCAGCAGCTGCCCAGGCCGGCAAAATCCTGTTCGTCCAGGTAGAGGCCGGTGTCCCATTCGCTGCACGGGATGACCTGGAGCCGCACCGGCAGCCCGGCCTCGGCGACGTACAGGCGGGCAATTTCGCCGATGGTCAGGCCGTGGCGCTGGGGCAGATCGAGCCAGCCGACAAAGGATCGATACTTTTCAGGTAGATAGCCGCCTTCGATTGCCTCGCCGCCCAGGGGATTGGGTCGGTCGAGCACCAGCACTTCGACCCCGCGGCGGGCGCACGTGTCCAGCGCCATGCACAAGGTCGCAAAATACGTGTAGTAACGGCTGCCGACGTCCTGCACGTCAAACACCAGCGCGTCCAGACCGTCCAGGGCTTGCGGCTGCAGGGTCAGGGTGTCAAAGCTGCGGCCGTACAAGGTAGTCACTTCGCGGTCAAACACAGGGTCCTGGCCGCCTTCTACGGCGATCAGGTCTTGCGCCGTGGACCAAAGCCCGTGCTCTGGGCCAAACAGCCGCACAATATCCAGCCCTTGATCGATCATGACGTCGACCAGGTGGCGCCGCGACGGCTGAGGCTGAGCCACTCGCACCAGCGACGATGGATTGCAGACCACCCCAAGGCGCTTGCCGCGCAGCCCGCCCAGCGCTGGGGATCCGACCAGGACTTCTGCACCAGTGCGCAACATACCGACTCCGATCTGCTGAGGGCCGCGACAATGCTGAATCGATCGATGGATTGACGCGGCGTCGACACCTGTTCGCCCGGGCGGTCTGCGCAGATGACCCCGCAGTTCAAGGGCAACCAACGCACGCTACATGGGGATACAGTCGATGAACTACGGGCCCTTCTTGTCCTGCTCGCGCGCCGCCCGCTCTTCCGCGTCGGGGAAGCGGAGGATGCGCAGTTCGCCCTCGCCTTCCGGCTTGTAGACTTCGATTTCTTTGACATTTGTCAAATTGATATATAGCGAGGCGGTGGTCTCTCGCTCATTGCGAAGGGCGATAAAGCCGCTCTCCACGCCTTCGACGATGCCGATGACGCTGGTGTCTTCGTCGTCAAACTGGATGACCCAGACCTTTTGTCCAACCAACGCTTGCATCTGTAGGCTCGCTTGCCCGCTGGGGCGCATCGGCCGGATGGTACACGATTGGGCAAACAGCGCGAGATAATCACGCCTCGGTCGATGTGAGCATTTCTCTATTTGTCTATAGCGGCGGTATAGATTAGACTGCGCTGAGCGGGGCCGTCGCGCCCCTGGCCCGTTGAACTGCCCCTTGGGAGCCCCATGGACCTCGACTCCGACTTCGAAATCGACCAAAGCGCCGCGACGTTTGACAATGACTACAGTCAGTTGAGCGATGTCGACGAGTTTGTCTCCCGCACCGAAGACTACGCCGCTGGGCGACTCGCACCGGACGCTTACCGCGCCTATCGGCTGACCCGCGGCGTGTACGGCCAGCGCCAGCCCGACGTCTACATGCTGCGCGTCAAGATGCCCGGCGGCATCGTCCTGCCCAAGCAGCTGCGCGCTATCGCTGAAGTCGTCGAGCAGAGTCCGAGCCGCTTGGGCCACATCACCACCAGAGAGAACATCCAGATCCACAGTTTTCCGCTGCCGGATGTGGAAAAGGCCATGACTTTTCTGGCGGAAGTCGGGCTGACCATGACCGAAGCATGCGGCAGCGCCGTGCGCAACATCACCCAGGATCCATGGGCCGGCTTGGCTCAGGACGAGCTGTTTGACACGACGCCCTATCTGCAGGCCATGGTGCGGTTTTTCCTGCGCAATCCCCGCGCTCAGGGCCTGCCGCGCAAGTTCAAGATCGCCGTCTCCGCCTCGCCAGCCGACCGCGCCTACGCCGCCATCCACGATATCGGCTTGGTCGCCACTCTGGACGCCCAGGGTCAGCCGGCGTTCAAGTTTTTGGTCGGCGGTGGGCTCGCCTCGATGCCCCGTTCAGCGCTGGTGATCCACGAAGCGTGGCCGGCCCGCGACATCCTCACGCCCATGCTGGCGGTCATTGACTTCTTTCAGGAGCATGGCAACCGCAAAGTCCGAAGCAAAGCGCGCATTAAGCACGTCCTGCGCAAGATGGGGGATGAGGCTTTTGCCGCCAAATATGCTGAATACCTGGAAAAGGTTCTGCTCGATCCGCCTCCGCCGATCGACACTCCGGCGCTGCTGCACGGGCAAGACCAGCCGTGGAATTTTAGCCGGCCCGATGAAAGCGCTGGCCTCGCCCCGGGATTTGCCCGCTGGGCGGCGACGGCGATCCGCGAGACCCGCATCCCCGGCAGGGTGTTTGTGGCGGTGCGCGTGGACCGCGGCGGCGAGCTCTCCAAGGCGCAGCTGCTGGCGCTCGCAGACCTGACCGAGCGCTACGGCGAAGGAAAGCTGCACTTTACGCCCCAACAAAACGCCGTGCTTCGCGCGGTCAGGGTCGAACAGCTGCCTGAACTGCATCGCGATTTGATCGCCGCGGATCTTGGCCTGGCCGGCGCCGGCACCACCGCAGACATCACCAGCTGCCCGGGAATCAGCACCTGCAATCTGGGCATCACCTACTCGCGCAACCTCGCAGACGAGCTGGTGCGGGTGACCGAGGACAGGCCGGACGCGGATCTCTCTATCAAAATAAGCGGTTGCCACAACTCCTGCGGCCAGCACCACATCGGCACGCTGGGCTTTTACGGTGCCCTTCGCCGCATCAACGGCCGGCCGGCGCCGCACTATCGCTTGCTGGTGGGCGGCGATGTGGGCCCCCAAGGCGCTGTTTTTGGGCGCGATCTTGGGCTCATTCCGGCGCGGCGGGCGCCCCAAGCGGTGCTGCGCTTGCTCGAGTGGGCCGACCTGCACAAGCTGGACTCGCAAACTCCCGGGGCGGCACTGCGGAGTGCAAATCCAGAGGCACTGAAAGCTGTTCTGGCCGATCTTGTCGATCTCGACAGCGCCTCGACCGAGCTGGATTTCTGGGATGTCGGCGCGACCGAGGCGTTCTTGGGCGACACGACTGGCGAAGGCGAGTGCGCGGCGTAGGGGAGCGCTCAAAGCGCTTGCCGGGCTCTGGCGGCCAGCCTACCATGGCGCCATGAACCTCCTCCGCTTCAAGAAATCGCTGGTCGCCCTGACTGCCGCGCTGCTGGCCGCGTGCAGCAGCCCTCAAGAGCTCGGGGATCTGCCGAGCACCAGCGGCGATCGCCTGACCGTGCCGATTGGACGGCAGAATCAGGTGACGTTTGCCCCGCCCAAGGGCTGGAAGCAGGTGGAAGATCAGACTTGGGCGCTGTCGCTTGGCCAGGACCGCGTGTTGCTGATGCGGGCGAATCTCAGCGCGGAACCCGAAGGCGGGCTAGACGTGTACATCGATCAGCAGCTCAAGGAAGTGGGCAAGCTCGGCCAAGGCGGCGCTGAGCGCGATGAGCGCATCATGCTGGACGACCTAGAAGGGCGCCTGCTCAAAGTGGTCGATCTGAAGAACCGCCCGCCGGTCGCGCTTTGGATGGTCGCCGCTGTGGCTGAAGACGGCCTGTATACGGCCACCGTGGTCGGGCCGCTGGACGACCTGCGCAAGCGCGGCGATGAGGTTGAAAAGGCCCTCTTGAGCCTGCGGATTGCCCCGCCCGTCGGTGTCACCCGCGAGGCGCTGCGCAAGCCGCCTGTCGAGGACGACTTGCCTGCGCCGGGTGTCGAAAAGCAGCCTTAAACCAAGGTTCATCTGGCTAAAACGACACGCCAAGCTTGATGTTCAGCAGCGTATCGGACGGCAAATTAAAGCGATACACCGTCGTCGTGCTCGTGGTCGTTGAGCTGGAATGGAGCTCAAAGGTATAGCCCGCTTGCAGCAGCCCGGTCAGGCCAAGGGTGGGCGAGAGCATGTGGGTGTACTTGTAGCCGCCGTAGAGGCCGAGCTGAGTGTTATCAGAGGCTTTGGTCTGGTTGTCGTCCCCTTCGCCAATGCGCTGATAGAGCAACTCCACGCCCAAGTGGCTACCGGAGGCGAAACTGCCCCACAGGTAGGCGTTGGCTTGACCGCCGACGCGCAGGACGGACTGGGTGACATTGACGAAGCCGAATCCGGCGTTGCGCTCGCTGGTCACCTGGCCGTAGCCGCCTAGCACGGCGACTCCGAGCATCGGATGGATCTTGTACTCGGCGGTCAATTGACCCAACGGCACAAAGAGCAGCATCGGATCGAGGAGCACGCTGAGCTGGGTCGACGTCGGCTCTTCATCGACGGCCCAACTGGGCACAGCGGTCAGCAAGGTAGCGGCGGCCGTCAGCACGGCGAGAATTCTGCGCATCGCGGACTCCGGGTAAAAACTTTGAATTAGTACCCCAAACACGAAATTCGCACCGGGTACTTCGGGGGCCATCGCTCGGGTTTGGGGTACTACTGCTGGGTCCTTTTTCGTACATCGAACTCGGAATTCCTGACAACCCGCCGCGAACTTGGGGTTCGATGTACTAGTGGGCACTTTTTCCGGGACGGACATTCCACAGCCGCGTCATCAGCAGGCCGCCGAGGATCGCGAAGGGCACGTAGGTCCAGGCCCATACGTCCCAGCCGTACTTGTCGACCAACTTGCCGATGAAGAGGGCGACGACCGCTCCGGCGAGGTACTGGGCGCCGTCAAAGAGCCCTGCGGCGGTGGCCACGGCTTTGCGCCCGCCAAAGTCCATGCTGGCTGCGCCGCCGACCATGGAGTGGGCCGCCTGGATAAAGAAGGACAGGCCGATCAGCATGAACGCCGCGACAAACGGCCCGCCGCCGACCACGCTGTGGAGGGTGCCGACCGCGGCCATGCCCATAAAGGCAAAGAAAATCACCGGGGCGCGCCGCGACTCAAACAGGGCGTCGGAGGCGTTGCCGCTCACTAGGCCGCCAAACACCGCGGCAATCGGCATGCCCACGCTGGCGAGCTGAAAGCACAGGCTGGCGGCGTCTTTTTGGCTCATCCCTTGCATCAGGAACTGCACGAGGAAGCCGACGGCGACAAAGACCACGCCCACGAGGCCAAAGCTGGCGCCAAAGCGCTTGAACGGCGTCCAGTCCTTGATGCCGTCGACGTGGCGCTTGACCCTTAAGATGAGCAAGATGATCAGCACAGAGGCGATCAAGGCGCCAATGTTGTACGGAATCATAGCCTTGGACTGCATCACCTGGGCGCCCTGGACGTTGACAAAGTACTTGGCCCACCAGTCGTCCACGCCGTTGCGCACAAAGCCGATCATCATGGACGAGAGGGCGATGGTCCACGCCGCGCTAGAGGTAAAGACCTTCTTGAGGACAAAGCTCAAGCTGACCGGCTGAGCCTTCTCTTCTGCGGTCTCATCGCCGGTGTCCAAGTCTTCCAGGCCCGCTTTGGCCGGAGTGTCTTCAACAAGGTAGTAATTGGCGGCGAACAACAGCACCAAGCAAACCGCCGGGACCCAGAACACCCACTGCCACGGCAACGCGCCGGCGATGAGCGGGCCTACGGCAAAGGCAAGTGTGCGACCCGACTGGATCATGATGCCAAAGATGCCGGCAAAGGAGCCGCGCTCCGGAACGCGGAACCACGCGGCGTTGATCTTGACGATGGAGAGGGCGCCAAAGCTCTGGAAGTAGTGGTTGAGCGCCCAAACGACGCTAAAGAACGCGAGCACGGTGCTCATGGACATGCCGCTGGCCAGGGTGGCCGGCTCGACCAGGGTCTTGCCGCTCCACACCGCGTCTTTGACCAAGAACATCGAGCCGAAACCAAAGGCGAGGTTGAACACCGTCGCGCCGGCTGCGCCCAAGAGGATGGCCTTTTTGCCGCCAATGCGATCGGCGAGGGGGCCGTTGAGGAATACGCTGATGCCGTAAGTGATTTTGCCAGCGAAGATCACGGAGGCTAGATCGGCGTTGCTCCAGCCAAACTTCTCCGCCAAAAGCGCGTTGACCGCAGAGAAGTTGTAGCGGCCCATGTAGAACATCGCGTACATCAGGCCCAAAAAGACCCAGTTTTGTACGCGGCGCTTCTGGAATTCAGGGGAGAGGGGAGCCGTCAGCGACATGGATACCTCGGCAAGCAAGCCGATCGCATAGGAGACTCGGGCTGGCTCGCCAAGTCAAGGGCGGCAAATCTCGATCGGCGTCAGGACTAGCGCAGCGCTGCAAAAACGCTATGGTAAGCAGCGGAGGTTCGCCCGCCCCATGCCCCACGACAGCCGCCCGTTTGCCCATCTCCCTGGGCCTCCCCCGCTGACTCCTCCGCGCAGGCCGTCTTCGCCGTCGCTGCCGCGCCTGAGTGAGAATGCGCCCCTGCCGGAGTTGCGCGTCGCCGTTCACGATCGCTCGCGGCTGGAGTGGATCGCCACGGTGCCGGTCGCGGCGCCAGGTCAGACGCACACGTGGGACATCACGATGCAGGCCGACATCCCCGACGCCATGTGGGTGCCGCACCAGCCGTGGAATCACTTTCAGGTGCGCTCGCGGCTCACGAGTCCTCGGCTGCGCCCGGGCCAGCAGCTGGTGGGGCCGCAAACCGATCAACTGCGCCGGCGCACGCTGGCGGTGGTCCACGGGCTGAAGTTTGAGACCGTGCGGCTTCAGAGGGCCCTGATGGCGGTGCGCAAGCGGGACGGGCAGTTGCGCAGTGAAGAGGCGGAGTGGATCGGCGAGGGGCTCTTGCGGGCCACGCTGCAGGCCAAGCAGGGGCGGCTCGAGCTGCTGGACTTGGCTCAGCAAGGCGCCTTGCGGCGCGAGGACGACAGCCAATTGGCCGGGGACAACCGCGGCGACGCTCTCGCCCTGCAACGCGAAGTGGCCCTGGCTGTTGAGTTTATCTCTAACCAGATCATCATGTTGGTGACGCAGCTGACCCGTGCTCTGGAAGGCGCGCCGGACCGGCCCAAGCGCAAGCCGTTGGCGGGTGAGGCGCTCCGACTGCGCACGGTGTTGCACCAGCAGCTGGTGGACGAGACGCAGTTTCGCCGCGCGGCTGGGATGCGCTATCCCGAATTGCACTCGAATTCTGCGGTGGACGGCTATCTACAGCGCGCGGCCCAGTTGAAAAAGCATTTTCAGCAGGCGGTCTTTTTGGAGGCCAACGCCTACATGCTGGACCAGCGGCTGCGCAACTGGATTGCGATCGCCATGGCGATGGTGGCGTCGACCTTCTACTTTGTTTGGCAAGTGTGGATCCTCAACACCGCGACGAATGCGGCCAACACTACGTTTTCTTTGCTCGTTGCCGGTTCGTTCGCGGCGCTGGTGTACGCGGCCAAGGATCGCATCAAAGAAGTGGGGCGAGACTGGCTGGCGCGGCGGGTCAAGCACGGCTACGCCGATCGGGTGGCCCACCTGAGTCTTCAGGCGCACATGGACCCCAAGCGCTCGGCTTTTGGCCTGGCCCGAGAGACGATCGACATCACCAGCAGCTTGGCGCCGGATCTGCTGAACGCGGAGCTGGGCAATACCCATCTGGTTCACCACTTGCACGTGCGGGAGCGGCTGCGCCACACGGGGATGCAGGTGCTGCAGCAGCAGGGGCTGGTGGGCCTCAAACACGTGTTCCGCTATGATCTGTCGCCGCTGCTGGTCAAGCTGGACGACCAGCCCAAGCACGTGTTGCTGGTGGACGGCGGCCAGCTAAAAACCCGTAAAGCAACAAGGCTTTACCTGATTCCGGTGGCGGTGCAGATGCGCCTAGTGGGCACGGACGTGGTGGCGGAGCAGCGAGGCTACGTGCGGCTGCGGCGGCGGGGGCTAGAGCGGTTTGTGGCGGTGCGGGGCCCCCAAACTTCGCCCGCGGCAACGCGAATTACCCAGCCTGTGGCCGCGCTGAACTGAGGGCCGCCCACCCTGCCCCTTTGCCATGGAGCCCGATCGATGAGCGACGCCGTGCAGCCCGCCGAGGCCCTGACGCCCAAAGGTCCGCCTGCAGCCGCGAATAGGGCCAAGCCGCAGCCAATTGCCGGAGGCCTTGGTCTCTTGTGGCCGGGGCTGGGTCTGCTGGTGCGCGGTCAGGTGGCGGCGTCCCTGCTGGCCAGTTGGGCGGTGATCCACTGTCTTGCCCTTCTCATCTGCGATCTTGCTGCCTTTGCCAGCCGCGGCGAAGAGACGGATGCGGTGCTGTCGACGGCCCTGCGGGCCCTGGAGCGCGGCGTGGTCAATCCCCAGAGCGGGCTGCTGGCGGCTCTTGCGGTGACGGTCCACTTGGGCAGCGCTTGGTCGGCGTGGAAAGGCAGCTCGGCTGAGTCGCTGCTGGACGAAGCACCTCGACAGGACTAGCGTGCCCCGTCTCTAATTCGCTATCGGACAGGCTCTTTTCTGGGGCCTTCGCCCGCTGCCCCTCTTCGCAATTGACCGATTCAGGACGTCCATGTCCCAGCCCGTCGCCCCGCCCGTCGCCCCGCCCATCGCCCCGCCCGTGCCGCCGCCCGTGCCGCCGCCAGAGAGTCCCGGGCGCCTCCTGCTCCGCATCGACCACCGCATCGCGATTCGCCGCGGCGAGATGGCCGAGCCTGCGTGGCAGCACCTTCAGGCGTGGGCGACCGAGAAGTTGACATTTGTCAACCCCGTGTACTGGGAAGCGCGCAACCACCGCCGGCCCTGCAAGCACTTGGCCAAGCAGTTTGTCCTTTATCATCAAGAGGAAGCTGAGCTAACCCTGCCGCGGGGCGTGGGCGGTGACCTGCGAAAGTGGCTCAAAAGCCAATGGCCCGAGCTAGAGGTCGAGGTCGACGACCAGCGCAGCCACCCTGCCCTAGAGACGCCGTGGACCCTCCAGGCAGAACTGCGCGACTATCAGCAGGCGGCGGTCGACCGGGCGGTCAAGATGCGCGACGGCGTGGTGGTGAGCCCCACAGGTTCGGGCAAAACCGTCATGGCGATGGGGCTTTTGGCGCGGTTGGCCACGCCGGCGCTGCTGCTGGTGCACAATCGCCTGCTGGTCGACCAAATTCGCGAGGCGGCGGAGCGATTTTTGGGGGTTGAGGCCGGGGTGATCGGCGCGGGGCAATTTGAGGTGCGGCCGCTGACGGTGGCGACGGTCCAAACACTGATGCGGCGCGATCTCAGCGATCTCAAGCAGTTGTTTGGCGTAGTCGTGCTCGATGAGGCCCACCACTGTCCGGCGCCGACCTTTACAGAGGTGGTAGAGCAGTTTGCCGCGCGCTGGCGCCTGGGGCTGACGGCCACGCCGGAGCGCAAAGACGGCCTGCACCCGCTCATGCACGCGGCGCTGGGCCCGGAGCTTATGCGCATGCAGCCTAGGGAATTGCTAGCCGTGGGCTCGCTGAGCGCCAGCCGGGTCACGCCGGTGCACACGACGTTTGCGGGCGGGCGCATGGACGACCACGCGGAGATGATGGGCAAGCTGGCGGGGCATGCTCAGCGCAATCAAGAGATTCTGCGTGTGGTTTTGTCGACTTGTGGTCAGCGCTCGCTGGTGCTGGTGGAGCGGGTCGAACACTGCCAAGTGCTGGCTGAGCTGTTGCGCGACGCCGGTTTGCGCGCCTGGGGGCTGACGGGCAGCGTGGCCACGGCGCAGCGCCAAGAGGTGTTGGCCCAGCTCAAGGGGCCGCAGGGGGGCATCTTGGTCGCGACTTCAAGCCTCGTGGGCGAGGGGTTTGACTGTCCGGCGCTCGACACGCTCTACCTCGCGGTGCCGTCGGCGAACGTGACGCGGGTGACCCAGGCGCTCGGGCGGGTGCTGCGGCCCTACGACGGCAAAATTCAGGCGCGGGTGTACGACTTTGTCGACATCGATACCCCTGGCTTGGCGCGCACTTGGGCGGCGCGACTGCGCGTCTACCGCACCCACGGCGCCCGCTGTGACCTGGCCGTGGCCGTGGCGGACATCGCCCGCGTGGAGCTGCCGCTGACCGCTATTCGCGCGGCGCTTTGACCTGCTGCGAGGCCTGAGGCATAGTCGCGGCACCGCAGCGCCCTGCCCCTTTGCCCCCAAAACCCGGTGGCGGCTCTGCCTGAGGCCGCATGTCTGCGCCCCTATCCGCCGACGATCCCGACGCCCACCTCGCGGATGGCGCCGCGAAGCCTATTGAAGTGCGCCGCCGGTCCTTTCCCGGCCTAACGGTCGCCGTCAGCATCCACCGCGGTGCCAGCAGCGACATTCCGGGCGCCCTTCAGCGCTGGCACGCCCAGGTCAGCGCCGCAGGCTTGCAGGTGACCGGCGCACCGTTGGCGATTTTCTCAAGCGGAGACCGGGATCTGGACGCCGTGCCTGTGCGCCTGTGCGTCCCCGTGAACGGCGATATCCCCGCCGAACTCGGAATACGCAGCGCCAGGCTCGACCCCGTCGATGTCATCGAAGCCCAGTACACGGGTGCGTACAGCGGCATTGGCGCGGCCTATGATGCCCTGTGCCATTGGCTAGAGGGCTGCGAACTCTGCATCGCCCAAGGCGTTTCTGAAACAGTGCGCGACGGCCCCCTAGACGGCCAAGCGGACGGCCCGTGGACCATTGACGTGGCCATGCGCCTGTGCGGCCCAACCGGGCATTTGCCTTGATCTTCTCTTGACCTAGCCGCCGCAATTTGCCCGTGCCCCTCCTTTGGCGGATACTCGGCGCGCCGCCGTCCGCGCGGCAGGTGAATCATGCGCGTCGTCGACAAACCCTGGGGCCATGAAGAGATCTGGGCCGAAACCCCGCGTTATGCCGGAAAATTCTTGGTGATTCGCCGCGGAGAGCTGTTGTCGCGCCAGTATCACCAGGTCAAAGAAGAGACGATTTGTGTGCTCGAAGGGGTACTTTCGCTGGAGTTGGGCGCTGGGCCAGATGAGGTCCTGCGACTGCAACCTGGCGAAACTTATCATGTCACCCCGGGAACCATCCACCGATTCTGCGCCCCGGACGGCGACGTGCGACTGGTAGAGGTCAGCACGCCAGAACTGCAGGACGTGGTGCGCTTGGCCGACAAGTACACCCGCTGAGAAAGACACCGCTGACAACGGCAACCGCTGGCGAATATCGCAGTTTGGTCACAGCGGGCCCTGGGGCGCCATCCGATCGCCTCGCGAGGGTTGGCAGCGGCGCAGGACGCATCTAGACTCCAGGGTGGAGTGCGTTTTTCCGGCCGGGCGGCTTTGCGGCGGCTCGCCAATCCTCTGAGTTGTACCTGCCCCCATGTGCCAAGCTCCCCGGTCCGCGGCCAAAGCGGCAGAGGCGAGGCGAGGCAAAAGAGGCTCCGATGCTGGCGTCCCCTGAAACCGCACCGCTTCCCAGCCACGGCTCCGTGGAGGAGCTCCTGCAGCGCCTGCGCGAACAGCCGGGGGCTGCGCCTGAACTGGCCGACGCCCTGCTAGGTCTCAGCAGCCGCGAACCCCACCCGCGGGTCAAGTCCGGCCTGCTGCACCACGCCGCGCTGCTTGTGCGATCGGCCGATCCTTCGCGCGCGGCCAACCTGATGCGCGAGGCGTTTCGCCTGTTCCCCAGCGCCGAGGTCGGCGGGACCTTGGCGGAAGCCTCTGCCGAAGATCCCTCTGCGCAACGGCTTTTTCGCCACGGTCACCTGGTGGACGCGGTTGCCGCCCTGAGCACTGGCGCGCGGGCCCGCAGCCACGGCCTGCAGCAGGCCATCCGCCACCACTTGGCCCTGGGCCACGGCTCGGCGGCGCTGCGGCAAATCGGCGAATTGCGCAAAGTGGCCGAGCAAAACCCCGACATCGACCTGGAGCTTCCAGACCTGGACGAATGGACGGAGATCGCCGCATCGCAAAAGACCGCGCGCGAAGAGTCCCTGGCAGCCCAGCGCGGCGAACTGGCCGACTGCAGCGATGCCGATAGGCCCGCGGCTTTGGTGGGCTATGCCGAGCTGCTGCTGGCTGGCGATGAACCGCTGAGCGACGCCGCCGCCGTGTTGGCCGATGCTCTGGACAGCGGTGCGGACCCGGCGAGTGTGGCCCCCCTGTGGGTCGAAGTGGCCAGGGCAATGGGCGATTTGGCAGAGCTGACCCGGGCGCTGACCTGCTCGCTGTCCGCCGGCGAAGCCCTGCCCACGCGCCTGCAACACGCCGATGAGCTGGCCAATATCCCCGGCGTGGACCGGCTGAGCCCGCAGGCGGCGGCCCTGGCGCTGCAGGTGCTGATGGAGGTCTTGCCCGACGATGCCACCCTGCCGTCGCGGCTGCAGTCGGTTGAGGCGCTGCTGAGCGATCAGCCTGACACTGCACTGGAAACCCTGCGGCAAGCGACGGTGCGCGACCGCGATCGCCACGGCGAAGCCAACGCCTCTCTGGCCCTGGCTTGGCTGGCCCGCAAGCGCGGCGATTGGCCGACGGCGGAGCGCCACTACCGCCGGGTGCGCACCTTGGCGCCCCAAGAGACGGAAGCGCTTGATTTCTTTGAGAGTTACTACCGGCAACAGCAGGATCACAAGCGCCTGTTGGTGGCGCTGTCGCAACGCCTGAGCGCCGCTGAGGGCCGCGAGGCCGTGCGGATCGCGCTAGAGATGGCGCAGTTGTGCGAAGGGCCGCTGGCAACGCCGGACCGTGCCGTAGAAGCGTACCAGCGCGTGCTGACCATTCAGCCGGATCATGCGGCAGCGCTTGAGGGATTACTGCGCCTTTACAGAGGCTTGGGCCGGGCCGCTGCGGTGCGGGAGACCCTGGAACGCCAAGCCAGCGCGTGGTTGGCCAAGGCGACCATGGACGCCCGAGCCGCGGATCTTGCCCAGGGCGCACTGACAGAACTGGCTGACCTTGCTGGTGATTCTGCAATCGGCGGCGATCGCGGTCAAGCGCTGGGTGTGTGGCGGCGGCTGCTGAACCTCAACCCCTGCCATCCGCAGGCGGTTCAAGCGTGGGCGGAGCACTTCCAGACCCAAGCCAGCCATGCGGAACTGGCGGATCTCCTTAACCATGCTGCCCGCGCTGAGACGGACAATGCCCGCAAAGCGGAGCTGCTGGCCCGCTTGGGCGAAGTGCTGGCTGGCCCCCTGGCGGATCCGGCCGGGGCGGCGGCGGCGTGGAGTCAGGCCCTGACGCTAGAGCCCCAGCGCACGGGGCTGGTCAAAGCGCTGCGCCAGGCTGCCGCGGCCGCCGGCGATCAAGAGGGCGTTTACCGGTCGCTGGCATCGGAATTGCGCGAACAGCTTGGCGATCAGGCGGTCGATACTGCGGCACCTCTGCCCGCCAGTGTGGCGGCTGAATTCCACAACTCCCTGCTGCAAGCCGCTGAATTGGCGGTGGAGTTTGACCGTCAACCCGCCCAGGCCTTGCGCTGGTTGACGTTGGCGGCGTTGGCCTCTCCCGGCGACCCGGCGGGCTTGGCCCTGTCGACGCGGATCCTGGCCGGCCAGCCCCAGGAGTTGTCGAACCTGCTCAAGGCCCAGCTGCCAGCTTGTTCGGCCGAGGCGGCGATGCAGGTCCGCAGTGCGCTGATTTCGGCGATGGCCGACCTAGAGCAGTGGGCCGAAGCAGAAGAGTACGCAAAGCTGCTGATCAGCGATGGCGGCGATCACCCGGCGGCCTTGCGGGTGGCCATGCGCGCGGCGGTCCAGCGCGGCGATGTGGACGGCCTGCGGCGTTGGTGCGGCTCAGGTGAAGAGGGCGCGCGGCAGTTCATGCAAGAAGCCGCAAAGGCTGCTGAAAGCGACAACGGCAAAGGCGACGACCCCCAGAGTCGCTACCGCTGGTGGCTCGCAGGTGCCGAAGTGGCCGAGCGCGAGCTGGGCGACCATGAGCGGGCGTGCGAGCTGTTGATCCAGGCGCTGCAAGAAACGCAGGCCGCAGAACCTGGCTCTTTGCCTGATGAATTCTGCATGACCATCGGCAGGGCGGCTCAGCGGGCAGCGCGGGCAGCGGCGCTGGTCGGGGCCGAACGCATGGCCGTGGAAGCGATGACCCGCTGGGCCCCGCAGGATGAGCGCACCAGCCTCTTCTTGGATCTGGCGGAGCTGAGCTTTGCCGCAGGCGAACCCGAAGAGGCGCTGGCGATGGCCCGGTCGGGCGCCGAAGACGCCTTGGGCGATAGCCATGCCGCCAATCTGGCTCGGGGAGCCCGGCTGGTGCTGATGATGGCCGCTCAGATGGCCGAATTGGACGACGCCGCTGCAGCCCTGACCTCCGTGGCCGACTGGCTGGAACTGGCGAACACCGACGCGTCGCTGACGGAAGCCCTGGGCGACGAACTGCCCAAGCTGTGGAAAGAACTGGCCCGCTGCGCCGCTCTGCGCGAGTGCGAGTGGCCTCTGGTGGTCAAGGCGCTGCAACAGGTGGTGCCCGCTGACGTGGAGACCCTGGAGCTGCGCGAGCGCGCCCTGGGCGAATTGGCTCGCTGGCCAGAAGCCATTGACGCCGCTGAGGCCCGGGCCGATCTGTTGACGGGGTCGGCGCGGATTGAAAGCCTCCGCCGCGCCGCGGTGTTGTGCGACACGACCGGCAATGACCCGGCGCGCGCCGAACGCCTGTACCGCGAAGTCGTCGCGCATCAGCCAGACGATCGCGAAGCCTGGGCGGGCTTGCTCGCCGCGGTGCGCGCCCTGGGCAGCACCGACTCGGTGGCAAACGTCCTGAATTCCATGGTCGACAAGGCGCCTTTGGCCCGCGATTCTATGGCGATTGCCCTGGTTGAACTGGCCGGCCTGCGCTCCGCAGCGCAAGCTCAGGATCCATTGGCGCACGCTTGGAAGACCCTCCAGGGCCTGGCCGAGGCCGAGGCGCTCTCAGACGCAGAAGAGAATCTGCTGCAACTGGCCCATGCCCAGCTAGAACTGCCTGAACGTGCAGCTGAAGCTGCCGAAAAGCTGCTGCCCGTGTGGCTGCGCCATGGCCGCGAGGCCCAAGCGCTGCAGTGCCAGGAAGTGTTGGCCCGCAGTGCCCCCACCGGTTCGGACGCGCGCATCCAGGGCTTGATGGGCGTAGCCACGGCCTTGCTCGCGAGCGATGAACCCAAGGCTTTTGAGCTGTTGGAGATGGCAGCCTCTGAGGCGCCCGGGCGTCTGGACATCCTGGACCGCTGGCTGGAGCTGGCGACCACAGAGGGTCGGCGGATGCAGGCTGCGCTGAACCTGCGCCAGTGGTCGGGCATCGACACTGCGACGGGCGATAAGGCGACGGGCGATACCGCGGCGGCGCTTCAGCCGGCCGAAAAGGCGGAATTGCTGCGCCGTCTAGCGAATCTGGCGGAGCTGCTGGGCGACCAAGGCGGCACAGAGGAAGCCTTGCACGCCTGGCAGGCGCTGGCCACTGACCCAAGCGAGCCGCTCCAGCTGGAGCTGAGCCGGGCCGAAGATCGCGGCGACAGCGCCGCCTGCGCACGTGTGCTGCGCCAGCTCACGGGCCTGGGCACGGAAGACCAGCGCGCGGAGGCATGGCTGCGCCTGGCCAATACCGCAGACGGCCCTGAGCTTGCCGCGGTTCTGCAAGACGCCGTGCAAGCGCTGCCGCAGCGCCGCGAGCTGTGGACCGCCTGGCTCGCCACTCTTCGCGACCAGGGGATCGGCGAGTCCGCCGACGCCCAGAGGCTCGCCGATGGCCTGCGCAAGGCCATGGCCAGCCAAGCAATTGCCGACGAAGAGCTGCCCACGGCCGAGCTGGAGCTCGCGGCTGCCCTGGACCGCTGCGGCGACGATGCGGCGCAGTCGGCTGCCCAGGCTTGGCTCACGGCGATCGAGCGCGACCCTGGCGACGATCGAGTTTTTGCAGGGGCTTTGGCGGCGGTGCTCCGCGCGGCTGAATTGGCCGGCGATGCCGAGGCAGCGCAGTCGCTGATCGATCAGTTGGACATGGTGGCGGACGCCCGCGGCGATGCCCTGGCCGGGATGCAGTTGCTGCAAGCGCGGCTCAAGCACTCGCCAACCCCAGAGTCGCGCAAAGCCAGCCTGCAGCGGCTGCTGCTGTTGAGCGAGCACAGCCTTGGCGATTTTGCCGCGGCCCACGATTTTGCCCTGCAGTTGCTGGAGATCGACCCAGCGGATGCCCAGGCGCTGGAGAAAGCGGCACAGCTGGCTGGCCACGCGGCCTCGGACTCGACCGCTGCAGATACCCTGGCGAATCAATGGGAAAGCGCTGCGCTGCGGCAAGGCGCTCCGGAGATTCGGCTTGCTTGGCGGCGCACGGCGTTGCGCACCCTGGGCGATCGCCCGAGCCCCCAGCAAATTCGCCCGCTGCTGGAAGGCATTCTGGCCGACGCCCCCGGAGATTCGGCTGCCCTGACGCAGCTCGACGCCTTGGCGGAGCAATCGGGCGACGTGCAAGCCCGGCTGACGCTGCTGACCTTGAGGATCCAGGCCGCCGCACCGGAGGATCAGCCGGCCCTCCACCTGGAGCGCGGACAACTCGCAGAGAGCGCTGGGCTTTGGACGGAAGCGGTCGACAGCTTTGCCGCGGCCAGCGCCCTGGGCGAAGCAGACCTGCGCCAAGCGGCCGACCTGCAACTGGTTGAAGCGGCGGACCAAGCTGGCCTGCCCCTGAAGGCAACGGCGGCTCTTGAGCGCCTGCGCGAGGCCGAAGAAGACGAAGACGCCCGCGCGGTGCTGACGCTGCGCCTCGCCAATGCCTGGCGCGATGGCGGTGCGGCGCAGGCGGCCCTGGCAACTCTACAGCAGGGTTACGCGGAACTCCCCGCTTCTGAGCCACTTTTCTCTGCCCTAGAGACTGAACTCCGCGATCAGCCGCAGGCCGGCGATCTCGCAGCCCACCTGCAAGGCGCGTGGCAGCGGGTGCAGTGGGCCGACCCAGCGGATGCCGAGGCTGTAGCCGGCCGTTGGCTTGAGGCCCTGCGCAGTGGCTCGGCCGACAGCAACGCCCTGCTTGATGCCGCGGAATTGCTCGCTCAAGACGGTGTAGCGCTGACAGAAACTGCGGCACTGCTGGATGAAGTGGCCAATGCCGCCGATGACGAACAGACCGCGAGCCGGGCCCTGGCCGCAGCGGCACAGATTCGCGGGCGGCTCGGCGACGTCGAAGGCGAGATTGCCGCGCGTTTGCAGCGGACTAGCTACCTGGCCGACGCCGCGGATCGCCAGGCTGAACGCCGCTTGCTGGCTGGGCTTTTTGCCGACCGCCTTTCTGACCCACAAGCCGCGCTGACGCAATGGCAGGCCATCCTGCAGGATCGCGACTGGAGCCGGGCTGACGGCGAAGCGCTGCTGCACTGTGCTGCCACTGTAGGGGAGTCTTCGGCTGCAGAGACCCAGCTTGCCGACGCCCTGCAGAGCGTTGAAGAGCCTGGCGAGCGCCGCGCGCTTTGGCTGAGCCTGGCGACCGCCGCTGAGACCCGCGGGGACGCCGCCTTGGCCGTGCGCTGGCTTGGCCTTGCCCTTGCACGCCATGCGGATTTTGACGCCGCCGCGGAACAGTACCTCGCCACGCTGGACCGCTGGACGGACGCCCCAGAAGGCAGCGCAGATGGCCTGCTCCAGCACCTGCGCCTGCACGCCTCGCAGCCGGATCAGCGCGCCAATGCCGCTCTTCGCCTGGCAAAGCGCCAATTGTCCCAAGGGGCAACTGGGCCAGAGGTCGAAGCCTTGCTGGGCGAAGCCTTGGCAGGCGATGCGGGCTCGGCAGAGGCCGTGTTTGACTGCCTGGCCGAGACGGGATCGACCAGCCAAGTGGCTGTGGCTGCAGCAGAATTGATGGCAGCCCGGCGCCTGGATGCGGCTCTATGGCTAGAGAGCCTGGCCCGCGATGCCGGCGATCAGCTGCTGTTGGCCCGGCGCCTTCGCGAGCGCGCGGAACGGCCGGCGCTTGCGGACGGCGATAGCGATGCCGCAGTGTCGGCGTGGCTCGAGCTGATCGATCTTCTGTCCAACGAGTTAGGCGACGCCACGGCGGCCTCAGCGGCCTTGGATCAGGCGCTGCAGACCTACGGCCGTGACGAGGCGCTGCTGCGCCAGCAGGTCAATCTCGCGGAGAAGTCTGGAGATTCCAAGGCAGCTGCCAAGGCTTGGGGCGCACTGGCCGGCACGCTGGAAGGCGCCGCGGCCGCCCAGGCTTGGCTGGCTCAGGGGCGCTTGCAGCTCCTGCATGGCGATCAAGCGGCTGCCCTGGAGTCCTGTGAACTCGCGCTCTTGGCCGACGAAACCGATCTGCAGGCCCATCGAGTGCGCGCCGATGTGCTCTACAGCCAGCTTCCCGGCGCCGATCCGGCAGAGCTGCTGCGCCAGGCCTTGGGGTCCGCCCAACAGCTGGATGAGCTTGAGGATTGGTTTGACCGCGTGGTCGATCTTGTCAGCGCAGGCGATGTCGAAGGGGACGCAGCGACCGCAGTGGTGGCGTTGGCGGCCCAGACGGCGGTGGACCTGGGTCAGGCTGATCGCGGCGCCGACTTCTGGGATCTGCTCTGGGATCAGCGGCCTGAAGACACGCAAGCGCGCAATGCGGCCCTGGAATTGCGCCGCCAGGCTCGCGACCCGGCTCGCTTGGCCGCCGCCCTGGACCGGGCGCTGATGTTTGCCGAGCCTGAAGAAATCACCAACTATAAGGTAGAGTTGGCCCAGCTCAAGCTGACCAATCTGGGTCGGCCCCGCGAGGCCCTGCGCTTGGTGCTGGACCTGCTGGAGCAGCAGCCGGACCTGCCTCAAGCGACCGCGCTGGCCGAACAGCTGGTGCAGAATCCCGTCTGTGGCGATGAGGCTTTGGCGGCTCTTGAGGCGCTGTACCGCGCCGCGCAACAGTGGGATGGCCTTGCCGTGGTGCTGCGCCAGCGCATCGATCGCACCCACAGCAGCGCAACGCGGGCAGAATTGGCCCAAGCCCTGGCAGACGTGCTCATGCGCGGCACGGGCCCGGTGGGCGCGGCCTTTGACAGCCTGTGGGTGGCCCTTCAGGCCAATCCTCAGCTGGGGACGCTTCTGGCCATGGAGTCCGCAGCGGCTACGGCGGAGCAAAAAGCCACGCTGGCTGAAGCTTTTCCGCTGGTACTGGCCGGTCCTGTGCGCGACAGCGAGCGCGGAGCCCTGTTGCTGCGCCACGCCAAGCTGTGCCTGGAAATCGGCCAAAAAGCTCGTGCAGAGGCTCAGTTGCGCGCTGCCTATGACGCCGATCCCCTGGCGATTGAGGCGTTTGAGTTGCTCGAACAGCTGCTCGACGAGGCCGGGCGCTTTGACGAACAGCTGCTGCTCCTGGCGGAACGCGCCGATCGCGAGACGGACGCCGATGCCCGCCGCGCTTGCCTGAACCGGGTGGCCGGCCTGGGTCGAGCCCTTGGCAATACCTCCGCGGCCATCGCCGCTTACGCCACGTTGGCTGAGCTGGACCCCAGCGACGTCGACGCTGTGAACGCCTGGGTCGAGCTGCTGCGCGAAGAAGGCGCGGCGGACGCATTGGCAGAGGGCTTGGTGCAACTGGCCGCCCAGACCGAGGATCCCCACGCCAAGGCCGAGGTCTACTGCGAAGCGGCCCGGGCCCTCGCCCGCATCGGCGATCCAGAGGGGCGCACGGAGGACCTGTACCGCGCCGCCTTTGACGCCGATCCGCGGATGGATGAGGCTTTTGTTTGGCTCGACAAGCACTTGCACAGCCAGCCGCGCCAGCTCACCGCCGTGCTGCAACTGCGCGCGGACGCCCTGGACAACGGCCCGGCCAAGGTGGTGATCCTGCGCAAGCTCGCCAACGCCTGCCGCGACGCCGCGGATGGTCCGGGGGCCTGTGCAGCGCTAGAACAGGCGATGGTCGCCGACCCTGCCAACACCGCCGTGCTCGACGAATGGCTGAAAACCGCAGAGGCCCAGCGCGTTTGGCCATCGTGGTACCGCGCCGCCAGCATGAAGGTGGCCAAGGAGACCCGCCGCGAGGCCCGGCTGCCGCAGCTGGTGCAGATGGCGCGGGTGGCGATCACCGAGCTAGATGACACCGTGCGCGCCCAGGCCCACGCGGGCGAATTGTCCTTGTCGGCGCCCACGGATGCCGGCGCGCGGCTGGTGCTGGCTCTGCTGGGCGCCCGCAGCGGTGATCCGCAGGAATCGGTCGCCGGTCTGGAGCAAGTGCTCAAAGAGACCGACGATCCGCGGATGTTGCTCAGTGTGCATCAGCAGTTGGCGGATCTCTACCTGGGCACCGCGGACAATCCGGGCAAGGGCATCCGCGAGCTGCAGCGGATCATCGCCTTGGACCCCAAGCGCTGGGAAGTGCGGCGGAGGCTGTGCGATCTCTATCGCGCGCGCAACTCTTATGAAGCATTGGCAGAAAGCCTGCGGCAGTGGCTCGCCGCGATGCACGACAGCCAGGAGCGGGTGACCTTGGAACTGGGTCGCGGCGACGCGCTCGTCAGCTTGATGCGCGAGTTGGGCGACGTGCTGGTGCTGCTGGGCCAGTCGCATGAGGCCGCGCAGATCCTCAAGAAGGCTTGGGATCTCAATGGACATAGTGTTGATCTCGACGCGGCGTTGGCACCGCTGCTAGAAGCGGACGGCGAATTTACCTTGGCGGCCGAACTGCACGACTGGCTGGTGCTTCAGCTGACCCAGGACAAACAGCGCCTGGCCTACCACCTGAGCCGATCCGCGCTGTTGCACGAGCGGCGCGGCGACCTGATGGGGGCGCGCGAGCGCTTCAAGCGGGCTCTGGAGTCAGCCCCTGGCGACGACTTGGCCTCGCTCGGCAGCGCCCGGGTGTGCCTGGCCCTGAACGAAATCGACCGGGCCATGCGCTTGTTCGACGTGGTTGCCCACCGCCAAGCCCAGGACTGCAGTGCGGAGCTGCGCGCCGACGCCCACTTTGGCATCGGCCAGTGCCGCCTTGCGAGGATGCAACGCGAACAAGCGCGCGCCGCTTTTGAGCAGGCTTTGGCGGTGTTGCCGGGCCACAAGGCTGCGCGCGACGCTTTGATGCGGCTCTAGGGCCGCCAAGCAGGGCCGCTGTGCCGCTCTGGACGACACGCGTGGACCTGCTCATCCCAGTGCGGTAGCCATCCGCGCTGGCTTAGGGAGAGGGCGCGGCAGCCGCGGCGCCAAGGAGCCTGAATTCATGTCTGCTCATCGCGATCTTCCCCGCCCGTGCCGGGTCGCCGTCGTCGGCGCGAGCGGTTACGGCGGCGCTGAACTGCTCCGCCACCTGTTGGTTCACCCCCATGTGCAGGTCACCAAGCTGGTGGCCAAAGACAATATTGGCAAGAAGTTGGGGCAGGTCCACCTGTCTCTGGCAGAGATGACCGACCTGCGCATTGAGGATCTGCCCCCCGCCGAAGTCGCCGCGCACGCGGACCTGGTGTTTGTCGGCCTGCCTCACAAGGTCTCCGCGGCGATCGTCGCCGAGTACGTCGATCTCGGGTGCGCGGTGATCGACCTGTCGGGCGACTATCGCCTGCTCGACAAGGATCAGTACGCCAAGTTCTATGAGGTCGAGCACCCACTTCCCGAGCGCCTGGGCAGCTTTGTGTACGGTTTGCCGGAGCTGAACCGCGCGGCGATTGCCCAGAGTCGCGCCGTCGCCTCGCCCGGATGCTTTGCCACGGCGATTTCGCTGGCCCTGCTGCCCTTTGCCAAAGCCGGCTGGCTCCAGGGCCGCGTGCGGGTGACGGCCATGACCGGCTCATCGGGCTCAGGCGCCGCGCCGGCGATCGGCACTCATCACCCCCTGCGTGCACAAAACCTCAAGGCGTACAAGCCTTTGGGCCACCAGCACACCCCGGAGATTGAGCAGACCCTGCACCTGGCCGGGGCGCAGCACATCACCCTGGACTTTGTGCCCGTGTCGGCCCCCCTGGTCCGCGGCATCTTGACGACCTGCTACTTTGAGGTCGACGCGGCCATCGATCCCGCCGAGCTCAAGTCCGCTTTCAAGAAGGCTTATGCATCTGAGCGCTTGGTGCGGGTGCTGGGCGAGCGCCTGCCCGAAGTCAACGCCGTGGCCGGCAGCATGTACACGGAAGTCAATGTCACCGTGGGCGATAGGGTGGTCGACGGCAAGCGCACGGTGGTCGCGCATTCGGCGATCGACAATCTGGTCAAGGGCGGCGCGGGGCAGGCGATTCACTCGCTCAACCTGATGCTGGGGTGCGACGAGTACACCGGGCTGCTCGCCCCTTCGCAGTGGCCGTAGCCGGGGAGGCATGCGATGGTCGACGGCAAGAAAAAGCGCCGGGTCTTGGTCAAGGTCGGCGGCGAAACCTGTAAGGAATTAGCGGATCGCCAGCGGCTTGCCCGCGACCTCGCCCAGGTGATTGCGAGCGGCGCTGAGGTCTGCGTGGTCCACGGCGCCGGGCCGCAGATCACCGAGCTTGGCAAGCAGCTGGGCCTGCAGTCGGTGTTTCGCGCTGGGCGGCGGGTGACCGATGCGCCCATGCTCCAGGCGGCGGCGATGGCGATGGCGGGCCAAGTCGGCGCGGATCTGCTGGCGGCGTGCTTGCAGGCCCAAGTGCCGGCGGTGTCGACACCTGCGGCTTCTGCGGGCCTGGTGGTCGGCAAAAAGCGCCCGCCCAAGGCGGTGGCGGGGGAAGCGGAGCCGGTCGACTACGGCCTCGTCGCCGATGTCGCCCTCGTGCAGCCCAAGCTTCTGGAGGCGCTGTGGTCCGCCGGGTTTGTGCCCCTGCTGTCGTCTCTGGTCTGCGATGCGGACGGGCAACTGCTCAATCTCAATGCCGACTCCCTGGTCACCGCCTTGGTCCAGGCCCTGCGGATTGACGATGTCATCTTGGTGACCGGGGTGCCGGGCGTCTACCGCGACCTCGCCGATCCGTCGACGCATCTGCCAGAGCTATGGGACCGCGACATCGCCGGGCTCATCGCCAGCGGCGCGGTGCAGGGAGGCATGG
>JBIKTV010000257.1:0-8004 GCA_044347905.1 Myxococcota bacterium
TCAGCGTCTGCGCCACCTCGATCGGCAACCCCAGGGCCTTCCAGCGGGCAAAACCGCCTTGGAGCGATTCTACTTGGGTGTAGCCCATCTCCCCCAGCGCCGCCGCAGCCAGGGCCGAACGCACCCCACCGGCGCAGTAAAGCACGATCGGCGCATCGGCCTGGGCGGCCAACTGGCCAATTCGCGCCTCCAAGTGACCGCGACCGACGTAGTGAGCGCCGGGCAACTGGCCTGCGGCGGTCTCATCCCTCTCGCGCACGTCGATCAACAGGACCGGCACCTGATCGAGCTGACGCTGGCGAATTTCCTCAGGCGTCACCTCGCGGATCCGCGCCA
This sequence comes from Myxococcota bacterium, assembly GCA_044347905.1. Taxonomy (GTDB): domain Bacteria; phylum Myxococcota_A; class UBA9042; order UBA9042; family UBA9042; genus SXRM01. The sequence goes on from JBIKTV010000257.1 coordinate 337, forward strand.
TCGCCCTGGCCAAGTGGCTCTGGAACTCGTTCATCGCTTCCTGGACCCGCGGCGAAGCAGGTTACGGCTGAGGGGGCAGTTGCAGCAGCTCGCGGAGCTCAGCAAAGGCCATCCGCCAGCCGTGGCGAACCGCGTCGAGCGCCACGTCCGCGCGCAATTGGCTCTGCAGTAGCGGGCTCATCACGGTGACCGTACAGCCCTGTTCATCGGCGGCAATGGCTACCCGCAGCACGTCGCGCGGCTTGCCTTGGCCGTCCGGATCGCCCTGCCCTGGCTCGGCCGCGGTCTGCACGTCAAACCACTCCAGCACGGCCAAGTGCGGCGGTTCAAAGGCAATCCATCGCCCCACGCGGTCCCAGGGCTCGCCGTCTTCATCCAGCCAAGTGACGTGCACTTCACCGCCGTGGCTCTCTTGCACGTCCGCCTCGTGGCAGAACCAGCGCTTGAGCTCATCGCCGCGGGTAAACAGCTCAAAGGCCCGCTCCGGCACCACCGGCAGATTCTCCCGGACGATGGCGATGCGCGGCGGGTCGAGCTTGGGCGGGCCTTGAGAGGGATCGTACGGTAGGGGCATGGTCAGCTCGCTGTGGGGGCCCGGCAAGGGCGGCAGAAGCATAGGCCCGGGCGCTAGGCCACCGCAAGCGCGACGCAGCTACTTCCGGACTTTACCCTTTGGTTCAGCAGGTTTAGCCGGCACAGTAGCGGCGGGCTGCGGCGCAACCACCGGCATCTCCACCGTCTTGCTGAGCCCCTCATACAGTTGGGCCACACAGGCATCGACCTTGGGGAGTTCCTTGAGATCGTCTTGGATTTCCTTCAAGATTTTTGCGCGCGGCGGCCCGCTGGGCAGGCCCTGGTCAAACTGCTCAAAGATGTGCTGGGGCAAGCCAATGTGCTTGCACATCGTCTGGCTGATCTCCAGCAGACAGCTCTGCGCGCCGGGCTGGCCCACCAGAAAACCGCCGACTTCATTGGACTCCAGCATCATCGCCTTGGATTCAACCCCGCGGCAATCGACTTTGCCGTCCGCGCCAACCAGCGAATGCGCCGCCCAACGCGCCAGGAAGAGGTCCCCCAGACTCTGGTTATCAAAGCGGAATTCCTGCATCCCGCCGTCCAGCTTGGCGCCTGCAGGCCTAAACAGCGTCGACTGCAGCAGCCGCTCACAGGCGACTTGCTTGGCCCCTAGCTCGGCGATGGGACTGACCGCGACACAATCCTCAAGCTTAAAGCCAAGATTGCGCTGGCCCGAGTCCGGCTTGAGCGCGGCGACCATCTTGTCGACCAGGCTGATCGCTTCGGACGGCTTGAGCTCCACCCCTTGCAGATCGCGCAACAGCTGGGCCGTCACAAAATACGTGTAGACTTGGGCACGGCTGTTCTGAAAATCCTTGAAATCTTGCGCATTTTGCCCAATCGCCGCGTTCTTTGCCAGCCGCTGGACCACCTGCACATCGCGGTGGGTCGCCAGATGGGGGTAGTAGCAGCGGTCAAAGCTGGTCACCTGGCGAGCAAGGCCGTAGTGTTCCAGGAAGTGGTCGAGACTCTTGCGCTCTTCCGCATCCGTGACATTGCGCGCCAAGGCCGCCTGCGACTCTTCGCACGTCAGGTTGGGCAGCTCCAGCCGCGCATCCACGGTGTTGATCCCGTAATTGCTTGAGAATACCGGCGGCCGCGTCATCACGAGCGCCCGAGCTTGGGGCGCCACGCGGGTCACAAGGTCGTCGATCTGCTTAGCCAGGGCGTCGCGCTGCAGGAGCGGGGTCTCGTCGAGCGAATCGAGCACCACCGCCCAGGGCTGCGCACCCAGAGTCGCCGCAAGAAAAGCCTCTGCCTGCGCGGCATTGGGCTGCCCTAGCTGCTCGGCCAGCACCGCGGCCAGGACATTCTGCCCGGCGACGGCCTTCTCTAGGCGCGGAGAAGCGTCGAGGTTGAGATCCATGCGAAAAAACGGCAGCTTGCCGCAGGCCTGGGCGGCGATCGACTCCGCCAGCCGCGACTTGCCCGTGCCGCCGCGGGCCAACACCAGCACCGTGCGCACCCGCGGTTCGCCGGCTTTGACCTCGGCCCCAAGAGCGGTCGCCAGATCGGCTTCCTTGAGGAAACTGACCTTGCGGGCGTCGATTTCGCGGCCCGGCCACTGATGGACCATGAGCTCGGTCGGCATGTACTTCTTGGCGTCGATGTCAGCCGCGCGCTTTTCTTGAGCCGCAGCGCAGGCTTGCTTGTAGGCCGCCCCAGGACCGGTGGGCGCAGAAGCCGGCGGAACCTGGGGCCCACCGCAAGCAGACAGAGAGAGAGAGGCAAAACTCAGCGCCAGCAGGGCCGAATTCCGGCAACGATGGGGATCAACACCAGCTCTTGGCAAGCACGACATCTCAAAAACCTCCGAATGGCCAGGTAAGTATCGCTGCGGCGAGGCCCGATAAGCAACCAGCGCCAATTTGCCGCGCCTGAGTTGGGTGGCCGACCGCGGGATACCCTGCTATCCTGCTGGGCCCTGGGAGGCTCCGTGGACCGAAAAAGCGCTGTTGAACTCGTGGCTCAGCTGCAGCGCCAGTTGGACTTGCAGCCCCCTCAAGCCGTGCTCCAGGCGGCCCATGCGCACTTTGGCGAGGCTGCGGCGCTGTCGTTTTCCGGCGCTGAAGACGTCGCCCTCATTGCCTTGGCTGCGGATTATTCTCTGAAATTCAAGGTCTTTTCACTGGATACAGGTCGGCTGCATCCGCAGACCTATGAGCTCTTGGAGCAAGTGCGCGACCGCTATGCGCTGGATCTGCAGATCGTGAGTCCCGACGCAGGCCAATTGGAGCAGTTGGTGCGAGAAAAGGGCCTCTATTCGTTTCGCCGCGATGGCCACCACGAGTGCTGTGCGATTCGCAAGGTCGCGCCGCTCAACCGAGTTTTGGCCGGCGTGCCCGCGTGGCTGACCGGTCAGCGCCGCGACCAGAGCCCCGACACCCGCGCCGACGTGCCGCTCGTGCAAATCGACGAAGCGCGCTCGACCGACGATCACGCGCTCATCAAGTTCAATCCGCTGGCCCGTTGGAGCTCCGCGCAGGTGTGGAAGTATCTGAGGGCGGCCGATGTGCCGTACAACGCCTTGCATCTGCAGGGATATGTCTCGATCGGCTGTGAGCCGTGTACCCGCCCGGTGCTTCCCGGTCAGCACGAGCGCGAAGGCCGCTGGTGGTGGGAAGAGGCGACGGCCAAGGAATGCGGATTGCACGCAAAGAGTTAGAGGCGCTGGGGCTTGAGAGCCCGCTACGTGGCCCACAGGCGAGACAGCCAGCGGCCCAAAGGGAAATACGCAATGGAAATGGCGATCTGGGCAGGCTTCCTCGTGCTGATCCTTGGCATCCTCGCCTTGGACCTGGGGGTGCTCAATAAGAAGGACCACGTGATCGGCTTCCGCGAAGCGCTGAAGTGGACGACGGTGTGGGTCTCCGTGTCGCTCGCCTTTGACGTGGCGGTGTACTTTCTCTATGAGAATCATATCGGTGGCCTGGGTACCGCCCTGCACGGCAACACGCCGATAGACGGGACCACCGCCGCTTTGCTGTACCTGACGGGCTATCTGGTCGAATACAGCCTCTCCGTCGACAATATTTTTGTGATTGCCCTCATCATTTCTGCGTTCCGCGTGCCGCGGCTGTACCAGCACCGGGTGCTGTTCTGGGGCATTCTGGGCGCGTTGGTGTTGCGCGGTGCGATGATCGGCGCGGGCACGGCGCTGCTCAAGAGCTTCTCTTGGATGATCTATGTCTTTGGCGGCATCCTCATCCTCTCCGCGCTCAAGATGGCCTTTAGCAAGGATGACGAGGAGATGGACCCGACCAAGCACTGGTTGGTCAAGCTGGCCAAGCGGCTGTATCCGGTGTCCGAAAAGATGCACGGCCACGACTTCTTTGTGCATCTGCCTGACGGGCGCAAGGCGATGACGCCGCTGTTCTTGGTGCTGATTCTGGTGGAAGCGACGGACGTGTTGTTCGCGGTCGACTCGATTCCGGCGGTCTTTGCGGTGACGACCGACCCGTTCTTGGTGTTTACGTCCAATGTGTTTGCCATCATGGGCTTGCGGTCGCTGTACTTCGCCTTGGCGGGGATGCTCGGCAAGTTCCACCACCTCAAGCACGCGCTCGTCGCGCTGATGGCCTTCATTGGCGTCAAGATGCTGCTGTCGCACCAGTTCCACATGCCCCCGGCCGTTTCACTTGCGGTGATTTTTGCGATTCTGGCTGCGGGCGTGGGAGCGTCCCTGGCGTTTCCCCTGTCTTCTGATGAGCTTGCCAAGCACCATATGCGCCACGGCGGCGGCGACGAAGGCGGTGAAGGCCATCTGGCCAGCCCCGGTCACCACCACACCGGCCACGGCCACCATCCGGGCCAGCGGCGGCCCAGCGGGGCCCATGCGGCGCACAAGCCAGCGCAAGCGAACAGCGATCACGAGCCCCCCACCGCCGACGACACGCCGCCCCAGGCCTAGGACCCTCCGATGTCCAAGTACGCTCCGTCACAGGGTAACCTGCAGAAGATGATGCTCCAAAGTGGCGCACCGCTTGCCGAGCCTGCCATCCAGCAGCTCTGGGCCTATCACCAGCTCTTGCACCAGCGCAACGGCGACGGCGACCTGACGCGCCTGCGCGCTTTTGACACCATGGTGTCGCTGCACTACGTCGATTGCGTGCTCGCGGCGCAGAAAATTGCCCGCTTGCTGGGGGATCAGCTGCCGTCGCCGCTGCTCGACATCGGTTCGGGCGCAGGACTGCCGGGGATTCCCCTCAAGATCGCTCTGCCACAGCTAGACGTGGTGTGCTGCGAAATGCGCGTTCGGCGAATCGCCTTTATGGACGAAGCCATCGCTCACTGCGGCCTGCACGGCATCCGCACTTGGCACCAGACCTTGGGCAGCGGCTTTCGCGACAAAGTGGGCGGGATCATCACCCGCGCCTTTGAGAAGATCCCCGTGACCCTGCAGCGGGTGGCGCAGATGGTGCCGCCGGGCGGGGTGGCCGTCTTCATGAAAGGGCCTAATTGCGATGATGAAATCGCTGACGCCAACCGCGGGCTCGCGCAGTCTTGGAAGCTGCTGAGCGATGAGGCGTACGATATCCCGATGACCACGCACCGCCGCCGCTTGGTGGTGTACCGGCGCTTGGACGATCCGCTGGAATTGGTGCGACGGCGCAGCCGCGACATCGATGCTGAACGCAATGACAGCTTTCGCCAATGGAGCGAGTTGTTGACGGGCAAAGGGGTGCGCAAGCACGGCCAAGCGATCGTCGCTGGGAGCAAGTTGGTGCCGGAAGTCCTGAGGGATTATCCGCACCTGTGCGTCGAGCTGCTGGTCGCCAGAGGCACCGATCGCGTACCGGCCGAGGCGCCGCCAGAACTGCCCGTGGCGGTGCTGGCTCCTGCGCTGCTCAAGGCGCTCGACGTGTCCGGCACGGGCGGGCCGCTGGTGGTCGTACGGGCTGAAGCGCCCCGGCCCTGGAGCGGCTTGCCCAGCGATGCGGTCCTTGCCGTACCGTTTCAGGATCCGGAAAACGTCGGTGCGGTGTTGCGGTCGGCTGCAGCGATGGGCGTGCAAGAGGTGATTCTTCTAAAGGACGCCGCTTCGCCGTTCCACCCCAAAGCCTTGCGGGCGGGCGGGCTTGCAGCGCTGCGATTGACCCTGTGGCAAGCGGGCTCGCTCAGCGACCTGGCGGCGGGGCTGGGGCCAGAGAGAGTCGTCGCTCTGTCTGCCGAGGGAACGCCGCTGCCGAGTTTTTCCTTTCCGCCTGAAGGGTTTGTGCTTGTTCCCGGGGTTGAAGGGCCTGGACTGCCCAGCGAACTCCGCTCAGGTTCCGTGGCTATCCCGATGAGTGAAGGCACGGAATCGCTCAACGGCGCGACCGCGGCGGCCCTGGCGCTCTATGAATGGTCGACGCGGCCCCTTCGCCCGGCCGGACAGGTTGAGCTTGGTTAGCCTACTGCCCCTGACCGTGGCACTGGTGGCCCACCTGCTGGCGAGCGATTTCGGCCAGCAAGCCACCTCGACCCCCGTAGACCTGGCCAACGAGTCCACGGTACTGCTTTGGCGCGGCGTGGAATGCGGTGAGGTAGAACGCCTCAAGCCCGTGCGGTGGGTGCGGCACTGCGCGGCCGAGGAACGGGCCGTCGCGACACTCAAAGCAAACGGCCAAGTGGAGCTCAAACCGCTGGACCGCGTGCCGCCGCGGCTCAAGTGGCTGCCCAGCGAGCTGGCCTTGCAGTGGCACGTCTGCCCTCGGGCGCCGGACGTGCGGCTGGAAGTCGGCGTGCCCTGGGTGCCATATGAGGACCCGCTGATTGCCAGGTGCTACGTCTTTCGGCCTAGAGACCTAGCATTGCAGAACGAAATTGCGGGGAAAGCCAGGATGGCGCTGCTCGACGAGGTCCACCCCTGGCTGCGCGACGGCATGCAAGTGCTCATCACGCGCGCTGCCTCCGAGGGAATTGAGGTCCGGGTCATCAGCACCGTGCGAAGCGTGTCGTCACGGCCAGTCATGAAGAGTAAGGTGCTGGTGCGCAAAGGAAAAAAGCGCAAAGTCCGCGTGGCTACCGGCGAGCGCAAGATGGGCATGCACCCGCTGGGCTTGGCCGTCGATATCAACCTGGGCTGGGCCAGGCCGATGCGCGACCCGTTCACTGCCTACAGAGCTGGCGGCGAGACCTATCGGAACTTTGAAACCCTTGGTCGCATCGCCGCGGAACTGGGCATCATTTGGCTGGGCCGCACCACACTCGCCGAGCTCGGCCACTTTGAGCATCACCCCGGTTGGTGGGGCTCCGTGCGGGGCTCGTTTCGCAGTCAACTCCTGCGGGACATTGCTGCCCGGGGCGTCCCGAGTGCGTGGGAACACTTTGCCTACCGGCCCGGGACCGGAGGTCCGTTTGAGGCTCTGCGCGAGTCCGAAGGTCAGTAAGCCAACTTAGCGGTTGCCATGCTACTGTCGGACGTGATACTGCGCGGCCTTGGGGAGCGGCCCTGGCGGGAATTTCGTCGTCGGAAATGGCAGAGTCGGCCGAGGTTGACGCGATGGGACTTAGCAGTCGCCATGCTATTGTCCGATGTGATACTGCGCGGCCTTGAGCGCTGCTGCCGGCGAGAATTCCGTCGACGACCGTGTCAGCCACCGGCAAGCTCCACGTCGATCGCACCCTGGGCCGGGCAGACGAGCCCAGCGCCAGTCGAAAACCCCGAGGATCGTGCACGCCGAAAAATGCCTGACCGCAGGCGGCCGTCCTTTTCGACAGCGTCTGTGTGTTGGGTCTATTGAAAATGTCCTAGCGAACGAGCGTTTAGTCCCTCAGTGAAAGCGGCAGTGTTCCCAGCAGCATCCACGCCGGTAGGGTGATGGCCGCGGCGTGCAGCGAGCCGTCGCGGAGCTTGGACTTGCGCCGCCAGGCCCGCTTGGCCGCGTGGTACTCTTGGACCGCGAGCTTGTACGATGCCTCAAACTCCGCGACGAGCCGGGGGTTTGCGGACAGTAACATCGGGAACTTGCCGCGCTTTTTGACGCCTTCGTAGGACTTGGGCTTGACCTTGCCGTGGCGGTAGAGGCCGCCGTCTTCGGCCTTGCGTTCGGGCACGACGACCTTGGCGGGCGGCGTCAGCTCGGCGTCGGACTGGGGCTGGAGCTTGCG
>JBIKTV010000259.1:0-7962 GCA_044347905.1 Myxococcota bacterium
GATCTCCTGGCCCAGATTGAGGAATTGGCTGGCGACGGCGCGAATTCGCAGGACCTGGTGCTGGCGCTAGAGCGCGAGGGCCTGGAGTCGGCGACGGCGCGCGAGCTGGTTCACGCGGTGCTGGGCCGCGATGTGCCGGGGCCGCCCAAGGAAGAGGGCGCCTTTGGCATTGAAATCTCTCAGCTTAGGCAGCTGCTGCGCCGGAATTCGCCCGGTGCAGATGGCCAGACGCAAGAGGTGACGGCGGGGTTGACCGCAGCGCTCATCAAGCGCGATGTGCCGCACGCGACCGCCGAACGCGCCGTCCAGCAGCTGGTGGCCACCGACCGCGCCTTGACCTCGGGACAACAATTGCGTCTGCGGCGTCTGGGGTTACAGGGCATGATCGCGGCCGGTCTCTTTGGCGCCTTCTTTGCCTTTGCCTCCGTGGCCGGCTCGATGGTGCACTTGATCACGGTGGCGATCTGTGCGGCACTGGGCGGCTACTCGTACCTGCTGTGGCGCCGCGCTCCCTAGCTGAAGGCATCCAAGCCGCGTTCGTGCGATCCCGTGACACGGAGTGCTTTTGCCCTTCCCTGCGCGGGTCTATCCTGCTGGCGCCTGGCCAAGGCTCTGTGCCGGGCAGGAGGCGCTCATGGACGGCAAAGCTGGGATCGCGGCGCAGTGGACGATTGTACCCGCTGTACACGACGCCTGTTGCCAACTGGGCGGATCTGCTTGGACAGTCCGGTGTATTGAGGACCTCTCCGCGTCGCTGCTGGAGCCCAGCGGCCACGAATTGAACACAGCCGCCCACGACGCTCTGGAGCCGCTGACTCGCCTGACCCCGCCGCGGCCTTGGCGCACGGTGATCGACGTCTCCGGGGTGCTTCTGTCGTGCGCCATTGACGCAAAGCGCCGCCTGGTGGTGCTGGGCAGTCCGCGATTTGCCAGCGAAGCCACGGTGGTAGGCGCTTGCCGAGAGAGTGTCGACGATTCGCACGGCCGGGCGCGGCTGGCGGACCTGGAAGCGCTGGTCGACATGCACGCCCGTGCCAGCGCAGAGGCGGCGCCAGCGGATCTGGAAATCATCAGCGGTGCCAACGGTTTGACCGTGATGACTCCGGCCGGCAAAGTCCTAGCGCTGGACGACGCGCCGCTGATCAAGGACATCGAGGCCATGGCGGGCCGGCTTGACCTGCTGGTGCGCGCCTATCGGCCGAGCGCCAGAGAGAACTTCAGCCAATGGGGCCTGGAGCTGACCTCGCAGTACACCGCTTTGCGCCTGCATCTTTTGCGTTTTGTCGCCGCCCTGCCCTCGCTCGACCACGACCGCGACGGCGCCGAGGTGGTGAGGCTGCTTCGCGAGGCGATCCGCCGCCTAAAGCAGGACGACGCTCTTGCCGCCAGCGAGCCTGGGCAGCCCTCGCTGCCAACCATCCTGCGCATGGCCGTGCATATCGCGCATAAGCTCGTGCAGATCCTGCCTTATCGCGGCCTAGCCCGCCTGACCCGCGCCGCTGTGCGCAACTTGGCCACCACTTTTATCGCCGGGGAGGACATGGCCGACGCCGCGCCGAGCCTGGCTGCGCTGAGGGCCAGCGGTCGCGATGCCACGTTGGATCAGCTGGGCGAGCTGGTGGTCAGCGAACGCGAGGCCGACGTGTATCGCGATCGCGTGCTCGAGTTGATCCGCGCCAGTGGCGAGATCGGCAAGGCCCCTCAGCGCAATGGCGCGGGCATTGAGCGCGGCCACGTGTCGATCAAGGTGAGCGCGCTTTGCTCGGACTACGACGGAGATGACCCCGATGGCACCTGGCGGCGGGTGGGTCCGCGGTTGATGGCGCTGTGCCAGGAGGCCAAAGCCCGTGGCGTGTTTATCAATTTTGACGCGGAGCACTACCATGTGCGCGATCTGACGCTGGAGATGTTCCGCCGCGTGCTCGCCCAGCCGGATCTGGCGAACTGGAGCGGCGCGGGCATCGTGGTGCAGGCCTATCTTCGCGATTCTGAAAAGCATTTGCGCCAAGTGCTGGAGCTGTGCCAGGAGCGCCACAGCCGCCATGAGGTGCGCACGCCCATCCGCCTGGTCAAGGGCGCGTACTGGGATGCCGAGACGATTGAGGGGGCGGCCCACGACTTTCCAGCGCCCCAGCTGCTGAACAAGCCAGAGACGGACGCGGTGTTTCAGTGGCTGTGCCTGCAGATTTTGGCCGCGGGCGCGCCGACCCAGCTCTGCGTGGGCAGCCACAACCTGCGCGACCACTGCCTGGCTCAAGCGGCGCGCGATCGCTATTTCCCGCTGTCGCCGCAGGTCGAACACCAAGCGCTGCACATGACTTATGAGGGGCTGAGCACGGCGATGGCCAAGCTGGGCTGGGCGGTGCGCAACTACATCCCCGTGGGCAGTCTGCTGGTGGGCATGGCCTATCTGGTGCGGCGAATCCTGGAAAATAGCAGTCAAGTTGGCGTATTGACCATGGCCCGCCACGGAATTGCCCTGGACGAATTGCTGCAGACGCCGCAGCTACAGCTAGACCAGCTGGCCGCCCAAGGATCTCTGGAGCGCGATCCTCAGAGCGTCGCGGCCCTGGCAACGAAGATCCCGCCGTTCTATAACACCCCGCCGCTGCGGCTCTATCTCCCGGCCCACCGCGCGGTTTTTGAGGAGGCCCTGCAGGCGAGCCTGGAGCCCTGGCACGTCGCCGCCAGCCCTGAACGGCGCGGCCCGCGGGTTGAAGTGCACTCGCCTGGGCACCCCGATCGCCTGGTCGGCAGCCTAGATAGCAGTGATTCCAATGATGTAGCTGAGGCGATTGCCCGCGCCGTGGCGACCGCAAAGCGCTGGGAAGAGACGGCGGTGGGCGAACGCGCGGCTGTGCTTGTCCGCGGCGCGGAACGGTTGCGCCAGCAGCGGCCGCAATGGGCAGCGCTCATCGTCCGCGAGTCCGGCAAGTCCCGGGCAGAGGCCCTGGGCGATGTCGATGAAGCTATTGATTTTATGCAGTTCTATGCCCGCGAGGCCCTGCGCATCGCCCAGCATTGGCCGACATTCCGCCCGCGCGGCCCCATCGCCGTGGTCTGCCCGTGGAATTTTCCGTTGGCGATTCCTGTAGGGATGGCCAGCGCCGCGCTGGTGATGGGCAATCCAGTGCTGCTCAAGTCGGCCGAACAGACGCCGCTGGTGGTCGAGCGCTGGGTGCAGCTGCTGCGAGAGCTGGGCGTGCCCGCCGGGGCTTTGCAGCACCTGGTGGGCGATGGGCCGCAGGTCGGCGCGCCGCTCACCGCCGATTCGCGAGTCCAGGGCGTGGTTTTCACCGGATCGCGGGCGGTGGGGACTCGGCTGCACCGGCTCCTGGCTGCGCGGCCCTGCGGCGAGCACACGGCGCTGGCCATCACCGAAATGGGCGGCAAGAACGCCATTGTCGTCACGGCCAACGCCGATTTGGACGAGGCGGTGAGCGGCGCGCTGCGCTCTGCGTTTGGCCATGCGGGGCAGAAATGCTCGGCCGCGTCGCGGGTTCTGGTGGACCGGCGCATTGCCAAGCCGTTCTTGGCGCGGTTCTGTGAGGCGGCGCGCGACCTGCAGGTCGGTCCGTCAGAGCTGCCGGGCACGCGGGTTAACCCGGTGGTCAGCGCGGAGGACCGCGATCGGCTGCGCCAGGCGGCCCGCGAACTGCGCAGTGAGGCGGAGGCCCACGGTGGCACCGTTCATGTGGACCGGAGCACGCCCGACGCTTCTGCGGGCCCCGGATACATGGTGGGGCCGGTCGTCGTTGAGCTACAGCTGCAGCGGGCCATGCAGGCTGAAAGCTGGGCGCAGCAAGAGCTTTTTGGCCCCATCGTCCATGTGATCCCGTTTGACAGCGACGCCGAGGCCGTACAACTGTGGCGCGCCCCCGAATATGCGTTGACGGGCGGGATCTTTGCCCAGTCGCAGGACGATATCGACCGGCTGACCGCTGCGGCGCGCGTGGGCAACCTCTACATCAACCGCACGATTACTGGAGCGCGCGTCGCCGTGGAGCCGTTTGGCGGCTTCCAAATGTCTGGCACCGGGCCCAAGGCGGGCGGGCGCGACTACCTGACGTCCTTTATCACCCTGCCGATTGAGGCGAGCCCAGGCCTGGATGAAGAGACCTGTGCGCTGATGTCCAGCCCGGCCGCCAACGGCGCGGCTCCCCACGGCGACGGCCACGGCCAGCCCCACAGCCACGCAATTCCGCTGCCGGAGCCGGACCTGGACGCCGGGCTGCGCCTAGCGAGCAGTTGGGCGGCGCTGGGCGAGGCCTGGCCGGGCTTGGCTTCGCGCTGCCAAGGCGATCTAACGGCTCTTTTGCAGTGGGCTGTCAGGCACTTGCCCGTTATCAGCCAGGGCGGCGAGGCCAACCGCGTCATCCCCGGCCAGCAGAGCTACAACCGCTGGGCCCTGCCCAAAGGCTTGACCGTGGTTGTCGCCGGCAGCCGCGAGCCGACGCGCCACGCCGTGCTCCACGCGGTCGCCTCAGCGCTTTGCGGCAACCCGCTGTGGGTGCTCGCGTGCAGTGACAGTGCGGCCGAGGCTTGGCGCGGCGTCGTCGAACACAATGGACCTAATCATCGCCTGAAGCTGCAGCGCGTCGCCAATCGGAGCGAGCTAGAGGCCCTGCTGGCCGACCCCAAGATCGCCAGCGTGATTGTGGACGGCAAGGCCAGCGATTGGGCCCCGCTGCTGGACGCCATGGTCCAGACGCCGCCCGGTGCCCGCCACCTGCGCGCCCTGCACTGCCCCGGCGCGTGGCCGCCGCCCGACCGGCCAGAAGCGCTGGTGCACGCCTACCTGAACGCGACCAGCTTGGCGGTCAACACCATGCGCCACGGGGCGTCGCTAGAGGTGGCTGCGGTCCCCGGCCTGGATGCACGGCCTGAGGCCGACCACGCCGCCGGGTAAGCCCCACGTCGACAAAAGTGGATCGGACAAGTTGATTAGCCAACAATGTCATGGATCAGACAAGTTGCTCCGTCCTGTCACCCCCAGGGGTTCCGGCCCGACCTATAGCCGTCCGGCCGGAACCCCGGGCTGACCGACAGACCTACAGGGCGTCGATGACCGCGTTGAAGGTCGCGCTGGGCCGCATCGCCCGGCCAGTCTTCTCGTCATCCGGCAAATAGTAGCCGCCCATGTCAACTGGCTTGCCTTCCATCGCCTTGAATTCAGCCACGATAGTCTTCTCGGCCGCGGTCAACTGCGCGGCGACCGGGGCAAAGCGCGCCTGGAGGTCGGCGTCCTTGGTCTGGGCCGCGAGGGCCTGAGCCCAGTACATCGCCAGGTAGAAGGTGCTGCCGCGATTGTCAATTTCGCCGTGCTTGCGCGAAGGCGCGCGGTTGTGCTCCAGATACTGGCCGATCGCCTGGTCCAGTGTCTCCGCCAGCAGCGTAGCTTTGGGATTGCCCGTGCGCGCGGCCACGTGCTCAAAAGACGGCACCAGCGCGTTGTACTCGCCCAGCGAATCCCAGCGCAGGTGGCCCTCTTGCACAAAAGCCTCCACGTGCTTGGGCGCAGAGCCACCCGCACCCGTCTCAAACAGCCCGCCGCCATTGAGCAAAGGCACAATCGACAGCATCCGCGCGCTGGTGCCGAGCTCAAGAATCGGGAACAGGTCCGTCAGGTAGTCGCGCAGCACGTTGCCGGTGCAGGAGATCGTGTCCAAGCCCTTGCGGATGCGCTCGAGCGAGACCCTCATCGCGTCATCGGGCGCAAGGATGCGGATGTCGAGCCCGGTCGTGTCAAACCTGGGCAAATAGGCCTTGATTTTGGCAATGATCTGCGCGTCGTGACCGCGCTTCTCGTCCAGCCAGAACAGCGCCGGAGTGGCCGAAGCCCGCGCCCGGGTGACCGCCAGCTTGACCCAGTCCAAAATCGCCTCGTCTTTGGTCTGGCACATGCGGAAAAGGTCGCCCGCCTCGACATTTTGCGACAAAAGCACAGCGCCAGACTCATCGACCACGCGGACAACGCCCTTGGCCGCCGCTTCAAAGGTCTTGTCGTGCGAGCCGTACTCCTCGGCCTTCTGCGCCATCAGGCCGACATTGGGGACACTGCCCATCGTCGACGGGTCAAACTGGCCAAATTTCTGGCAATCCTCAATCATCGCCTGGTAGATCGTCGCATAGCAGCGATCCGGCACCATCGCCACGGTGTCCTGCAATTCGTCCTTGGCGTTCCACATCTTGCCGCCGTCGCGGATCACATTGGGCATCGACGCGTCGACAATCACGTTGTTCGGCACGTGCAGATTGGTGATGCCTTTGCGCGAATCCACCATCGCCAGCGCCGGCTGTTCGGCGTACACGGCTTGGATGTCGGCCAGGATCTCGGCCTTCTTGTCGGCCGGCAGCTTCTCGATCTTGTCTAGCACGCCCTGTAAGCCGTTGGTGACATGGGCGCCCACGGAATGCAGCGCTTCTGCGTGCTTGTCCAGCGCCTTGGCGTAGTACACCGACACCGCGTGGCCAAACATCACCGGGTCCGACACCTTCATCATCGTCGCTTTGAGGTGCAGCGACAGCAGCGTGCCGTCTTGCTTGGCCTGGGCGATCTCTTTGGCGTAAAACGCCTGCAGTTCTGAGGCGCTCAGCGTCGCGGAGTCGATGACCTCGCCCGCCTTGAGGGCAAACGCCGGCTTGAGCACCTGGACCGCACCGTCCTGGCCGACGAACTCAATGGATACCTTAGTCGGTTGATTCACCGTCACCGACGTCTCACTGCCGTAAAAATCGCCCTTGGTCATGTGGGCGATGCGCGTCTTGGAACCGCTGGCCGGCCACGGCTTCATCATGCGGTGCGGGTTCTTCTGCGCGAACTTTTTGACCGAAGCCGAAGCCCGACGGTCCGAATTGCCCTCGCGCAGCACCGGGTTCACCGCCGAACCCAGCACCTTGGCGTAGCGACCCTGAATCGCCTTCTCCGCGTCATTCTTGGGGTCTTCCGGGTATTCCGGCACGTCAAAGCCCTTGGCGCGCAGCTCCTTGATCGCCGCCTGCAGCTGGGGCACGGAGGCGCTGATGTTGGGCAGCTTGATGATGTTGGCGTCCGGCTGCTTGGCCAGCGCGCCCAGCATGCTCAGATTGTCAGGAATACGCTGTGATTCCGTGAGGTTCTCTGGAAAGTTCGCCAGGATGCGCCCCGCGAGCGAGATGTCCGAGGCCACGACCTCGATCCCCGTCCCCTTGGTGAAGGCCTGGACGATGGGGAGCAGCGCGAACGTCGCGAGGGCCGGCGCCTCGTCGATGTGGGTCCAGTAGATCTTTGAGGAAGTCATGTAGTTTCCTGCACTTGCGATGAGTATGATGCGGCAACCGGGGAAGTCTCGCGCGGTACGACCGTGCCCCCCCACACCGGCTAAGGCCGGCGCGTCGCGTGCCTGATAGCGCAAATGGCGGATTTTGCCAACTGCTACGGCGCCGAGGCGATCGCCGCAAAGGCGTAAGGCAAGGCCCTGCCGCACGAATCCTTGGAGCGATGCGTGTGAGGGTGCGGCAAATGAAATCTGGGTGGCGCGCCCAGCAGGACTCGAACCGGCAAGGCCCCGCCGCGCGAATACATGGAGCGGGGCAGGCGGGGCCGCGGCAGAATTGCAGGTCTTGTAGGAGGTGGCGCGCCCAGCAGGACTCGAACCTGCGACCCTCGGCTTAGAAGGCCGATGCTCTATCCAGCTGAGCTATGGGCACGTCGCTGTGCAATTGCACGCCGCGCTGCTTCGCGGCCCGATCAGTCTTCCTTGCGCTGTAGCGCGTCCGCCTGCCAAGCGGTCCACAACGCGACACCTGCTTGCAGTTCAGGCACTTGCGCCACACTCTTGGCGGGCAGGCTGCTGGCGCGCCACGCGACTGCCCCCGTCACACTCACCGCCAGCACCCACGCGAGCGCCGTCAGCCCCAGTAGTTTGCCGCGCGGCTCCGCGATGTCCAGGGCTTGAGCGATTTCCATGTCGCAGGTCAGGC
>JBIKTV010000036.1:0-22708 GCA_044347905.1 Myxococcota bacterium
AACGACTGCTGGGAAGGGCACGGACACACCGAGCTTTGGCATCGACACGATGGGCAGCTTGGACACGGCCGGCAGTCCCGACGTTTTTGATCCCAGCGGCGACAGCGCCAGTGCCGATATCGGAAAAACCGACAGCGACGACGCGATTCAGGCCAGCGACAGCAGCGACGCGGGCGGCGACACCGCCATCCCGCCGTGGATCTGCGACTTGCCGGGCGAGCCGGGCTGCCCCTGCGCAGAGGACGGTGTGTGCGCTAGCGGCCACTGCATCGACACGCCTAACCTGGGCAAGATCTGCACCGATGAGTGCAAGGCCGGCTGCCCCAACGGCTACGCGTGCATCGCCCAAGGCACGACAGACCTTATCTATTTGTGCATGCCCAAGTGGCCGGTGCTCTGCAATCCGTGCGACGCCGATGCCGACTGTGCGGCGGTGGGGGCGCAGAAGGCCCTGTGCGTAGACCGCGGTCCGCTTGGGTTTTTCTGCGGCGCCGGCTGCTCCAGCGACAGCGACTGCCCGGGCGGCTACCTGTGCAGCGAAGCCAAGAGCGCCGACGGCAAGACCGCGATGCAGTGCATGCCGGCCCCGGGCGTCGACGGCCCCAGCGACTGTTCGTGTACCGCGGCAGCAGTCAGCGCGGCATTGGGCACCAGCTGCACCTCGCAAGCCGTGGACGCAGGGGGCAAGGTCCTGGGGTCCTGCAAGGGCGTTCGCCAGTGCGGCGCAGAGGGATTGTCCAAGTGCTCCGCGGTCATCGAGCCAGAGACGTGCAACGGCAAGGACGACGACTGCGACGGCGCGATGGACGAGGCCGCGTGCGACGACAGCAATCCGTGCACCACCGACGCGTGCGACGCCGTAAACATGGCCTGTGGCCACAGCCCCACCTCGGGCAGCTGCGATGCCGACGGCAACGCGTGCACCGTGGGCGACGAGTGCCTGGGCGGCAAATGCACCGCGGGACCGGTCAAGAAGTGCGACGACGCCAACCCTTGTACGCTCGATAGCTGTGATATGTCGAGCGGTTGTACGGCGAGCGACGACAACGGCATTGGCTGCGATGACGGCGATGGCTGCAGCGTGGGCGACACCTGCAAAGCCGGCCAGTGCGTGCCGGGCAAGGCCAAGCTCTGCCCCACCGGCAAGCTGTGCCAATTGGTGCAATGCGATTCCGCCAGCGGCCAATGCCAGAGCAAGGCCCAGCCAGACGGCGCCGGCTGCGACGACGGCACCGCCTGCACCCAGGCCGACAGCTGCAAAGACGGCGCTTGCCTGGCCAAACCTCTGGACTGCAACGACAATAACCCTTGCACCCTGGACACTTGCGACCCAACCAGCGGCTGTGGCCACGCGGCCAACGAGGCGCCGTGCGACGACGGCAACGCCTGCACCGGCCCAGACTTGTGCAGCAAGGGCAACTGCGTGGGCCTTGCCAAAGCGGCCAGCGCTTGCGACGACGGCAACGTCTGCACCAACGACGCCTGCGACCCCAAAGACGGCTGCGTGATCACCGCCAACATGGCGCCTTGCCAAGACGGCAATCCGTGCACCACCGGCGATCAGTGCAAAGACAAGCAGTGCGTGGGCGGCACCAGCACCTGCCAGTGCCAGATCGACAGCGATTGCGACGACGACGGAAACCTGTGCAACGGCACGCCGTTCTGCGACAAGTCGACCGCCAACTACGCGTGCAAGACCAACCCGGCGACGGTGGTCAAGTGCGACATCAGCGGCGATTCACTATGCGCAGTCAATACTTGTGCGCCTACCACCGGCAAGTGCGCGCTGGTCTCTGCGCCCGATAGCAAGCCGTGCGACGCCGATGGCTCGATCTGCAGCGCTGGCGATGCGTGCAAGGGCGGAAAGTGTCTGCCGGGTGCGACGTTGAACTGCAATGACGGCAATCCATGTACCAACGACGCGTGCGATCCCAAGGCGGGCTGCAGCCATGTCAACAACAGCGCGGCGTGCGATGCCGACGGGTCGCTGTGTACCGACAAGGACACGTGCAGCGCCGGCAAATGCGTGGCGGGGAGCGCGCTCAAGTGCGACGACGCGAATCCGTGTACCAGCGACAGCTGCGCGCCGGCCAAGGGCTGCCAGCACGGACCGGAGACGGACGGGACGGAGTGCGGGGTCAACAAGGGCTGCAAGGCGGGGGTTTGCGAGCAGTTGGCTTATTGCGGAGATAAGATCGTCAGCGGGATCGAGCAGTGCGATGACGGCAATACCGTCAGCGGCGATGGGTGTAGTGCTACGTGTAAGATCGACGTGATCGCCCAGGCCAAGGTTGGCGACATCCTGGTCACCGAAATCATGGCCGATCCGGTCAACCCGAGCGAGGAGTGGGTCGAATTCTTGAACGTCGCGCCCTATCCCGTCGAGCTCAACGGTCTGTTCTTCGGCGACAACAACTACTACATCAAGCTGAACAAGACCGGCGGGTTCGTCGTGCAGCCGGGGCAATACGTCGTCATCGCCGCGTCGACGGCGGCGAACGGCTCGACGCTGGTTCCCTCGGACTACAGCTACGACTACCTCGGCGGCGGCAGCATCGCCTTCGCCAACGGGTCGGACGAGGCGTGCCTGTCGAGCGACGCGAACTGCCTCAAGGGCATCATCGCCCGTCGCGCATATTCAAGTACTGCCAAGGGGTTCAGCATGCAGCTCAACGCCGCCACGCTGAACTACGCGGGGATGGGCAAGTCGGTCAATTGGTGCCTCAGCAGCAAGAACTTTGGCACCAAGGGCGACAAGGGCACGCCTGGCAATCTCAACAGCACCTGCCCGTAGGACCACCGCGACCGGCGCGTCGATCGTCAGGCCCGCCAACGCAAGGCCAAGGCAGCAAGACCGCGAGCCAGAAACCACCCTGGCCCGCAGTCCGCGCTGAACACCTCTACGCCTTGACGATCCCAATCCCCAGCTCGCGCAACTGCTTGTCATCCACCGTGTTCGGCGACTCGGTCATCAAGCACGTCGCCCGCGCCGTCTTGGGGAAGGCGATGACGTCGCGCAGACTGTCGCAGCCCGCCAACAGCATGAGCATGCGATCCACGCCCAGGGCAATGCCGCCGTGCGGCGGGGTGCCGTACTTCAGCGCATCGACAAAGAACCCGAACTTGCTGCGGATGTCTTCGTCCGACAGGCCGAGCAGCGAAAACACCTTGGCCTGCACGTCGCTGCGGTGGATGCGGATCGAACCGCCGCCGAGCTCGATGCCGTTGACGACCAAGTCATAGGCCTGGGCCAGGACACTGCCGGGGTCGGACTCCAGGCGGTCCATGTGGTCCAGGCGCGGGCTGGTAAAGGGGTGGTGCATGGCGACCCAGCGCTTCTCGTCGCCGTCGTAGTCGAACATCGGGAAGTCGGTGACCCAGAGAAACGCCCACTTGGACTTGTTGAGCAGCCCCAAGCGCTCACCGGCGACCAGGCGCAGGCGCGCGCAGGCGGCATTGGTGGTCGAGGCCTTGTCTGCCACCCACAGGATCAGCGCCCCGGGTCCGACGCCCATGGCCGCGGCCAGCTCAGCTTTTAGCTCATCGGTCAAAGACTTGGCCACGGTGCCCGACCAGCTGCCGTCTTCTGCGATGCGCGCCCAAGCCACGCCTTTGGCGCCGTGCTGCGCGGCTTCTTGCGGAAACAGCGTGTCGAGATCCTTGCGGGTAAAGGCCGAGCCGTCAGCGATGGGCAGGGCCTTGATCATGCCGCCCGCTTCCAACGCCCCGACAAACGGGCGGAATTCCGTGCGGCCGCGCAGCAGCTCTGTGGCGTCGAACAGCGGCATGGCAAAGCGCAGGTCCGGCTTGTCGCAGCCGTACTTGTCCATCGCCTCCTGATAGCTCATGCGCTGCAGCGGCAACTGCACCTCAAAGCCCAGCACCTGCTTCCACACCTCGGCCACGTAGCCTTCAAGCAATTCCCAGAGCTGTTCGCGCGACACAAAGCTCATCTCCAGGTCTAACTGGGTGAACTCGGGCTGGCGATCGGCGCGGAGATCCTCATCTCTAAAGCAGCGGCAAATCTGCATGTAGCGGTCCATGCCGGCCATCATGAACAGCTGCTTGAACTGCTGGGGCGACTGCGGCAGGGCGTAAAACTGCCCGGGATGCACGCGGCTGGGCACCAAGTAGTCGCGGGCGCCCTCTGGGGTCGACTTGGTCAGGATCGGCGTCTCCAGCTCCAAGAAACTGTGGCCCGTGAAGTACTGGCGGGTCATCTGAGTGATTTGGCTGCGCAGCGCGAAGTTGCGGTTCAGCTCTGGCCGGCGCAGGTCCAGGTAGCGGTACTGGAGGCGCAGGTCTTCATTGGCGTTGACGCCGTCCTTGATCTCAAACGGCGGGGTCAGGGCCTCGCTGAGCACTTCGATCTGATGGACTTCGATCTCCAGCTCGCCGGTGGGGATCTTGGAGTTGATGTTGCTGCCGCGAGAAATCGCCTTGCCGCGAGCGGCGATCACCCACTCCGGCCGCAGGGTCATCGCCACGGCGTGAACCTCTGGACGGTCGGTCTCGCAGCGCAGCTGCACAAAGCCAGAGCGGTCGCGCAAATCGATGAACATGACGCCGCCGTGGTGGCGGTAGGCCTGCACCCAGCCAAAAACAGTGACCTCCTGGCCGACATCGCTGCCGCGAAAGTCGCCGTTCATTTTGGTGCGCGTGTGGGTCTGCAGGAGCGTGGCCATGATCCTTCCGTGTGCGGTCTGGGCCGCGGGGCCGAGGATGGTACTACAACCGCAGCTTCTGCTCAAAGGCGGCAGTCGCCAACGAGAGGGGCGTTTTGACGGTGTGGCCAAGGATGCTACCCTCGCCAGCGGGGATTGCGGAGGTGATCGTGAGATACCAAAGAAAAACAGTGTACTCGACCTGGGTCACCCTGGCTTTGACCGCAGGGCTGACGGCGGGGTGGAGCACCGGCTGGGCCTCGACGACCCTGGCCGCCAAAAAGACCGCGCCCAAGGCCCCGCCGCCCGCCGCCGCAGCGCCCGAGGCCCCCCTGCCAAAACCCTGGCCCGCGCAGCGGTTTTCTCTGGCCAATGGCCTGCGCGTGGTCATCCACACGGAGAGAAGCGCGCCGCTCGTCGCTGTGGGGATCATGGTCGATGTCGGGTCGCGCGATGAAGAAGAGGGGCGCTCCGGGCTGGCGCACTTCTTTGAGCACATGATGTTTCAGGGCAGCCAGCGCGTCGCCAAGATGGACCACTTTAGGCTCTTGGAGGCCCAGGGCGGCGAGGTAAACGCCAACACCAGCGTGGACCGCACTTGGTACTATCAGATCGTGCCTAAGCCCGCGCTGGAGCTCGCCCTTTGGCTAGAGGCTGAGCGCTTTAGCCACCTCAAGATCGACGCCGCCAATGTCGACAACCAGCGCCAAGCAGTGCTGGCCGAGATGGCGGAGCGCTATGACAACCAGCCGCTCGCGCGCTCGCAATTGGCCGTGCCGGACAAGGTGTTTAGCCAATGGCCGCTGCGCCATTCCACGATTGGCGAGGCTGCCGACCTGAAAGCCGCGCCGCTCAAAGCGTTTCAGGATTTTTGGCTGCGCTGGTATACCCCAGAAAACTGCGTGCTGGTGCTGTCCGGTGATATCGACGCGGTGCAGGCCCGGCCGCTCCTGGAAGCGACGGTGGGGCGCATCAAGCCGCGAGGACTGCCGACGCGCAATTCTGCGGGAGAAACAGCAGCGGCGACGCACAGTTTTGCGGTTGTCCGCGACCCGTTGACCCAAGCCCCCGCGGTGCATCTGGCGTGGAAAGTGCCGGCGCAACCCTCTGCGGACGCGGCGGCGCTCGATCTGTTGGCGCAGATCCTGGGCGGCGGTGAAGCCAGCCGGCTGGAAAAGAGGCTGGTGCGGGAAAAGGCATTGGTCAGCAGCTATTACGCAGCGACCCACGGCCGGCGCGATCACGACGTGCTGCAGGTCTACGCTGAGCTGACCGAGCCCTCGGCCGCGGCGCTGCAAGAGGTCAAGCGGAGAATTCGCGCGGAGATCCTCGATATTGCTCTGAACGGCGTCAGCGCTGGCGAGCTACAGCGGGCGAAGACGGTTTTTGAGGCTTCCTGGGTCAGCGCCGCCAGCAGTCCGGGAACCCGTGCGGAATTGCTCGCGACTTTTGAGGCGTATCACGGCGACGCCAATCGACTCAGCGAGTTGCTGCCGCGCTACCGGGCCATCGACGCCGCCGCGGTGCAACAGGTGGCGCGGCGCTGGCTGCGCTGGGATCGCGAAGCGGAGATCGACGCCCTGCCGGCGGGCATGGCCGAGACCAAGTTGGCCCCCAAGGCCGATTGGATCGCCCGCGCGGAAAAGCAGCTGAGCGAAGCCGAGGCCCGCGAAGCCGCCGCCAAAGCCAAGGCCGAACAGGACGCCCAGCGCCGCGCCGTTGAACCGGCCCCCGCCGCCGCTCCCGTGCAAGCCCCTGACGCCCCTGCCTCTTTGCCCGCGACCGCCACCCCGGTCGGATCGGAGCTCCCATGATCCGCCGCCTACCGCGCCTTTGGACCGCGCTGAGCGGAATCGCCCTGGTTAGCGCCTGCGGCAGCCCGCCCGTTCGCCCCGCCGTTCGCGATCAAGCCGTTGTGGACCAGGAACCCGCTTGGCCCGTGCGCCCAGAGGTCCAGGGCAAGGTCGCCGCGCAGTTCCCCACCGTTCGGACCCAGGGGATCCGCCGCTCGCCCGGCGCCGGTCTGGAGCTGGTGACGGCCCTCCGCGACGATCAGCCGATGGTGCACCTGCGCTGGGTGATCCAGGGCGGTCGGGGCGCTGAGTGGACGGCCAAAGGCCCGCGCTGGCCTGAGGGCACCATGGCGATGACCGCGCAGTTGTTGACCAAAGGCAGCAAGAGTCACCCGGGCGCCAGCTGGGCCGAAGCGATCGAGGGCTTGGGCGGCAGCCTGCAGGTGCGCGCGGCCGCCGACGCCGTGGTCATCGAAGGCCAGGTGCTGAGTCACAATTTTCCGCAGTTCCTGGTGCTTCTGCGCGAGACCCTGGATCAGCCGCAGCTGGACAATGCGGCGATCGAGTCCCTGCGCAGTCAGGTAGCCGCGGATCTGCGCGCTGAGTTGGGCGACGCCGCGGTGCTGGCACAGAACCTTGCGCTGCGCTTGGTGTTTGGCGAGGGCCACCCCTACGCCTCGCGCGGGCCGACGCTGGCGAGCCTGGCCAAGATCAAGCGCAAGCAGATCACAGAGGCCTGGCAGGCCGGCTTTCGCCTGGGCGGATCGACGCTGGTGACCGTGGGCCCGCTGGCGAGCGAGGCCGTGGCCCAGGCGATCGAAGCGAATTTTGGCGATCTGCTGGAGAAAAAGGGCCAAGCCCCAGAGGTGGCTCTGCCGGTGGCAGCGACGGGCGACACGTGCCACGTCATCGATGTCCCGGCCGCGGCCCAGGCCGCGCTGGTGCAGGTGGCCGCCGGTCCGCCGCGGCGGGCGCGCATCTGGCCGCAACTGACGGTGGCGAATCAGATCTTGGGCGGGTCCGCGTCATCGCGGCTGTTCAGTGAGCTGCGCGAGAAGCGAGGGTGGACCTACGGCGTGTACTCCGGGCTGGACGGCCGGCGGCTGGCGGGGCGCTGGTCCATCGAGGCCTCGCTGCAACCTGAGGCGATTGGTCCCGCGCTTGGGGCGATTGAAGACCAGCTGTTGCAGTTGCGCCGCGTGGCTGCCCCGGGTGCCGAGCTGTCTGCGGCGACGCGCTATCTCGCCGGTCAGTTTGCCCTGTCTCTGGCCAGCGGCGATCAAATCGCTGAGTACTTGGCGGCCGCGGCCCTGTATGGCCTGCCCGGCGATTACTGGAGTCATTACGCAGATGTGCTGCAAGACGTCTCCGCCGACCAGGCGCTGGAGGCGGCGGTGCAAGCCATCCCGGCGTCGGGGCGCATCACCGTGGCAGCGGGACCTCTTGGCCAGCTGCGCCCGAGCCTGGACTCCGCCTGCCGCACGCTGTACCTGCATTCTCCAGGGCTGACCGGACCTAAGGGTATGGCTGTCAAGCCTAAAGTTCTGCTGGGCTCCGATGCAGAGATGGGCGACGACGGCCGCAAGCTGGCCTTTGGCGCGTGGCAGCGCGGCCCCGGCGGCGCACTGGCCGTGGAGCGCTATGCCACCGACACAACCCGCAACTTGGGATTCCGCGCCCTGGCGCTGACCGCCTTGGCCCGCGGCGATTCCTACGCCCAGGTCGCGGCGATTGGCCGCAAGTCTGCAGACTGGCATGATGAATTGGCTCCGACTCTGGCGCGGTTGCTGTTGGGCGCCCTGCACGACCCCGACGCCAAGGTCCAGAGCCGCGCCCGCTTTGCCCTGCTGCAACTGGCCGCCTCTGCGCCTTCGGCAAAGGCCGATCTCGACCGCGAGACCGCCGCTCAACTGCGGGCGGCTGTTGCGGAATGGGCCATGGCCGGTGTCGATGGCGCCAAGCCAGCCGCGGAGATCAAGGCCCTGGCGGAAGCGCGGCTTGACCCGGGCGACGTGGCTCAGCTGGGCGAGGTGCCCGCAGAGGCCTTAGAGCAGTGGATCGCCGCGGACGTGCGCCGCCACGAGGCCGCCGCGGCGCTGGTAGCGGCAAAAACCCCAGCGGCAACCGGCGCTTTGGTCAAGGGCTATCGGCGGCTCTTTGCCACCGGGTTGCAGGTGGTGGACCGCGACCTCGCCGCCTTGGGCAGTGTCCGCGGCATCGACGCCCTGGTGCTGTTGCTCGACTTGCACGCAAACGTAGCGGCCCTCGACCAGCCGGATGCGGCGACGCGCACCGCCGCGGTCATCGCCACCGCCCGGCAACTGGCGGATCAGCTGGCCAATACCCCCGCGACCCAGGGCGGCGGCAGCGAGCTGGCCCTGCGCTTTGAGCGCATCGACACCCACATGGACCAACTGCTGGAGATGCGCAACGCCGACGACCGCTGGTGGGCCGCAGGTCTGTTGATCGAATACCGCAAGGTCCCGGGTCTGCGGCGGGTTTTGGCAGGACTCCGCACGGACATCCACTATCGCTTGCCGCAATGGCACACGCTTGAACCGCCCATGGCGCTGGCTGCGCTGGCCCGCAAACACATTGCTGAGCTGGGGCTCGACGCTGAGCCAGCCTTGCTCGCGGGCCTGGCCGGGCGCAATCCGATGGGCAAGGTCGTCGCAGTGGCGGGGCTCAAGGCCCTGGGTTCAGAGGGCGCTCTCTCAGCCCTGCGCACCTGCAATGACGCCACGGCGGTGGGCGAATTCCTCAGCGGCACCAAGGCCATTTCTGTGAGGGACCTCGCCTTGGCCGCAGTAGATGTCCACAAGTTCTACACTGAAGTCGAAGCCGAGGTCGCCGCCGGTCGACTGTCGCGGGCCACGGCGATGCGCTATCGCGAAAGCGCTTATCACACCATGGGTTTGTCTGGGCGCGCCCTGCGCGAGTCGGTCGTCGCTGAGGTCGCTGCCGAGCCAGACACGCCAGACGCCGGGCCCGCGGCGACAACGCCCCCGGCCGCCTCGACCGAGAGCGAGCTCCCTTAAGGTCTGAGGGCTTGCGGTCCACCCGATCACGCGGAACCGGGGGCAATGGCCCCGCGCGTTGTGGAGCCGGGCGGAGGCGCTTATGATGGAGCCATGGTGACCGAATTCCCCCGCCGCATGATCGCCCCCGTGTCTACCTTCGCCTTGGCTTTGGCCATGGGCTTGGGCGCAGTTTCCTCTGGCCCCTCTGCGGCTTTTGCCCAGGCCAAGGTAGCGCCCAGCGCATCTCGCGCTTCTCAGGCCGCCGCGCTGTGGGAACTGCTCCAGGCGCCTCACCCGCAGGTGGATGGCCAGGCGCTGCGACGCATTGGGCCCGATGTGCGCGATCTGCTTATAGAAACCGCAACATCTTCGCGCATTGAGGCGCCGGTGCGGCTGCGGGCCCTGGGCTGGCTTCAGTGGTATCCCAGCACGGCGAGTCGCGCGGTGCTGATGGAGGCCCTGCGCGCCCGCCAAGCCAGTGTCGCCACCATGCGCGTGGCGCTGCGGGCCCTAGCCGTGGGTTTTGGCGCAGAATCCCTGCCGACGCTTGGGGAATACCTGGTCCACCGCGACGTGTATGTGCGCGAAGCCGCTGCGTATGCCCTGGGTGACATCGATGACCCTAAGGCCGCGGCCGTGCTGCAGGATCGCCTGGAGCGAGAGCCCGATCTGCCCCCCCGCGACGCCATTGTCGCGTCCCTTCAACGCCACGCGGATCGCACCGCGGCGCGGAAAAATCAGCGCTAGTCCTTCAATTCCCTTTCTATCATGCGCCTCTTTGCGAGGCTGCGGAGCTGTAAACATGGCCGTCTTCACCGCTGAGGGTACCTACACCGCGATCGTCACCCCGTTCTGCAATGACGCCGAGCGCAGTGTCGATGTCCCCGCCCTGCGCCGCTTGGTGGAGCAGCAGATTGCCGGAACCATTGATGGTTTGGTCGTGTGCGGCACCACGGGCGAGGCCAGCGCCTTGGACGACGCGGAGTACGAGCTGGTCGTCGGCACGGTCGTGCAAGCCGCGGCGGGTCGCGTCCCGGTGATCGCAGGCACGGGCGGCAACAGCACCAAGAAGACCATCGCGACCACCACAAAGGCCTGCGGATTGGGCGTTGACGGCGTGCTGGTCGTGACCCCGTACTACAACAAGCCGACCCAAGCGGGCATGGTGGAGCACTTCCGCGCTGTGGCCGATGCGTCGAGCGCCCCGGTGGTGCTCTACAATGTCCCCAGCCGCACAGGCGTGAACCTGCTGCCGCCCGCGGTCGCCGAGCTGGCGCTGCACCCCAACATCGTCGCTCTCAAAGAAGCCGCGGGCTCGCTGGAGCAGGTCCAGGAGATCATCGCGCGCACGGGCTTCAATTTCCCTCTGCTTTCTGGCGAAGATGCCCTGTGCGTGCCGTCGTATTCGGTCGGCGGCAAAGGCGTGATCTCGGTGATGAGCAACGTCGCCCCCGCGCTGACGGCGGCGCTGTATCGCGATTTCCGCGCTGGGCGCATCGACCAAGCCGCCCGCGGCCAAGTGGCGCTGTTGCCTTTGGTGCGCCTGCTGTTTGGCGAGCCCAACCCGCAGCCCGCCAAAATGGCCATGCATCTTCTGGGGATCATGGAGCCGGTGGCGCGCCTGCCGCTCATCACCGCAACGGAGGCGACCCGCTTGGGCCTCGCCGCCGAGCTCAAGAAGCTGGGCCTGCTGCCGTAAGCCCATCGCGCCGCAGGGATGCCCCGGGAATCGAAGCTTCGCCCTAGCGCAGGGTCGATGCCTTGACGGAGCAAGTCAAACGGAGCGATCCTCTGGCGTCGCGTCTAGCGGATCGCCACTCTGGGGCCTAGAAGATGTTCAAGCTCCTGCATTACGGCGAGACCAACGTTGGCCGGGAACGCAAGAACAATGAAGACGCCTTCCGCGTTGCCCCGGAGGCCGGGGTGTACCTGGTCTGCGACGGCATGGGCGGCCACGCTTCCGGTGAGATCGCCAGCCAGATCGCCGCGGACGCGATGCTGCGCTTCTTGGTGATGGATCGGTTACGTCCGGAATTCACTTGGTCGGGAGAGAGCTTAGCTCAGCCGACCGAGGAAGGCCGCGCCCTGGACGCCGCGGTGCGTTGCGCCAATCGCGAGGTCCTGAATCAGGCCAGCGCCCACCCGATGCACAAAGGCATGGGAACCACGGTCGTGGCCGTGCTGGGTGGGACGCAGCGCTTGGGCTTGGTCCACGTGGGCGACAGCCGGGTGTATCGCCTGCGCCAAGGCGAATTTGAGCAGATCACCGACGATCACAGCCTGCTGAACCACTACATCCGCACGCGACCGATGTCGGCCGATCAGATCCGCCAATTTGCCGGCAAGAACGTGATCGTCCGGGCGGTTGGCTTGCGCGACGCCGTCGATCCGGAAGTGCAGGTGGCCGAGTATCAGGCGGATGACCTGTACCTGCTTTGCAGCGACGGTCTGACCGACATGGTTGAAGACGAGAAGATCGCTGAGATTTTGCTGGGCAACACCGATCTCGCGGCTGCAGGTCGGGCGCTGATCGAGGCGGCGTTGGAAGGCGGCGGCAAAGACAACATCACCGTGCTTCTGCTGAAGGTACAAGAGGTTCCGGACCAGCCGCGCCTGCGCCCCTTCAGTCGCCAGACCCAGAGCATGGTGGCGGCCGATGACGACGTGGAAGACGACGAGGACGGCGACATTGAGACCGATGTGGGCTTCCTGACGCTGGATGCGGAGACCATGCCGGAGGTTGAGCTCCCGGCGACCCCGCGGATGCTGGCCCAGACTCAGCCGATGCGGCCGGCGAGCGGGGTATCTGCGCCGTTTGCCGTTGTGCCCCAGCGGCTGCGCGCGCAAGGCTCTGACCCAGGTCGTGAATTTGAGCAGGAGATCACCGAGCGCATCCCCGCGTCGGCGGCCCAGGTGCTCGCGTGGCAGATTCGCGCGCTCGTGCCGGCAGACGCGCAAGCCACTGGGGGCGCTGGCGGGGCCGACCCGGGCATCGAGGCCGGGGGATCAGTAGCGCCGACGCCCGCAATTGATTCAAGCGACCCGACCTAAGGTTGCCCGGCGCAGAAGCGGCGCGCGAGCAAATTTGACAAGCGCGGGCTGAAACCCAACGCTCACAGAGGGCCGGCGCCAAAGTCGGCCGGGCGGGGGAATTATTTTGCAGCGGATCGCACCTATGCCAGCCACGACCCCCCGCGCCTCCTGCGCCAAGCCAAGCGCAATCTCTCGATTTGCCGCGCTTTTGCCCTTGTGGCTCGCCATCGCCATAAGCTGGGGCTGTGGCGAAGAGAAGGCCGCGGCCCCCGTCGCGGACAGCGCGATCGCCGTGGACACCCAAGACGATCTGGCCAGCGGCGACAGCGACGTGGGCGGTCTGGACCTGCAGGGCGGCGACACGCAGTCGCTGGTGTGCCCGGGCGGCGCGTACTGCCCCTGTGCGGACGACGGCGAGTGCGACTCCGGCTTCTGCTTGGATTCGCCCAAAGGCAAGGTTTGCGCGGCGTTGTGCACCGGTGGCGGCTGCGACGAGGCCTGGAGCTGCGCCAAGGTCAACAGCAAAAGCGGTGACATCGTCAACCTCTGCGTGCCGCGCTGGGGATTTCTGTGCGAGCCGTGTACCGCTAGCGCCCAGTGCGCGGAGGCGTTGGGCAGCACCGGGGCCAATTGCATCGACTACGGCGGCGCTTCTGGGGCGTTCTGCGGCGCACCGTGCCAAACCCAGGCGGATTGCCCCAGCGACTACAATTGCGCAGACGCGACCACGATTGAGGGCAAGCCGACGCGACAATGCCTGCGTCCCAAGGACAAAGAGGGGCTGGTCCAGTGCAGTTGCGACCCGCGGGCTGTGGCGCTCAAGCTCACCACGGAGTGCAAGGCGCCCAATGAACTTGGCAGCTGCCCGGGCTATCGCGTGTGCGATGACAAGGGGCTGAGCTCCTGCCAAGGGCTTAAACCTACTGCAGAAGTCTGCGACGGCGTGGACAACGACTGCAACGGCAAGACCGACGACGGCCTGTGCGACGACGCCAACCAGTGCACATTGGACGGCTGCGACCCCAAGACCGCCAAGTGCACGGTGCAAGTGCTAGAGGGCGTCCCCTGCAGCGATGGCAATGCCTGCACCGGGCCAGATGTGTGCGCCGGCGACCAGTGCAAGGGCGGGCCCAGCGACTGCGACGACAAGAACCCCTGCACCGACGACAGTTGCGAGCCGAGCAAGGGCTGCGTCAACAGCGGCAACACCAAGCCCTGCACGGACAATAATGCCTGCACGGACAACGACTTGTGCGACGGCAAGGGCGCGTGCTTGGGTCTGGCGGTGGACGTGAGCGCGCTGTGCAACGACAACAACGGCTGCACTAGCGATGTGTGCGACCCCAGCAGCGGCTGCACCCACCCGGCCCAAGCCGGCGTTTGCGAAGACGGCAACCCGTGCACCAACGGCGACCAGTGCAGCGCCGGCCAGTGCTTGCCGGGGCAAAACATCTGCGGCTGCAACCAAAACGCCGACTGCGCGAGCAAAGAAGACGGCAACCTGTGCAACGGCACGCTGTATTGCGACAAAGCCAAGGCGCCCTACGTGTGCACGATCGACCCCAAGACGGTGGTGGTCTGCGACTCGTCAAAGGACACGCCGTGCTTGCAGAAACTGTGCAGCCCGGCCACGGGTAAATGCCAGGACGAGGCGGCGGTAGAGGGCAAACTGTGCAACGCCGACGACTCCGTATGTACCAAGAACGACGCGTGCAAGGGCGGCTTGTGCACGCCAGGCGGCAAAATCTCTTGCGCGGACGACGAAGTCTGCACGGACGATGTCTGCGACCCCAAGAATGGCTGCTCCAACCCCGCCAACAGCCAGGCGTGCGACGACGGCAACAAGTGCACACCGGGCGACAGCTGCAAGGGCGGCATTTGCGTGGCCGGCGCCAAGACGATCTGCGACGATAAGTCCGCCTGCACCAATGATAAATGCGACAGCACTACCGGCGAGTGCAAGTTTGACGGCACGGCGTTTGAGGGCAGCAGCTGCGACGCGGACGGCACCGTTTGCACCGTGGGCGACAGCTGTGCGAGCGGCAAATGCCAAGCCGGGCCAGCTCTGAAGTGCAACGACGCCAATCCGTGCACGGACGACAGCTGCAATGCGGCAACGGGGTGCGTAAAAACCAACAATATCGCAGTTTGCGACGACGGTCTGGCGTGTACCTTGGGCGACGCGTGCAAGAATGGCGCGTGCGCTGGCGGGGCGGCCAAGAACTGCGATGACAAAAGCCCTTGTACCAAAGATAGTTGCGACGGCCTAACCGGGGTGTGCAAGCACTCCTCTGCGGAGTACGAGGGCGCGGCGTGCGACGACGGGGACAAGTGCACGGAGAACGACCTTTGCCAATCGGGCGTGTGCATTGCCGGGCCCAAAGTCGATTGCGACGACAAAAATGCATGCACAATCGACGGTTGCTTGGCTGCCACCGGCTGTAAGGCCCCGGTCAACGTCGCTGACAGCACAGCCTGCGACGACGGCGACATCTGCACCAAGAGCGACGTTTGCGTGGCCGGCAGCTGCGCGGGCATCAAATTTGTCTGCAATGACGGCAATAGCTGCACCCAAGATCAGTGCGCGGTCAGCGGCTGCTCCTTCAAGCCGGTCGCCGATACCACCGATTGCGGGGCCGGCAACTGGTGCGTGGCGGGCGCGTGCAAGACCCCCAGCTGCGGCGACGGCTACATCGACGCGAAGACCGGCGAAACCTGTGACGACGGCAACACTGCGGCGTGCGACAGCTGTGAAAACTGCAAGCCGCGCGGGGTGTTGACCCTGGACGGCAAGAGCTGGGCCGAAGCGACCGTGGCCCCTGGACCGCCGGGCACGGAGACAGGCGACCTGGCGCTCGACAAGGAAATGACCGTCGAAGCGTGGATTCGCCCGGATTCCTTTGGCACGACCATGGGAATTGCCTCCAAGGCCAAGGTGAGCGCGCCGGCCCAAGCGGCCTGGACCCTGGGGCTCATGGCGACCAGCGGTCAGCTATTCTTCAACCACATTGGCCCGGAAGGCGGCGAGACAATTACGGGAACTGTGGCGGTGACTGCGGGCAAGTGGAACCATGTCGCCGCGGTCGTGAGCGAAGGGCGGCTGCGCCTGTATGTGAACGGCCAGCCCGCCGCCACGGCCAACCTGACCAAGTTCCGCAGCGATGCCCCGGGAGTCCCCGTGCAGATCGGCAGGCGATATGCGGACTTGGAAGCGGAGCTGTTTGTCGGCGCCATCGACGCGGTGCGCTTGACGGCGGCCCCTTTGTACGGCGCTGCGTTTGTGCCCACGCGCGTGCCGGTGGCTGAAGCTGAGACGCGGGCGCTGTGGCTGTTTGACGACGCGGCGGCGGCTCTGGCGACTGGGGTCGTCTCCACGGACAGCGGGCCTCATGCCAACTCTTTGAAAAAAGGCGGCCTCGCCAAGATCGGCGCAGACAACTGCTACGGCGCCCCGGCCAATGCTGCGGTGTGTGGCGACGGCGTGGTGGCGGCGGCGTTTGAGGTCTGTGATGACAAGAATTCCGATAGTTGCGACGGCTGCAAGGGCTGCCAGCTGGCGCGGGCGTTTGACGTGGCCACGACACACTCCGCCAATACTTCCGTGATCAACAAGACTTGGGCGCCAGACGCGTTTTGCCCAACCTGCGAAATCACCCTAGAGGCGTGGGTGCGGGTCGACCAGGTCCAGCAGGGCGGCCGGCTCATCGCAGGCACATCCGACCTGTTCTTGGGGCTGATGGTCAGCGGCGGCAAGTTTGCCCTGATCCGCTACCCCGGCACCTTGCTGTTGGCCACCGACTCGTATGTGCTGGGCAAGTGGTACCACGTGGCGGCGGTGGTCGGCTGGGCCACGGGCAGTCAGCCGCGCCTGTATGTCGACGGGGTGCTGCAGCCGCTGGGTGCGCCGATCCCCGCCGTGCCGCCCATCCCCGCGCCGCAGCTGGCGCCGGAGACGGAGGTCCTGATGGTAGGCGCCGGAAGTCCGGGCGTCGCTTCAGGATCGCCGGTCAAGCCCCAGGGCCAGTTCCCCGGGGTCATCGATGAACTGCGGGTCAGCGCCGGCGCGCGCTACACCGACAACTTTTTGCCGCCGCGACGGCTGAGGCCAGACCGCATGAGCCGCGGACTGTGGCGATTTGACGAAGCTTTGGGTACCAAGAGCTTTGGCGATGACAGCGGCAACCAGATCGCCTTGGTCGCAGCCACGGGCAACACCGTCGCGGACACGTGTTGGGGCGAAGGGGTGGCAGAGCGCTGTGGAGACGGCCAAAAGGCCAAGTTTGAGGCCTGCGACAGCGGCCCCAGCAACGGCCCGCCGCCCAACCTGTGCAGCGCGGTGTGCACCAAATTGCGCGACGTGGACTGCACGGCGATGAGCTACTCCGGCGTCACGGTTATCTCCAATAATATCATGGAGTACAACACGCCGTCGTGGGCGATCGACGGCTGGGTCAAGCTAAACGCCCTGCCTGCCAGTGGGGTGGGCTGGATCGTCGGCGTGGCCGACTCCGCTTCGCCGTTCATGTGCGGGCAACCGGCGGGCCAGGAGTGGTACTTGGGGGTCAACCCCAACGGCAGCGACGCAAGCGTGCTGGGCGGCCTGAGCCAGGTCATCAGCCCGACCAAGCAGGTGTGGAAAGCCGGCGTCTGGCAGCACTTTGCCCTGCAGTATGAGGGCTACAACCGCGGCACGCTGTGGGTGGACGGCGCCAAGATCCGCAGCTACACGGCCGTGTCGACCGCGTGGGGTGTCTCCTGCCCGGTCAGCGTTGGCAATTCGACCGCCAGCAAATCCTTAGCCGGGGCGCTGGCTTCTCTGAGGTTGAGCGGTCGGAGCCGCTTTGGCCAGCCGTTCCAGGCGCCGTGGACCCTGGGCGATGAGGCGGGCACCAAGTGGCGCTTCGATTTTGCCAATCCCGGCACCGGCGCGACCAAGGTTTTGTCGACCAACACCGCGTACTCGCTTGCGTTTAAGGCCGGGGCCGTGGGCTTTGTCAGCGACGGACCGCACTGCAAGTAGCCGCACAGCGCCGCCACCGACGAGCTCACCCGCACTGGCGGTGCCTCGCTAACGCTGCTATTTTCCGCGCGCGCTGAGCGCCCCCCTGGAGAAGACACCGATGGCCCGCACCGATCTCTACAACCCCAGCGAAGAGCACCTGGCCCTGCGCGAAATGGTCCGCGCTTTTGCCGAACGCGACGTGTGGGCCCAAGCCCGCGAGTACGATCGCCAAGAGAAGTTCAACCGGCCGCTGTTCAAGAAAGCCGGCGATCTTGGGCTGCTGGGCATCACCGTGCCAGAGCAGTGGGGCGGCGTGGGCATGGATTCCACTGCGGCGGTGATTGTCCATGAGGAGTTGAGCGCCGCGGACCCGGGCTTTACCTTGGCGTACCTTGCGCACAGCATGTTGTTTGTCAACAACTTTTTCCAGAACGCCAGCGATGCGCAGAAGAAGCGCGTCCTGCCCAAGGTCATCTCCGGCGAGTGGGTCGCGGGCATGGGCATGAGCGAGCCGGCGGTGGGCACCGATGCCTTGGCGATGCGCACGACCGCAGTGCGCGACGGCGACCACTGGGTGCTCAACGGCAGCAAGATGTGGATCACCAACGGCTGTGTCGATGACAGCGAGCTGGGCGACTGCTTCTTGGTCTACGCCCGCACGGGCGAGGCGCGGGGCAAGGCGATCTCTAGCTTTTTGGTCGAGAAGGGCGCGCCGGGCTTCCGCCTGGGCCAGCGCATCAAGGACAAACTGGGCATGCGCGCGTCGCCCACGGCGGAGTTGGTGTTTGAAGACTGCCGGATTCCCGCCGATGCGCTGATTGGCGGCGAGGGCGAGTCGACCCTGCACATGATGCGCAACCTGGAGATCGAGCGCCTGACCCTGGCGGCGATGTCTCTGGGCCTTGCGCGCAAGTGCATTGAAATTATGAATGATTACGCGAGTCAGCGCCAGGCGTTTGGCACGGCGATCCGCAATTTTGGCCAGATTCAGCGCTACATCGCCGACTCCTATGCCGAGTGGATGGCCGGCCGCGCTTACGTCTACGCCACTGCAGCGGCGATGGATCCCGCGGCCCACGGCAACCGCATGGACTCCGATGGTGTGAAATTGTATTGCACCACCATGGGCAAGAACGTGGCCGACCGCGCGATTCAGGTGCTGGGCGGCTACGGCTATGTAGGCGAATACCATGTGGAACGCCTGTGGCGCGACGCCAAGCTGCTCGAAATCGGCGGCGGCACGCTAGAGGCCCACCAGAAGAACATCGCGGGCGATTTGCGCCGCGTGGCCGTGTTGCGCTAGAACCGCGCCAACCTCCTGACATCATCTGTCAATCTTCCGGCACCGCCGCGGCCGCGCCTGCGTTTTCCGCAGGAAGTGCGCACTTGCTGGATCTCGGCGTCAGCTTGGGTATGCTGAGGGGTGGATGGGACGCCAACTGGGGGCTGGGGCTATGCGAAAAATGACATCGGCGCGGGCATTTTGGAAGGGTTGGCTGATCGCGGCTCTGGCCGGCGCGCTGCTAGCCTCAGGCTGCTCAGACGACGTGGCGGTGATCGGAGTCTCCGATCCCGATGCCAACAGCACTTCAGACATTGCGATCGGCCAGCTGGACGCAGCGGACGTGCCGAGCATCGCCTATGACGCGCTGTTCCCCGATCTGGCCGACGGCGCGGGTCTGGATTTGGCGTTTGACGCCGCATGCCCGGACGACAATTGCGCGGGACTCGACCTCAAGTTTGACACAAGCTGCCCCAACGACAACTGCGAAGGGCTTGATCTAGCTTGGGATGTGAGCACGGACGATGATGCGGACGGCGCAGGAGATGACGCAGACGGCACAGCGGATGACGCAGACGGCTCCACCGACAACGCGGACGGCACATCGGACGACGCCGACGGCTCCGCGGATGACGCGAACGGCTCCACCGATGACGCCGACGGCACAGCAGATGACGCGGACGGCACCGCGGATGACGCAGACGGCGCCGCGGATGACGCGGACGGCACGGGCGGCGACAGCGACGGCGGCGGACCGATCAAGCTGCCGTGCACCATCGACGAAGACTGCAAGAACCTGGTCGCTTTAGGCGACGGCTGCAGCGCCGGGCTCTGCATCAACCTGTGGTGCGAAGTTGTCGCCAAGCCGGCGGGGGCGCCCTGCGACGACGGCAACCCGTGTACGCCCAAGACCTCTTGCGGCAACGGCGTTTGCAGCGGCCCCACCCTGGACTGCAGCGACAACAACCCGTGCACCGACGACTTGTGTACTTCTGATGGCTGTTCTTGGCAGCTCAATTCCGCGCCGTGTAACGACAACAGCGCGTGCACCGCCGCCGATAAGTGCCAAAACGGCGCCTGCACCGGCGGCGTGGCCTTGGACTGCAACGACAGCAGCCCGTGTACCGTGGACAGCTGCAACCCCAAGGCCGGCTGCGAACACCAACTGCTAGAGGGCGCGAGCTGCAGCGACGAGAACCCGTGCACGATCGGCGACTTGTGCAAGGGTGACAACTGCGTGCCCGGCAAGCTCAAGAGCTGCAACGACAGCAACCCGTGCACCGACGACAGCTGCGACGGCGCCACCGGCAAGTGCGTGTACAAGGCCAATAACGCGCCGTGCGACGACGAAAACGCCTGTACCGAGGCCGATCAGTGCGCTGGATCCACCTGCGCCGGCGTGGCCGCCAACTGCAATGACAAGAACCCGTGCACCGCCGACTCCTGTAAGCCGGCCAGCGGCTGTGCAAATGTCGCCAATACCCTGCCGTGCGATGACAGCAATGCCTGTACAGAGAACGACTTATGCACCAAGACCGGCGTGTGCAAAGGCGTGCCGATCGCCTCTGGGGTGCAGTGCGACGACGACAACCCGTGCACCAGCGACGGCTGCAACCCGCTGAGCGGCTGTAGCCACGTGAACAACCAGGAGATTTGCGACGACGGCAACCCGTGCACCACGGGCGACGCGTGCCAGACGGGCAAGTGCGTTTCGGGCTCGAGCATCTGCAAATGCACCCAGGACAGCGACTGCAAGGCCCAGGAAGACGGCGATCTGTGCAACGGCACGCTGTTTTGCGACAAGTCGAGTCCCAACTGGGCCTGCAAGGTCAACCCGGCGACGGTGGTCAGCTGCGACGGCTCTGCCAACACCGCGTGCAGCAAGGCAGAGTGCGACAAGCTGAGCGGCAAGTGCGGGTTCATCAGCGAAAAAGACGGCAAGTCCTGCGACGCCGACGGCACGGTCTGCAGCAGCGGCGACACCTGCGCCAAGGGCGTCTGCACCGCCGGCCCAGCGCTGGCGTGCGACGACAATAACCCTTGCACCACCGATGTTTGCGACGCCAAAGAGGGCTGCAAGTCCAGCGCGACCAGCGCGCCATGCGGCGACGGCAACGCCTGCACCCAGGGCGACGCCTGCAAGGGCGGGGTCTGCGTGTCCGGCCCCCTGCTGCAGTGCGACGACGGCAACCCGTGCACCAGCGACGCCTGCGACCAAAAGACCGGTAAGTGCGCTTACGCGTTCAGCTCTTCAGCTTGCGACGACGGCAACGCCTGCACCCAGGGCGATGTCTGCACGAGCGGGCTGTGCGTGGGCAAGGGCCTGAGCTGCAACGACAATAACCCGTGCACCACCGACAGCTGCAATCCCAAGGACGGCTGTGTCAACACCGCCAACACCTCGCCCTGCGACGACAGCAACTTGTGTACCCAAGGCGATTTGTGCAGCGGCGGCAGCTGCAAGGGCCTGAACGCCGACCCCAAAGCCCTCTGCGACGACGGCAATCCCTGCACCAAGGAGGGCTGCGACGCGCTGTCTGGCTGCAGTTATTCTGTGGTGACGGATATTTGCGACGACGGCAACCCGTGCACCACCGGCGACGCGTGCAAGAACGGCGCGTGTGTCTCCGGCACCAACACCTGCGGCTGCGCCCAGGACAGCGACTGCACCAGCCAAGAGGACGGAAACCTGTGCAACGGCACGCTTTTCTGCGACAAGAGCGCGGCGCCGTTCAAGTGCCAGGTCAACCCCAAGACGCTGGTGGCGTGCGACGAGAGCGGCGACACCGCCTGCCTGCACAACCAGTGCAGCACAAAGACCGGCAAGTGTGCGTATGTAGAGCAGAATGAGGCCAAGCCGTGCAATGCCGACAATTCGGTGTGTACGACCAGCGATTTGTGCAAAGCCGGCGCGTGCGTGCCCGGCACAGTGCTGGGGTGCAATGACGCCAATCCCTGCACCGACGACAGCTGTGATCCCAAGAGCGGCTGCGTGTTTGCGGTCAACACCGCGCCGTGCAGCGACGGCAACCTGTGCACGGTGGGCGATGTGTGCAAGTCGGGCAGCTGCGGCGCGGGGCCGGCGACGGTGTGCAATGACGGCAGCCCGTGCACCAGCGACGCGTGCGACCCCAAGAGCGGCAATTGCGCGTTTGCGGCCAACAGCAACCCGTGCGACGACGGCAACGCCTGCAGCCAGAGCGACACGTGCAAGGCCGGCGTGTGCAGCGGCGCGCCGGTGGCGTGTGACGATGGCAACGCCTGCACCTCGGATTCCTGCGACCCCAAGCTGGGTTGTGTGAACAAGGCCAACAGCAATCCGTGCGACGACGGCAACAAGTGCACCACGGGCGACGTGTGCAGCCTGGGCAAGTGCGCGGGCGCCAGCGTGGACCCCAAGGTGCTGTGCAGCGACAGCAACCCGTGCACCGCGGACGTGTGCGATCCCAAGGCCGGCTGCGTGTACGCCAGCAACACCGAACCGTGCGACGACGGCAACTTGTGTACCACCGGTGATACGTGCGCGAGCGGCAAGTGCCAGTCGGGCACCAATACGTGCGGGTGCGTGCAGGACAGCGACTGCGGCGGCCAAGAAGACGGAAACCTGTGCAACGGCACGCTGTTCTGCGACAAGAGCGCGGCGCCGTACAAGTGCGTGGTCAACCCCAAGACCGTGGTGAGCTGCGACACGAGCGGCGACGGCACTTGCGCCAAGAACGCGTGCACCACCAGCACCGGCAAATGCAGCCTTGTGGCGCAGAACCAGGGCAAGAGCTGCGACGCGGACGGCTCTGCGTGTACCGCGGGCGACGCGTGCAACAACGGCAGCTGCGCAGCCGGCAGCGCCCAGAACTGCAATGACGGCAACCCCTGCACCGACGACAGCTGCGACGCGAAATTGGGCTGCGTGTACA
>JBIKTV010000260.1:0-7946 GCA_044347905.1 Myxococcota bacterium
CGTTGTCGGCGATCATCGACTTGGGCGAGTCGTGGTCCGGCTGGTTGCCGCAGCAGGTGTGGTTGTTGGGCACAGAGAGGAACGTGTAGCTGGGAAGGTCGATCGCTTTGATATGATTGGCATACCAATTGGCCTTGTCGATGTCCGCGACGCCCATGTTGAACACCAGGCCCGGGTAGTCCAGTTCCATGATGTTGGCGACCGTCCATGCGTCGATCATGCCGACCAGCTGGCCGTAAGCCCGCACCGTCAGGCCGTGGCCCAGCAGGTTGTGGATAAAGAAGCCGCGGCTGGGGCGCGAGACATCGCCGACCCCCCACTTGATGTCCGCGCCTTTGGAGGACAGCTTGTAGAACTTCTCAATATAGTCAGAGGCTTTTCCGGCCATGGCGTAGCTGTGCCCAGTCGCCGAGTAGTCGCCGTCGGTGTAGAAGTTGTCGAGCAAGCAGTACTCGCGGGCCAGCTTGTGCAGGTTGGGGGTGATCTCCTCGCCAAACAGCGTCAGCGAGGGATCTGCGGTGACCCCGGTGATTTCTCCAGCAAGATCGCCAAGCTGCACGTCAAAGGTCTTGTTTTCGCGCATCAGGTAGACCACGTGCTTGATCTGCGGCGATCCGCCCGCGTTGGGCAGGACCTGCAGCTGCTCCGCCGTCGCCGGCACGCGGCCCAAACCGCTGATCCCCAACAGATTATCCAGCACCTCTTTGGCCCAGGTCTTCAGCTGGGCGTCGCCCGGAATCGCCACGGCGCTCAGGGTGCCCAGATAGCCTTCGTCCAAGGACTGATCCTTCCAACCCTGCGGAAATCCAGTGCCTTTGGCGTTGGTCACCAGCAGGGTTTTGCCGTCGCTGCTCAGCGCCAAGCCAGACGGATACCAGCCCACCGGTACGGAGCCGACCACCTGGGCGCTCGCCGTGTCGATGACCGCCACCTCATTGCTCAGGGCGCACACTACGTAAAGGCGCTTGCCGTCTTGAGAAACCCGGATGAACCCCGGATCGCGGCCCTGCGGCGCCATCCCCGGCAGTGTCCCCAGGTTGAGCATGACTTTGTGGGTGATTTTGCCGCTGGCCGCCTCGACAAACGCCACAAAATCGCCTTCCACGGCCGAGGCATACACGGTCTTGCCGTCCGGACTCAGCGCCACGCCTTGGCCGCTAAAGCCCAGCGGAGTCGACAGGGCCACCTTGCCGCCGTCCGGGCCCAGATCAATGCGCTGGAGCTGGCCGCCCAGCCAGTTGATCACCCAGGCGCTATTGCCGT
The DNA here is from genome assembly GCA_044347905.1 of Myxococcota bacterium. Lineage (GTDB taxonomy): Bacteria > Myxococcota_A > UBA9042 > UBA9042 > UBA9042 > SXRM01. Next base: position 1,264 of record JBIKTV010000260.1, read on the forward strand.
CGGCGCTGATCGTCAGATCGTATGGCATTTCAGCAAGTTTGGCGACGATGCTCCCCTTGCCGCTCTGCACATCGATGCGCCACAGGTGCGCCACCGACTTCTTGCTGTCCAAGGAAAACAGCGAGGCGACGCCGTAGAGCCAATTGCCGTCGGGCGACAGCGCGATGCCCAGCAAGCCGTGGTCGGTAGAGAAGCTCTTGTCTTCCGTGAGTTTTCCGTCTGTGCCGATGGAAAATCGCCATGTTGGCTCTTCTGGCCCGCCAGAGGCATAGAGGAACTTGCCCGCGTCGTCGACGGCCAGCCAACGATAAACAAACGATTTCTTGAGGGTCTGCACCACTTCGCCGCTGTCTAGGTCGACCACTTGCACGGCCTTGGCCTTGCCGGCATTGGCCACGTAGGCGAGCTTGCCCGCCGGATGAGCCGCCACGCCCATGGGGTAAGCACCTAGAAAGATTTGCTTTCCTTGCGGGGTGACCAGGCGGCCATTGGGCAGGATCCACACGCCGTCTTGCCACTTGCCCGGTTTGGCGTCGGGTGGAATGGCAAAGCGCAGCGGGAATTGCGGAACCGCGACAGTGGGTTGGACGGGATAGCTGCCTTCGGGCGGCGGACCTGCGTCGGCGCTGGCGCTGCTGTCGGCTTCCGTGGCGTCGTCCGCAAGGGCCGAGGTGTCTTCAGTGACGGCGCTGTCTGCGGTTGATTCGCTGTCGGTCCCCGCAGAACCATCTGAGCCAGATGAGGAATTGCCATCTGCTGCGGCGGACGGCGCAGGTTTTGCCGCTGGCGTTTCGCTGCAGGCGCTCAGGGCGACAGCCGCAGCGATGAATCCACCCCAAAATCGCCTGTGGACAGCTGAATTTGCCATGGGCTCCCTGGGTGCTGCAGACGGTGAGGCCGCGACCTCCAAAGCCAGCAGTGTGGCGCGCTTGGCGGCCTGAGTCCAGGGCAATTGCGCACGCGGGCGCCCGACTTTAAGCCAAGCGACTTGCCGAAGGGCCGGCGGACGTTTAGCCTGCCTGCCCAGCGCTCGAGTCTGCGCGGAGTGGCTGCGGCGATGACCCTAGAAGAGCGGAACTCAAGTCAAAGGCGCGAAAATCTCTGGTTTGCCGGCGCTTGGCTGGCGACCGCGGCGCACATCGCCCAAGCGGTGATCAGCGGACCGCAGCAGGTGGGCGAGAGGCCGCTGGCCAGCCCGTCCGTGTGGGCCGCCAATTTTATCGGGTTTTGGGCGCTGGTTTGGCTAATTGCCGCGCTGGCCTGCACGCCGATCCGCGTCCACCTCAAGGCGAATTGGCCGGCGCGGTGGCGGAAACGCCTGGGCTTGTCTAGCGCACTGCTGGCGGGCATCCATGTGGCGGTGTGGGCCGTCGGCGAAGGTTCGATGGAGCATATCTTCAAGGAGTTTGCCAAGCATCCCTGGCTGTGGCCGGGGCTGATCGCCCTGGTGGGCCTTGGCGTTTTGGCGGCGACCTCGACAACGGCGGCGGTCAAAAAGCTCGGCGGTCAGCGCTGGCGGCTGTTGCACCGCTCGGTTTATGTCTGGGCCGTGATGATCGTGCTGCACTACGCCCTGCGCCAGACCGCCGATGTGCAACACTGGGTGGCCTTTGGCCTGGCCGTGGCGCTGGTGCTGGCGGCGCGGCGCATGGCCCCGTTGCAGTGAATCTTGGGAATGCCCTCCCTTGCCCAGGGGTTGGGCGCGACGGGCACCGATCGGCTAAACCTTGTTCCCCTCTGGAGAATTCCGATGGCTCTTCCTAGCTACTTTGCTCAGCGCCGCCGCCACCTGATGGACGCCTTTGGCCCGGGGGCGGTGATCCTGGTGCCGTCCGCGCGCTTTGCCATCCGCAACCACGATGTGGAGCATGAGTGGCGGCAGGACAGCGATTTTTGGTACCTGAGCGGTTTTGACGAGCCCGATTCGCTGCTGGCGCTGTGCCCGGGGCGCAAGGACGGCGAGTACGTGCTGCTGGTGCGCGCCCGAGACAAGGCGATGGAGACGTGGAACGGCCGGCGCGTGGGCGTGGAGCGGGCCTGCGAGCTGCTGGGCGCCGATCAAGCCTTGGATATCAAAGAGATCGACACGCACCTGGGCAAGTTGTTGGAGGGAGCGCGCGAAGTCGTGTGGCCGGTGGGCCGCGATCCCGCCTTTGACCAGAGCGTGTTTAAGGCCGCCCGTCGCCACCGCAGCTTGCCGCGCCTGCACCTGGACGGACCGGACCACTTTACCGACCTGGCGCTGGTGCTGTCAGAGATGCGCCTGTTCAAGTCGCCGGAAGAAGTGGCGATTCTCCGCCGCGCCGGTCAGTTGACCAGTGAAGGCCACCATGAAGCGATGCGCATGTGCCAACCCGGCGTGAATGAACGGCAATTGCAGGCGGGCCTGGAGTTCGTGTTCCGCGCCGGCGGCAGTCAGCGGGTGGGCTATGGCAGCATCGTGGCCCGCGGCGACAACGCGACGATTCTGCACTATCGCGAAAACAATGAGGTTGTCCGCGATGGCGACCTGGTGCTGATCGACGCCGGCGCGGAGGTCGATTACCTGACCGCCGACATTACCCGCACCTTCCCTGCGAGCGGCAAGTTCAGCCCGGAGCAGAAGGCGATCTACGAACTGGTGCTCGATGCTCAGCTCAAGTCCATTGAGTTGTGCCGTACAAACAATCGGTTCATCGATGTCCACAACAAGGTGCTTGAGGTGCTGACGCAGGGCCTTGTGGACCTGGGGCTGCTCAAGGGCGAGGTGGCCGAGCTGATAGCAGAGGAAAAGTACAAGCGTTTCTACATGCACCGCACCAGCCACTGGCTCGGCATGGATGTCCACGACACGGGGCGTTACCACGACAGCCTGCCCAGCGGCAACCTCTCCGCGCAGTTTCAGCCCGGGATGGTGCTCACGGTGGAGCCGGGGCTGTATATCGCCAGCGATGATCTTGAAGTCCCTGAGCAGTTTAGAGGTATTGGCGTGCGGATCGAGGATGACATTCTCATCACCGACGGCGATCCCGATGTACTGACAGCCGATTGCGTGAAATCCGTGGCCGATGTGGAGGCGCTGGTGGGCCGCGGTGGCCAGTGGATCCGCCGGTGGGCGCCTTAAGGCGATCAAGGAAAGCGAATGCGCAATGCAGTGTTGGCGGTGCTTGTGGTGGCGATGGCGGCCGTGCTGTGGTGGCAGAGCCGCGACCCGCCGCGCGCCGAGCTGCCGGACCGGCCCCGCGCCGGGCGCAAGCAGCTGCAACTGCCTGCAGAGCCTGGGGAAACTCAGCCAGTCGCTGAGGTCGAGCCGCCGCGCAAGGTGGATCGGGCCCCGGGGCCGCCGGTGCCGAGCGTGGGGCCGGGGCGGAGCCTGACGATCTCTCTGTCTGAGGATCCGGCGCTGACCTACTTGCAGGCGCGTTTCAGCGACAGCGATGCCCATTACCGCGATTTGGTGCGCGAATTGAGCGGAGGCCGGGCGACCTATGACGCCAACCTCGCCAGGGCCGCGCGCGAAATGGTCTACCAGACCACCGAGTTTGGCGAGATTGTGCCATCCGATGTCCGCGATTTTGCTGTCGCTTCTGCGGGGGCCGTGGCGGCGGACTCCAGCTTTCAGCAGCTGCGCACCAACAGCGAAGGCGAGCAGGCGCTGCGCCAGGCCATCGGCGCGATTGTCCGCGACAAAGAGGCGACCTCGGATGGGCCGCTGTTTGTGGGCGTGGGCGAGGTGTACCGCCATGGCCTGCAGATGCCGCGGCATATCGGCGTGGTGGGGACGCACCTGGGCGCGCAGATGGAGCCGCTGCCGGCGCAGATCGCCTTGGGTGAGCGCTGGAGGCTGCGCGGGCGGCTGCTGGCTTCGTGGCGCGAGGTCAAGGCCCTGGTGCTGCATCCCGATGGCCGCGAAGAACAATTGCCGGTTGAGGTGCGCGGCGATCAGGTGGCCGTTGACGTGGAGGCCGGCAGCATCCGCGGCGCCATGGATGTGCAGTTTGTGGGCGAAGGGCCGCGCGGGCCGGGCAAAATCCTCCAGCTGCGCGCGTGGGTCGGTCAGGCACCGCCGCGGACGCTCAAGACGCGGGTGCCGTCGGACGAGTCCAAGCTGCGCAATGCCTTAGAAGCAGAGGCTTATGCCTTTGCGCTCATCAATGCCGATCGCGCGGCCCACGGCCTGCCAGCGCTGGGATGGGATCCGGCTCTGGCGGCGATCGGCCGCAAACACAGCGAAGAGATGCGCGATCGCGACTTCTTTGCCCACATCTCGCCGACGACCGGGGCGCCGGGTGACCGACTCAAGGCCGGCGGCTACAAGGCGGCGCAGTACGCAGAAAACGTAGCGCACAACGGGACTTTGCACGAGGCCCAGAGCGGCTTGATGCACAGCCTGGGGCATCGCCGCAACCTGTTGGCCAAAGACACGGAGGTCGTGGGCGTGGGCGTCGCTCTGCGCGGCACGGGCAAGGAGCGGCGTTTCTGGGTCACCCAGCTGTTTGCCAAGCCGGCCGATCGCCGCAGTGAAGCCGAGCTGGTAGCCGCGGTGGTCGCGCAAATCGAAAAGCGCAGGGCAGGTATGGGGTTGCCCGAGGCCCGCATCGACGGCGCCCTGTCTGAAGCAGCGGCGGTGGGGGCGCGGGCTGCGGCCGCCGGGCAGGTCGACGGCGCGTCCGCCAAGGCCCTGGCCGAAGCGCAGGCCCGCGATTTGGTCCATGGGCGCATGCACGCTTGGGCCCTGGTGACCCCGGATGTGGAGAAATTGGAGCTGCCTGAGCCGCTGTTGGCCGCGGATGTCCGCGCGGTGGGGGTTGCGGCGGTGGCAGAGCAGGGGGATGGCGCAAGAATCGCTGTGATGTTGCTGATTTCGCGCGAGTAGCTGGCGTGCTGGCCGCGGCTGAATCCCTTTTGCCGGGGGCGGCTCCAAATCCGTGTCCGGCGCCTCAACTTGCCGGACGATGGAGAGATTCAGCATGTGCCAACGCGTCACCTGTTCCACCTGCGGCAAACCCACCTTCGCCGGCTGCGGCGCCCACGTCGAGCAGGTGCTCGGCAATGTCCCCAAAGACCAGCGCTGCAAGTGCCGCGAGAAGGGCAATGAGGCCGAGCTCCAGTCGGCCGCGCCCAACAGCTGGTGGCCCTTTGGGAAGAAGTAGCCGCTGATCCGCCGCAGCACCGCGAGGACGTTTTAGGGGCCTCGCCTGCGGCGACCGGGCTGCGACTTTCGGCGACCGGGCTGGCAGCTAATTCTCTTGGCAGTCAGCGCCGAAAGCGGCGTCGGACGCCGTCGCTCCGCGATACGCATCCCTGGCCCAGGCCGACCCCGGCCAAAGGGCTGAACGCCATCCGCGCCATTGCAGCCTGAACAAACGTTCAGTATGCTGCGCCGCGGAGGTGGTGGATGCCCCCGCACGCCAAGCCCCACGTTCCGCTGTGGGTCAAGTCCAACTTTAGCTTTCTAGAAGGCGCGTCGCACCCTGAGGAATTGGTGGCGGAGGCGCGCCAGCTGGGCTTGCCGGCCCTGGCGCTGACCGACCGCGACGGCGTGCAGGGCATTGTCCGCGCCCATGTGGCGGCCCGCGAGCAGGGCCTGCGCATGATCATCGGCAGCCAGCTGACGGTGGTGGCGCAGCTGCCGCGTCCAGCGGTGGGGCAGCGGTTTAGCGCCGATGACCTCAAGACGCTAGACGGCCAGGGCGAGCTCGAACTGCCGGTGCTGCTGGCCATGGATCGGCGCGGCTACGGGCAGCTGTGTCGCTTGATTACCCTGGGACGGCGGCGCTGTGCCAAGGGCAGCTGTCTGTTGAGTTGGGAAGATCTGATGGCCCACGCGGAGGGGCTGATCCTGCTGCTGCACCGGCCGCCGCGGATCGGCGATTTGCGCGTGCGGCGGCTGAGCCAGGCCTTTGCCGGGCGCACCTATGCGCTGATTGTGCGCCATCGCCAGGCCTGCGAGCCGGAGCGCGAGGCGGAAATGCGCAAATTGGCAGAGCAACATCGCTGGCCTCTGGTGGCGGGGACGGAGGTGCTCTACCACACGCCGGCGCGGCGGCCGCTGCAGGATGTGCTGACGTGTATCCGCCGGGGCTGCGCGCTGCACGACGCCGGAGCGCGGCTGCGGCCCAACGCCGAGCACGAGCTGAAGTCGGCCTGGGCAATGACCAAGCTGTTTCAAGACTTGCCTGAGGCGCTGGCGATGACCCGGCAGATCGCCGAGCGCTGCACCTTTGACCTGGACCAGTTGCGCTATGTGTACCCGGCCGAGCGCTTGCCGGACGGCACAACGCTGGATGAGCACCTGCAGCGGCTGACGGAGCAGGGGGCGATGCGCCGTTATCAGCTCGAAAGTTATGACGAAGTGCCGGCTGACGTGCGCCAGCAGATCGCCAAGGAGCTGGGACTCATCCGCACCCTGGAGTACGGCGGCTACTTCTTGACCATGTGGGAGATTGTCCAGTTCTGTAAAGAGAACAACATTCTATGCCAAGGAAGAGGATCTGCCGCTAACAGTACGGTGTGCTATTGCCTTGGGATTACAGCGATTGATCCGGTGCGCATGGGCTTGCTGTTTGAGCGATTCCTGTCGCTGGAGCGCGCCGAACCGCCGGACATCGACCTGGACATCGAGCACGACCGCCGAGAAGAGGTGATTCAGTACGTTTTTGGCCGCTACGATCCCCTGCATCCATCGGCCAAGAAAGTTCTTG
>JBIKTV010000261.1:0-7929 GCA_044347905.1 Myxococcota bacterium
CCGGGATGCGGATCGAGCCGCCGCCGTCGCCGGCATGGGCGATCGGCACTACGCCGGCCGCCACCAGCGCCGAGGCCCCGCCCGATGAACCGCCCGAAGAGCGCGCGCGGTCGTGCGGGTTGCGCGTTGGCGGTCCGTGCAGCGGCTCGGTGGTGGCGTTCAGGCCGAATTCGGCGGTGGTGCTCTTGCCCAGCGGCACTAGGCCGGTGCTCAGGAGCTGGGCCACGCTGCGCGCCGACTCCGCTGCCACCCGATGCGGCACAGCTTGCGAGCCATAGCGCGTGGGCATGCCGCGCAGGGCCTCCATGTCCTTGACAAAAGTTGGCACGCCGGCGAATACGCCGCTGCCGCCCGCCCGCGCCGCTGCCCGCGCACCGGCGTCATCGCGGTACACCAGCGCGCCCAGCTGAGCTTCGAGCAGATCCGCCCGGGCGATCGCCGCTTCGACGACCTCTAGCGCGCTGACCTCGCCCTTGACCAGCCGCGCCCGGGTCTCGGTGGCGTCCCAGGCCATCGACTCGCGCGCCAGCCCGTGAAGGCCGCTGAGGTCGACGGGCCCTTCGAGCGCCGCCTGTGGGTTCTGCACTTTGGGCATAACAGAGGTCCTTTGGGGCCGGGGCCGGCCGGCGGTGGGATGGTGCGCTGGCGCCCCGGCGGCGTCAACGGCGAATTGTGCCGGGCGGCGCGAGAGGCACCCTGCCCCAGGCCACGCACCGACAATTGCTTCTTGATTCATGCTCTTGCTAGCGATGCGCGAGGGATGGTGGCCCGCTAGGGGGGCGTCCGACGCCCCTTTTTGCCGGCGCAGGCGCGCCCCAGCGGGGCGCTGACAGCGCGGGCAAAAAGCCCCAGCCCGGTCGCCGCTTCGGCGACGCGCCCAGGGCCGACCGCTGGGGCTACGGGGCGACGTGCAGCACCAAATCCTTGATGAATACGCCTTTGCCGGTGTTGGAGTTGCTGTCCACCGAGTCAAAACTGAGCCGCAGCCAAACCTTGGCCGCAGGCGCGGTCAGATTCAGGCTGTAGGTCGTCCATTTGGCCAATTGGCCCTGGCCCTTGAGTATTGGAGTGCCCTTGGTCAGGCACTCTTTGACCTGGTAGGCCGGCACCGCGCCACAGCCGCCCCAGGGCTCCGAGTCCAAGGCGACGCGCAAGACGTCGGAGCCCCACTCGTTTTCGACATCGACATACGCCCTGAATTGCAGCCACAGCTTGGCGCCCTTGGGCACAACGATGCCCTTGTCCAGCGAAACGGCGCCCCAGCTTTTGCCGCCCGGCGAATTGTAGTTCACGCCGTTGTCAAAACTCAGCGCGCAACTGCCCGCGGGGAGTGGGATACCGGCGGGCACGCTGTCGATGGCCCAGCTCGCCTGGGTAGAGGTGAGCTGAACAGGCAGCGCGGTCCAGCCCTGCGCGCCGCAGTCCATGGCGCTCGCGTAAACCAGCTTGCCGCAGATGGATTGCCCGGCACATTCGCTGTCAGCGCAGTCGATGGCGTCGTCGGCGTCGTTGTCGAGCCCGTCGCTGCAGCTGCCCAATTGATAGCCCTCGGAGCAGTAGCACTGCCAGTCTTTGCAGTCGGCGTGGCCATCGCCGTTGTCGTCCACGCCGTTGCCGCAGATTTCCGCTGGCAGAATCACATGCGACGTCATGCCCAGCAGCCACAGCCCGGTGCCCAGCGCTGCCGGCTTTGGCGAGCCCGCCATCTCCAAAGCGACCCGCGGGATCACCTTGCCGCCTTTGGCCGGGGCCGCAAGGAGGGAGATTTGCGCCCCATAGGCGGTCGGCACCAGCGCTTGGCTGGCCAGCACGGATCCGGTCGCCTGGTCAATCAATTGCAATTGGGCGAGCTTGGGGGGCAGAAGGTCGCCGACACTGAGCAGGTACTTGAGCCAAACCCCCGCCTGAACGCCCGCAGCCGCCTTGGAAAGATCGATGACCGGCCCGTCGACATGGGCCGCATAGCTCTGGCACCCGCCGCTCTCTAGGCTGCACAGGCCTGTCGAAATCCCGGGCCCGCCGGCGCCGGCGATCCGTCGGACACAGCCTGCGCTGGGGCTCACGGGGTGCGGCGCGCCATCGACAATCACGGCCGGTGTTGAGCTTGAGAAGCTCCAGCCGCTCGGCAAGCCCGTGAACTCAGCGCACGGCTGATCGACCATCCAGCTGAGCACCCAAGGGCTGAAGTTCCAAGGGATGGAGCTGCCAGGCGCCGGGCAGAAAAGCGCCGGCATCCCATTGCCCCCGGAGTACGGAGTGCCAGCGGCGGCGGCGGCGTGAACGCAGCTCCCCACAGCGCTGCAGCTGTCTTGCGTGCAAGGTCGGCCGTCATCGCACTGGGGCAGCGGGCCGGGCAAGCACTGGCCACCCTTGCAGAAATCGCCGGTCCAGCACGGGTGTTCGCTGCAGGGGCTGCCGTTGGCTTTGGCCGGATAGCTGCAGGTGTATCCGGGTGCGCCGGGGCTGGCGCTGCAGATGGTGGTGGAGCAGGCGCCCATGCTGGGGCACGGCGAGGCGCCAGGTTGGCAGTCGCCCCACGGGTCGCAATTGTCGCCCTGGGTGCAGGGGTCGCCGTCACTGCACGCCACCACGAGCGGCAGGTGTTGGCAGCTTCCGTCGGCCGCGCAGCCGTCTTGGGTGCAGGGGTTGGCGTCGCTGCAGTCCTGGGCCACTGCGGTGCAATCACCGGCCAAGCAGACGGCACTTTGGCAAGGTTCGACCGCATACCAGAAGCAATCGGCGTTGGCCTTGCAGATGCCCGCGTTGACTTCGACCGGTGCGTCGCTGTCGGCGCTATCGGCTGTGGCGACCTCTGCGGCCGCGTCCGTGCCGGCGATTGCGCCATCGCCGCCCACGTTTTCGGGCCCTGTGTCTGGTTCAGGCGGGGCATCCGCGGCGAGGTCAGCGCCAGAATCGCTTGCAGAATCTGCTGCAGTGTGAGCGACATCCTGCATTGCGTTGGGGCCGCTGGACCCGCCAAAGGCGCCCGTGCTGCAGCCCGCCATGGCCCATATGCAGAGCACCGCGGCGACGGCCATGAGCCCATGCCCCGAGGGCAGACCGCGCAGGTGGACAATCATCTTCTCACCCCGCCGATGGCCACTCAGCCGCGCCGAATTCACCTTGACCGGCCCGGCTTGAGGCTAGTACCCCAAACCCGTGCATTTGAGCGTAAACCTGGCCGTCCGGGGTGGCAAGGATCCAGAACCGGGGTCCTTCGTACGCCGCGGCGCCGCCGGCCCCGGCGAGCCTCGACTTTGCCAAGAAGCGCGTGCCTCCCGCGGACATCCTGCTGATCAGCCCCTGCCGCAGCGCCGCGTTACCAAAACCACCACAAAGCCAAACGATCACCCCCCTGCCCAGCCCTGGCAGTTGAGGGCCTCCTGGTCCGCCGCCGCTGCGCGGTTGCGTCGCAGGACCGCGCTCTAGCGTCCAGCTTGCCAGCTGGCCGCCCGAGCCCGCGGGCGCGCCGCGGCTGGGGGGCTCCGGTGGCCTGCGACGCTAGGGGGCCGCGCGACGCCCGGGGCTCGGCCCTGCGGGTGACGATCGCTGGCCCGGTGGACAGTTCCCGTGGCAATTCAACGATCAGACAATCGCCATGTCCCTGTCCGGATCCCCTCCCGCCGCACGGTGCGCGAAGGATGAGGGCCCGCTAGGGGGGCGTCCTACGCCCCTTTTTGCCAGCGCAGCGGCGCCCGTGGGCGCCGGCGGCCGCGCGCAAAAAGCCCCAGCCTGGTCGCCGGCAGGCGACGCGCCCAAAGCCGCCCGCGAATTCACGCCTTTGGCCTGCCCGCAAGCCCAGACACCTTGGCGCTGCCGGCGATCGCGACAGATACCCCCCCTTACGTCAAGTCTCGCTTGCAGCTGGGTTCGGCCAACGGCGATCCCCGGCCGCCGCCGCTTGGAACCGCTCTGGCGAACCACCCACGGTTCCGCTAAGCCACCTCAAAGGCGGTGAAGCCGCCAAAGATCATGCGCTTGCCATCAAAGGGCATGTTGTTCTCGTCCCACTGCATCTCTGCCATGACCTTGGCGTTGACCTCGTCGCGGTGGGCGCGGTCGCGGTAGGTGATGTAGGCAAAGACCACCAGCTCGTCTTCCGTGGCCTGGACGGCGCGGGGGAACGAGGTGAGCTCGCCGTAGGGCACGTCGTCGGCCAGCGCCTCGACATAGGAAAGCGCGCCGAATTTCATCCAGGTCTCGCGGCCCATGCGGGCCATGGCCTTGTAGACGTCCAGTTTGTCTTTCTTGACCGCGAGAATGAAGCCGTCGACGTACATGCTGTTTCCTCTAGTGGTTTGGGCGATGGGCAGATGCGCTTTTTCGGCCACGGTGGGTTCGGGGGCGGTCAGCGGGGTGAAGGGCCAAGCGCGGTCCCCCCGGCCCTTGGGTAGGTGCGGGCGGGTGGCAGTTGGTCGAGTCCATCGGTTCGCGAGACTATGTTGGGCGGTCAGAACAATCAACCGCGACCACCCCCGGACGCTTGCCAGGAAGTGAATCCCATGTAATATCATGGATCAGACAGTTGCCTGGCACCTGTCCGGCGCCCGACGCGCGAAGGATCGAGACCGCGAAGCGGCGGCATCCGATGCCGTTTCTGGCCCGGCGCCGCCGCGCCCCGCAGGGGCCTGGCGGCAGCGGGCCAGAAATCCGAGCCTGGTCGCCCCAAGGCGACGCGCCCAAACCGCCCCGCGCCAGGTGCGCTCGCTGCCGCCGCTGCCCCGTCCTCGACCGCCACCCCCGTGACAACCGCGCGACAAGCCCGGCGCCGCAGAGCCCCCGCAAAGGCCAATCCCGCGTATCCTACGCGCGCCGCGCAGCGCGGCCCACTGCGACGAGGACCCCTATGCGTTACCGCCTCCTTCTCGGCGACGAAGCCATTGCCCAAGCCGCCATTGACGCCGGTATCGGCGGTGCTTTTAGCTACCCCGGCACCCCGGCGACCGAAATCTTTGAGTACATCCACGGCCGCGAAGAGTGCAAATCGGGAGCGATTTCAGCGCAGTGGTCGGCCAATGAGAAGGTGGCGTATGAGGCGGCGCTGGGCATGTCCTACGCCGGTCGCCGCGCGCTGGTGTCGATGAAGCACGTGGGCCTCAATGTGGCGGCCGACCCGTTCATCAACTCCGCGCTCACGGGCGTGAACGCCGGCTTGGTGCTGGTGGTGGCCGACGACCCGGGCATGCACTCCTCGCAAAACGAGCAAGACAGCCGGTTTTACGCGGATTTTGCCCATGTGCCGCTGCTGGAGCCCAGCAATCAGCAAGAAGCCTACGACTTTGTGCTCAAGGCCTTTGACTATTCAGAGGAACTCAAGCTGCCCGTGGTCGTGCGCATGGTCACGCGCCTGTCTCACAGCCGCTCCAATGTCGCGGTCAAAACCGCCGATGAACTCGCAGAGATCCGCTCACTTGAGCGGCCGGTCGCCTGTAGCTGGACGCTGGTGCCGGCGATTTCTCGGGCGCGGTTTAGCGTGCTGGTAGAGATGCAGGCCAAGCTGCGCAAGGACTCGGCGGAGAGCCCGCGCAACCACCTGCGGCTGGCGGGCAAGCGCGGCGTGATTACCTGCGGGCTGGCGCAGAACTACCTTCTGGAAGCCAATGACGGCCCTGGCGATTTGAGCCTGCTGCACCTGGGACAGTACCCGGTGCCGGCGGAGCTGGTGCGCCAGCTGGTCGACCACTGCGATGACATTCTGGTGGCCGAAGACGGCTATCCGCTGGTAGAAAAGCAGCTGGTGGGCCTGCTGGGGGTGCCGGGCAAGCGCATCCGCGGGCGGCTGACGGGCGACCTGCCGGCCACGGGCGAGCTGACGCCGGACATCCTGGCCCAAGCCCTGGGCCTGCCGCCCAAGCAGTACGAACAGCCGCAGGACCTGGCCAACCGGCCGCCGCAATTGTGCAAGGGCTGCCCGCATATCGACAGCTTTGGCGCGATTGTCGCCGCCACCACGGGGATGAACCCGATCCTGTTTAGCGACATCGGCTGCTACACCCTGGGCGTGGCCCCGCCGTACCGCGCAGTGCATGCGTGTGTCGACATGGGCGCGTCGATCTCCATGGCCCACGGCGCTGCCCGCGCGGGGACTTGGCCGGTGCTGTGCACGATTGGCGACTCGACCTTTGCCCACAGCGGCATGACCCCGCTGATTTCCGCCGCGCGCGACGACGCCGACATCACCGTGCTGGTGCTCGACAACGCCACGACCGCGATGACCGGCGCCCAGGACAGCCTGACCACGGGGCCGGCGCTGATTCAAGTGCTAGAGGGCCTGGGCGTGGCCAAAGAGCACATCCACGTGATTGAGCCGCTGCACAACCGCCATGAAGACAACGTAGCGGTCATCAAGAAAGCTGTGGAACACCGCGGATTGTCCGTGATTGTCGCCGTGCGGGCCTGCGTGCAGATGAAGGTCAAGCCCACGCGCATTGAGATGGGGCTGGCGCAGGCCTGATAGGGGGAATTCATGAAGCAGGACATCATTCTGGCGGGCGTCGGCGGCCAGGGCATTTTGACGATTGCCGAGGCGATTTCCCAAGTGGCGCTGGCCCAGGGCTTGCAGGTCAAGCAGGCCGAGGTCCACGGCATGAGCCAGCGCGGCGGCGCGGTGCAGAGCCACTTGCGCCTGTCTGACCGGCAAATCTACAGCGATCTCATTGCTTTGGGTGGGGCCGACCTGGTCATCGCCGTGGAGCCCTTAGAAGCCCTGCGCTATGTCCAGTACCTCAAGCCGGACGGCGTGCTGCTCACCAGCATTGGCGCCTTTGTCAATATCGGCAATTACCCGTCGATTGAAGAGGTGTTGGAGAAGATCGCCGCGCGAACGGGCCACGTGATGGTCGACGCAGACCGGCTGGCGCGGGCCGCAGGTTCCGGGCGTTCGGCCAACATGGTGGTGCTGGGCGCGGCCTCTAGGTTTCTGCACTTGGACGCCCAGCAGCTGGAAGAGGGCATGGCCGCGCGCTTTGCCGCCAAGGGCGAGAAGGTCGTCGAAGTGAACCGCCGGGCTTTTCGCTTTGGCCGCACTGCCACCGCGGCGTACCTCCTGGGTCTGGACCAGGGCGGTTCTTCAGCAGCGGTGCGCCATTGGATCGACTCGCTGCCAGCCGACCTGCTCGCCGCCCCAGAGCCGCCGGATGCCCCGGTGTTTGAGCCCATGGCCAGCGGTGACCGCTTGAGCGGTGCAGAGATCCACGCCGTCGAACACGCCCTGGAAGCGGCGTATGAAGAGGGCCGCAAGCAGCTGTTTGAGCACGAGGTCTACCAGATCATCCAGCTCATCGGCGCGATTAGCCCGCCGCGCCACATCTTTTTGAGCCGCGATGAGCTGCTGGCAGAGTCGGCCCTGGACGCTTTTGCCGGCGAGCGGGTGGTCATCAAGCTGGTGGCGCCGGACGTGGTCCACAAGACAGAAGCCAAGGCAGTGGTCTTTGCCGCTAAGCGCCACGACTTGGTGCGCGCAGAGATCGATAAGCTCCTGCAGCGCCACAGGGATCACGACGTCCGCGGTGTGCTAGTGGTCGAGTTTGTCGAGCACCACGAGTCGGTGGGCAGCGAGCTGTTTGTCGGCATTCGCGCCACCCGCGAGTTTGGCCCGGTGATTGCCGCGGGGCTGGGCGGCGTGGACATGGAGCTTCTGGCGACGCGGATGCGCCCAGGGCTCGCGGTGGCCAAGGCGCCGGCCATGGACATCACCGCCGAGCAGTTCCTGGAATTGTTCAAAGCCACGGTGGCTTACGAGCTGCTGTCCGGCCACGCCCGCGGCCACCACCGCCAGGTGTCGGACGGCGAGCTGCTGCGCTGTTTCCGCGCGTTCTTGCTGCTGGCCCAGCGCTTTTGCGTCGACCGCGGCCAAGACGGCCCGGATCTGGCCGAGCTTGAGGTCAATCCCTTTGCCTTTAAGGGCCAGCGCCTGGTGCCCCTGGACGG
>JBIKTV010000262.1:0-7927 GCA_044347905.1 Myxococcota bacterium
CGCTCCTGCGCGAAGCCAGCGACTACCGCCGCCAGGGCAAAGGCGATCTAGCCCTGGGGCTTTTTGCCGACACCTGCGATCAACGCGGCGCGGCGCGCGAACGGCTCGGCCAGTGTCCGTGGCACCCAGCTGAAGCCGAACTGCTCGCCCAACTGTGGAGTGACAAAGGCGAATATCAAGCGGCCCGCAGCCTCTTGCAGCCCATGGCCCAGGCCAAGTTGCCGCCGGCCGAGCTGCTGCTGACCCTGGCTGAAGTCGAAGCGCAAATCGGCAACCACGCAGATCGCCACAAGCTGTTGCTGCGCGCCTGCCAGCTGCACCCCAAGCACGTGGCCCTGCGCGTGGCCTTGGGCGAGCAGCTTTACCAGCTGGGCAAAGCCGTCGAAGCGAGAAAGCTCCTTGATCCCATTGCTGATCTCTATCAGGCCGGCGGGCTCAAGTCCACCGCGGAGCTGATCGCCGCGGGGCGATCGCTGCAGCTCAACGGCTACCCCAAGGACGCGCTGGCGGTGCTGGGGGCCGCGGAAGAAGGGGCGGAGAGCGATGGCGAAAAGGCCGATGTCGCCTTGGCCTTTGGCCTGCTCTATCTGGAAAAGTACAACTATCGCGACGCCGACCGCAGCCTGAGGCAAGTGGTGGCGCTGCAGCCCAAGCATCTGGCGGCGCGGGTGGCGCTGGGGCGCATCGATCTGCTGAGCGATCACGATGTGGCGCGGGCGCGCAAACGGCTCGGCGAGGTGTTGGCGGACAACCCGCACTGCTTGGCGGCCCTGCAGTTGCGCGCCGAGATCGCGCTTTTTGACGAGGATCTGCAAGAGGCGGACCGGCTGATCCAGATCGCCCAGACCCAGCGGCCCGACGATCTGGGGATCCTGCGGGTGCGCGGCGCCTGGTGCAAGCTGAGCGATGACGGCGCCTGCTGGACCCGCGCAGAGCAGGCCGTGCGCAAGATCAACAAGGACGACGGCGAGTTGTACCTGGTCACCGCCGGCTATCTGGAAATGGCCCACCGCTATCGCGAGGTCAAGCTGCTGCTCGACACGGCGATTGAGCGCCAGCCGGAGCTGTGGCAGGCCCACGCCGCCCTGGGGATGGCGCTGGCGCGGCAGGCCGATGACGCGGGGGCTCAGCGCGCCCTGGAAGCGGCGTATGCCGGCGATCCTTATGACGTGCGCACCGCCAACCAGCTCAGCATCCTCTATGACGACGGCCTCAAGCACATGGTGCTGCTGCCGGGGGCCCGCGCCGACGTGCGCCTACACAAGCGCGAGCGCAAGGCCTTGGAGCGCGCGGTGGTGCCTTTTGTCCAAGAGGCGATCGACCAGCTCGACGGCCTGTACAAGTTCGCCACACAGCGGCCCCTACAGGTGGAGATCTTTGCGGATCGCCAACAGTTTTCTGTGCGCACCGTCGGGCTGCCGCAGCTGGGCGCCCACGCGGTGTGCTTTGGCCATCTGGTGACCTCGCGATCGCCGATGGCCGAGCCGTTCAACTGGAAAATGGTGTTGTACCATGAGCTTTCGCATGTGGTGCACATTCAGGCCACCGGCGGACGGGTGCCGCGCTGGCTGACGGAGGGCCTGGCCATGATGGAGAGCGCCTGGGCCGAGCCGCGCTGGCGACCCAGCGATGAGCGCCGCGCTTGGGACCGCCTGCAAGAGGGCAAGCTCGCCAAGATCGCCCAGTTCAACCTGGCGTTTTCTCAGGCCCGCTCCATGCAGGACATCTTGGACGCCTACGATCAAGCGATGCGCACGGTGGAATTCCTGGCCGAGGTGTACGGGCGAGACAAGGTCCGGCAGTTGGCCCTGGCCCACCAGCCCGGCAAGCGCACCAACCAGCTGATCGAGCAGATGTATGCCAAGACGCCAGACGAGCTGGACCGCGAATTCGCCGCGTGGCTGGGGGTCAAGCTGGGGCGATTCGCCAAGGATTTTAGGCCATCTGCCCGGGCGATCGAGGCGCGGCTGGCATCGCTGGCGGCCAAGGCCGATCCAGCCGCCAAGCCAGATCCAGACCACTCGGCCAGCGACGCTCCTGATGGGGCAGAACCGGAAGATCCCCAGGCAGAGAGCGGCCCACCGCCACCTCCGCCGCCTGTGGCCGCCAAGGTTGAGCCGACGACGGCGGGCCTGCGCGACTCGCTGGGGCGGGCGGCCAAGGCGCTGCGGCGCGGTCAGGCCCGGACCGCCAAAACCGCGCTGACAGCGATCGCCGAAGCCAAGGCGCCGCCGGACGCTTGGTGGGAGGTCTGCGCCGCCCAGAGCTTGCTGCTAGAGCTGGCAGTGACAGGCGGAGACAAGGCGGGGGCCAAGAAGCACGCCCAGGCCCTGGTCAAGGCAGAGGGCGGCCGCTGCGACGGCGTGCGCCAACGGGCGGTGCTGAGCGCCCTGGCCCAGGCAGAAAAGCAGCCCGCCGAGGCCGCCGAGCACCTGCGGGGCATGCTGGCGATCGACGGCCGCTCGACCGCGGCGGCGGCGCAGGCTCTGGAATTGGCGGCGTTGGCCATCCCGGCGCTGGCCCAGCCCAGCCAAGAGCCGGCGGCAACATGGCTCAAAGCCCTTGCTCCTCAAGGAGAAGGCCAGCTTCGCTCCTTGATCGCCGCGTGGGCCCAGCTCCAAGAACACGACAGCGCCGGCCCAGAGCTATTAGGCCGGGCGGCTTGGTGGGCGTGGCGAGAACGGCCGGCGGCCCAAGCCTCCGCAGCCGCAGACCTGCAGCGCGCCTGGCAATGGCTTGAGGAGCGCCAACCTGCAGGGCGTCTGGCAGCGCTGTTTGAAGCGCGAGCGGCGGTAGCGGCTGGCAAGCCGGCGATGGCCCTGGCGCCCTACCGCTTGGCTGCGGAACGCGGCACCTCTGCCGTGGAGCGCGCTGAAGCCTGGTGCGAAGCGGTCGAAGCAGCGCAAAAGGCCCACCTGGCCGCAGAACAAGCGGAAGCGGAGCGCCGCTGTGCCGCCGATCGCCCGGCTGCCCCCAGCTCCTCTGCGGCGGATCGGCAGCTGCCCAAACCGTCGCTCACGCCAGGACCTTGACCCAGTGCGCGGGCTCTGCGATAGGGAGCTCCGGAGGCCCGATGGCTGAGATCACCGAAGTCTACAACCGCTGCGGTTCGTGCCGGCACTTTCGCCTGTCTTTTACCGACCGCATGGGCCGCGGGATGGGCGAGTGCCGCGGCAAACCCACCCATCCAGAGGTATCGTCTAGCGATTTTGGCTGCCCAGAGTACCACCTGGACCGCAACCACCTGATGCCCGGCGCGCCGGTGCCGGCCGACGCAGACTTGTCACCGTACCAGCGCGAATCGGCCAAACGCAATGAATCTGTGCGACTTTCACAGGCAGCAAACCGCCATGCCGCTGAGAGGTCGCGCGCTCCAGCCAGTGGCCCAGGCCCGCGCCACGCAGCCGCCGAGCAAGAGTTTGTCCGGCCGCCGCGGCTGCGCGAAATTCCGCTGGGCGAAGAGGGAACGACCATGCAAAGAGAGCAACTCAAAGAAATCCTGGCTGAAGTGATCGATGAAGCCCTTGGCATCTCCGACGCCGAGCTGCACCCGCGCTATCGCGGCGGCAAAGTAGTCGTCCACCCGGGCAACGCCGAATTGGCGACCAAGGACTTGGAGATCGACGTGCTTTTCCGCAAAGTCATCTCGATCCGCGACAAGCTGCGCGTCCTTGAACAGCGCATCAACACACATGAAAAGCTAGACACGTCGGACAAAATTCAGCTGCAGCAGTACGTCTCAAGCTGCTACGGCTCGCTGACCTCCTTCAACTACCTGTTCCGCGACCGCGAGGACTGGTTTGTCGGCGAGAGCGGCAAAGGCGGCTGATGAGCGACGATCTGCCCGTGGCCCAGGGGCCGCGCAAGCTGCAACTTCAGCGGCCGCTGGTGTTTTTTGACCTGGAGACCACCGGGCTGGACATCGAGCGCGACCGCATCGTGGAGCTGGGGCTGGTCAAGCTGATGCCCGACGGGGAGCGCCTGACCCGCGCCCGGCGCATCCACCCCGGCATGGCGATTCCCCCTGAAGCGACCGCGGTTCACCACATTAGCGATGCCGATGTCGCTGATTGCCCGCCTTTTTCTCGTATCGCCAAGGACCTGCACACCTGGTTGCAGGGCTGCGATCTGGGCGGCTACAACGTCGAGCGCTTTGACCTGCCGCTGCTGGCCGCCGAATTCCGCAGGGTGCAGCTAGATTTTCCGGCCGAGGGCACCCAGGTCATTGACGCCTATCGCATCTTTGCCCAGCGCGAAGGCCGCGATCTCAAAAGCGCCCTGCTGTTTTATTGCGGCAAGGAGCTGGTGGGGGCCCACAGCGCAGAGGCCGATATTTTGGCCACGGTTGAGGTGCTAGAAGGCCAACTGCAGCGCTATCCGGACCTGCCCACGGATGTCGCCGGGCTGCACGCCGCCAGCCACCCGCGCGATCCCAGCTGGGTCGACGCCAACGGCCGGCTGGTGTGGCGCAACGGCGAAGCGATCGTCGGCTTTGGCAAGCACCGCGGCCGCAGCCTGCGCGAGATGGCGGCGCAGGAGCCGGGCTACTTGCGCTGGATCGTGGGCGGGGATTTCTCTAGCGATCTCAAAGAAATCTGCAGCCAAGCCCTGCGCGGCAGCTATCCCGTGGCGCCGGAGCCGGCCAGCTCAGAGCCGCCCTAACAGCTGCATTTCCTTGGCTAATCACAGTTCTTGGTCTTGAGTTCCGCTTCGTCGTCGGTGCGCCACTTGGCGTTGTTGTCGCGAAAACACACCGCGGACTGGAACTTGCCCGTGGGCGTCCATTCCGTGTGCAGGCCCTCAAGCCGATTGGCCAAGTACTTCTCTTCCATCTTCTTTTTGCCGCTCTCATAGTAGAAGATCCGGCTTCCCTCGCGCTTGCCGTCCTTGTGATCGCACTCTTCCTTCTTGGTCCCTGAGGCAAAGTACCAGGTGGTCACCCCGTGGCGGCCGCCATCCTTGAAGTGGCTCTCCTCAGCCTTATTGCCCTTCTCATCCCAGTAGGTGGCCACGCCGTGCTTCTTGCCGGCCTTGTAGTCGATTTCCTCAGCCTTTTTGCCGTCTTTGTACCAAACGGCGCAGCGGCCTTCTTCGCGGTCATCCTTGAAATTGCACTCTTCTTTCTTCTGGCCGTTCTCAAACCACGCCTGGCGCTTGCCCTCGCGCTTGCCGTTCTTGAGCTGGGTTTCCGCCTTCTTCTGCCCCGACTCGTACCAGAAGGCCCAAGTGCCTTCCTTGTTGTAATTGGGGTGGTAGCAGTAGCGCTCGGTCTTGGAGCGGTGCAGCGACGTGCCTGCGGGGCACTTGCCGTCGGCGTCTTCGCTCGCGGTGTCGGCATCGCCGGGCTTGTCGGGCGCTTTGGGCACGGCCTTGGGCTTGGCCTCTGCAGAGGCGACAACTCCGCCTGGCCAAATGCCTAAACCGAAAGCGGCCCAGGCGGCCACGGCCAAGCCAGCCCGCACGGGGAGCGACAACCAGCGGCGCGCAGATACGGCGGCCAGACGAGGGGAAGCAGACGACATGAGCGGACTCCTTGGGAGGGCGGCGAACCATTTTGCCAGATTGCGGCTCTTGCAAACAACCGCCTTGGCGAAATGCTGCGGCGCCCGTACACTGGCTACACCCCCTTGCCGCCTAGCCGCACTTGTGTGCGCGATTCCTGCGGCGGTTCAGCGACAAGGAGACCCCGATGCCCACCTCGCAGCCTGTGATCGCCGCCCGGACTTTGGCGCATCCGTTCGCCTCACAGACCAAGCGCACCTTTGGCCATTGGTGGACCAAGCTCTCTCTTTCTTTGGCGATCCTCAGTGGCATCGCCGTGTCGCCGCCGGCGGTGGGCAGCGCGGAAGCGGCCATTGAGTTCAAGGGGCCCATCCAGTGGCACGATTGGGACGCGGGCCTCAAGCAGGCCGCCGCCAAAAAGAAGCCCATTTTGATGCTGATGCACACCGACGCGTGCCCCAAGTGCACCCTGCTCGGCCATGTGTTCAACAATAACAAAGATGTTCAGAAGATGGCCAAGGGCATGATCATGGTGCACGTAGACGGCGGTCTGGCGCCGATGAACCTGATGCAGCGCTTTGCCCGCTTTGGCAGCTACGTTCCCAAAATCGTGTTTCTGCAGCCTGACGGCACGCCCATGGAGCAGATCACCAGCGGCAACGGCAACTTTCCGTACTATTTCCAGCCGTCGCGGCCAGAAAACCTCATGGGCGCTATGCAGAAGGCCATTGATCAGCAGGCGACCTTGGTGCAGAAGGGCGCGGCGGGTCGGGGCGCGGTCAAGCCGGGCCGGGGCAGTGGCAAGCACTGCGCGGCGGGTACGGCGGGCTGCTGATCGCAGAAAGGTTTCTGATTTTCTAGAGCTTACACTGGGCCAGCAACTTGACCGCTTGGCCTTTCTCACCCGCATCGACCGCAGCCTGGGCATGTTCGCGGCAACGGGCGCGATCGGATTCTCCGTACAGATAGATCGCCGCCAGCCCCGTGTGGGCCCGGGCCAAGCCAAGCGCTGCGGCCTCGGCATACAGGTGTTTGGCAAATTCACGGCGCTGCGATGGCGACAGGGTGCCGCCGTAGATCAGCGAATAGGCCTCGGCATAGAGCTTCTGCGCAAGCTCGGACGGGTGGAGGCGCGGGTCAGGCTCGCGGGCAGCCGCCGCCGGATCGGCCTTGCAGGGCTGGGCCAACGCCAACAGCGCTGGGTCCGCTGGGGCGCGCTGCAAGGCGAGTAGCAGGTGGTGCCTGCATTTGTCGTGCTGGCCCAGCTTGGCGTAGACCTGCGCCAGCGCCGCATCCGCCTGGGGGTGCCCCGCGTGTTTGGCCGCCAGCAGGCTCAACACGGCGTAGGTGGGCCGCAGCGAGGCTTGAGTGGCAAACCGCCCGAGGTCGGCCTTGGCGGCCGCTTGGGCCGCGAGCAGAGGCCTTGCGGGAGGAGCGGCAGCGACCGCGGCCGCCTTCTGCGGCGCAGGGGCCGCGGCCAGAGCCGGCGCAGGAGCCGGCGCAGGAGCCGGCGCGGGTGCCGGCGCGGGAGCCGGCGCGGGAGCCGGCGCAGGAGCCGGCGCGGGTGCCGGCACGGGAGCCGGCGCAGGTGCCGGCACGGGAGCCGGCGCAGGAGCCGGCGCGGGAGCCGGCACGGGAGCCGGCGCGGGGGCCGGCGCAGGAGCCGCCGCGGGAGCCGCCGCGGGGGCCGGCGCAGGAGCCGGCGCGGGAGCCGCCGCGGGAGCCGCCGCGGGGGCCGGCGCGGGAGCCGGCGCGGGAGCCGGCGCAGGGGCCGCCGCGGGAGCCGCCGCGGGGGCCGGCACGGGGGCCGGCGCCGTGGCCGCGCGCGGCAGAGGCCGAGCATCGGCCACCTCGGCGAGCCGAGACGGACGCCGCGGTCGCGCCGCTTCGTCGGAGATGTCGGCACTGACCTTGCGGAATCGCGGCGCTACAGTCATCACGGTGACCACCGCCAGCACTGCGACGACCGCGAGCTGAAGGGCCAAACCGGCGCGCGAGCGCAGGCCGCCCACCGCCACTTCCTCCGGGCGAAACGCCGCAGAAGACAGGTCCGAAATCGGCCGAGGCGCTGCGGTTCTGGCCGGGCTGACAAAAGCCGCGCCGGTGGGATCGACGCCCAGGGTCTGGTCCAAATCGCTGTTGCCCATCCACGACGCGTGTTCGCTGCGCCGCCCCAGCCAGTCGCCCAGGGCCATGGGGCCGTCGGGGCCGGCGATGCTGGTCTCCACGCGCACACCACTTGCATGGTGGGCCAGCACCAGCTGATGGTGAAGGGGCGAGCTGTCAAACAGAAAACAGAGCGGCCGGCGGGTGCGCGGGTGCGGCAAAATCCTCAGGAATGGCGAGACTTCAAGGAACTGACTGCCCGCCGGATCGGTCAGGTAAAGGGCGTCCGTCACCAGGTGGGCGGTCCAAGCAGCTGCGA
>JBIKTV010000037.1:0-22615 GCA_044347905.1 Myxococcota bacterium
GTCGATCATGACGTTGCCCGTGATGTTCAGGCCGATGCCGCCGGCGGCCCACCGCGCATAAAGCTGCACCAGCTCTGGTGAAACCCCCTGATCGCGGGTGGCCAAGGCCTCGCTCATCGCCGACTTGGCCAAGCGGTTGGGCAGCAGCGCGCCGTTGGGCAAGGTCAGGGGGCGGCCAAGGAGCTGGGCGGGCGAAAGATCAGTGGGCACGGGAGCCTCCAATTGCCGCAGCGGGGGCCAGGGCGACGGCGAATATGCACAGCTTTGATACGGCCCGTCAAAGTCGGGCGGAGGCCCAGGGCAAGGAGGCAGGTGCGCTCTTCACGCCTGCGCTGGCAGACCGCAGACCACAAGGGCGCCAGAAGCCACATCGATCTGCAAAGCAAAGGCCAGCGGCCGGACGCAGCGCTCGCTGGTGAAGTAGACGTGGTGGCCGCGGTAGTCGAGCTGCAGGACGCCGCCTTGATCGGCCATGTGCTGCAGCGCCACTTCTGCGTGAAGGTGGGCCACCGTCTCTATCAAGTGCGAGCGCAACAGGAATTCGCCAAGGCGCTGCGGGTTTTTGAGCAGCTCTGGGTCGCGCACTTGGCCCATCGCCACGCTCTCACCGGGTTGCAGCCGCGTCGCGTCTGGCCGCTGCAGGTCGCCAAAGCGGGCGGCATCGACGACTACCCGACGGCCGCGGGGGTCGATCGCCAGCCACGGCCGAGCCTCTGTGTGGAATTCCGCAAGCGGTTCATGGGCCTGCAAGTGGGTCCCCCCCGTTTGACCCCAGATCTCGCCCAACGCCACCGCGGCGACGAGAAAGCCGGCCTGCTCCTCCTGAGCCGTCGCGGTAAAGTCGTACCAAGGGCTCTGGGAGCGCGGCAGGGTCCAATGCTGACCAGCGGGCAAAGTCATCGATCCTCCCGGGCTCAATACAGGCCTTTCCAGCAATTGCTCAGGGCTTTGCGCCCGGTGATCCCCGCGTCCACCACGCAGCGGCTGGCTTTGGCCGCGGATTTGCATTGGGCCACGGCGAATTCTTCGTCTGTGCCGCCCGCCTGACAGCGCCAGCATGGGCCTTTGCCGACCGGGCCAAGCGCCCCTTCTGCCGTCGCCTTGAGGTCTGCGGCGGGAGCCCCGGCCAGGGCCCCGGCGTGCAGGGCCACCGCCACTGCCATGTGCTTGGAAACACAGGACTCGATCGTCACGCCGCCTTCGGCTGGCTCCGTGTCGGTGTCGATGTCCGCCCAGAGCGCTGCGTAGAACCCCACAATCCCGGAGGCCTGCCAGTTGATGCGCTGGCCGGGGGCGATGGGCACGAGCGCGTGCACGGCGGCCATGTCGCCATCGCCCGGATAGTCGGGCAAGGCCGCCAATTGCAGGCGCTCTGGCTGGCCGTCGCCGTCAAAATCGCCCACCCCGTCGAGCCTGCCGTTGGCGATGTGGCAGCCCTTGACACCGCCCGCAGCCTTGACCCAGCGACCATTGCGCAACACCATGACATCAAAGCCAGAACAGAAGTCTAGATCGATCCCCAAGTGCAGGTACAGGGCGCCGCGGATCGCTGCAAAGGGCGCCGCGGGCCACCAGCGCTCGGCCGGCATCAGCTCAGTGGCCCCAGCAAATTCCATAGGCTCCGTCTCGCCGGCGTCGTCCTCCGCCGATGGCACGGCGTTCGCTTGGGTCGACGTCAGGGCCAGCGGCGTGGCGACAAAGGCGCTGTAGGCCGGCTCGCGCCTGTAAGCCTTTGACACTAAAGCAATCGCCGCCGCTTGGCCGATGAGCAACACATCCGCTGGCGGCCCGTCCTGCAGCGCCGGCCGCTGAACCGCTGCCACCAGGGACTGCTGGGGCCCGGGCGCGGCGGGCGGGTGGACAAAGCAGCGCAAAGCGGAGGGGTGCCCCTTCGCGAATAGGTTGAGTTCCCTGGACAAAGCCGCGATCTGCTGCGGGGTGCGCCCCGGGCTCAGCGCCTCAACGCACGCAGGAGCGCCAAGGAGCGGCAAGGCAACTCTGACCGGGGGAGCTGCCGCAGCGGGCGCGGCCATTATCGCAATTACCGTAGCAAAAATGAGCTGCCAGGCCATCTGTACACCTCCCCAGCGACGGGTTCAACGCCACGGGCGCCTCTACGGAGCCGGCGGCACGGCGATGGTCACCGGGGCCGCGGTCTGGCCGGCGAGATCGCTCAGCTGCAGTTCAACTTGGCCGCCGCCCGCACCCCAATCGGCCAAGGCCCGGTCCCAACTATCTGCTGGCCCTGGCCAATTCTCTGTGGTCGCAGGGCCGCCGCTGGGCTTGCGGGTCACCTTGAGCTGGCCCATGGCCGCTGCGCGCAGCCGAACCCGCACCGCGCCGGAGACGCGCACCACCTCGCTGGCGATGACCTGAGGCAGAGCCGTGGGTTTGGCCAAAACCTCATGGCCCAGCGCCTCTGCCGGCACCAGGGCCCTTGGCTTGCCCGGCGGCTGCCACTCCAGCACCGCGCCGCCCGCACCGCCGCCCTCGTACATCTCCAGCTGCAGGGCGTGCCAGCCGGCCGTCAATTGTCGCGCCGCGCTCACCTCGGTCAGGCCGTGATCGGACCACAGCTCGCCGATCAGGTCGCCGTCGAGCCACATGCGCTGGCCGTCGTCACAGGAAAAGAACAGCGTGTAATTGCCCGGCTGGTCGATCCACAGCCCGCCGCTCCAGCGCACGCTAAACTGATCGGGCTGGACCCACGCGCCAAACGCCGCTGTATCGCTGGGGAAATTGATGCCGGCGTCGATCCGCGTGGCCACGGGGTCGGCCAGCTTGGTGCCCTTGTGGAACACCGCGAACAGACCGCCTTTCTCTAGCACCGGCAGCGGCTTGGCGGTGATGACCCCCAGATCGGCGCTGCTGGTGCGCCCCCAGAGATCCTGCACCACCAGGGTGTGCTTGGCGGAACTCGGATTCTGCAAAGGGATCTTGAGCTGGTGGCGATCGCTTACGTCGCTGGGATTCAGGGCGAGCGCCCACTGGTCGCCGCGCTTGACGCCCACCGCGGCCGGCACGGACAGCTGCACCGCCAGGTCCACGGCGCTGTAATTAGCCGTGCCCAATTGGTGCTGAACAGTGAGCGGGGCAAAGGGTTTTTGGCTGATCCCCAGCTGTGTCGGCCCCAGCGCTTGCCACTGCGGCGGCGGCGCGGCCCACCAGAGCTGCAGGTGCTGGCGCAGACCCTGCGGCGCGTACACCACCCGCAGCGCCACCCAGGTCGGCTTCTGAGACCCGCCGAGGCCTTGGGGCTGCACCGGCAATTTCCAGTTCACCACCTCTGCGGCGTTGCGCTGCTCAAACACGGGCTTACCGCCCAGTTCAATGCGCACGGAACCCACGTGCGACACCGCCAGGAAAGGCGGCGAGGTCGAATTCCACGGCAATTGCACCGCGCCATCCAGCACCAGCACGCGCCGCTGCCCGGCCGCGGGAGCCTGCCAAGGGGCGGTCCACACCGGCTCGCCCTCTGCCAAATCGCCGCTCTGCTGGAGCCAGGCGGATATTGGCTGGGGATTTGCCTCCACGCCCTGGTCGAGGGGATGGTCCACCGCCGCGGCCACCGCAAACTGCCGCGCCAGCAGGCCACCGGCGGTGAATTCGTCCAGCGCTGCCTGCGGTTGCAGGGCCTGGATGGCGTCATCGCCGCTCGCAGCGGCAGCATCGGGGTCGGCGGTGGTTGCGGAATTGCCGTCCGCGGCGTCGGGCCCTGCCAATTGCTTTGCGGGCGCGGGGCTTTCTGCCGACCCGCATGCCGCACACGCCAAGGCCACGGCCAGCCACTGCGCTGCCGCGGGCGCGAACCGTGAATGCGCGACGCCCAATACCCGCGCCATGTTAGGCCTTGACCAGCAGCGGAAGAGCCTGCCCCTTGATGACAAAGCGTTTGGCCGCGTCGCTGTTGGCGATCCCCAGGTGCTGGCGCAGCGCCAAGTGCAGGTGGCCGGGCTGGATGCGCACGCCTTTGCCCGCGTCTACCACCTGCAGGGTCTTGGGGTCGATTTCGCGCGGCCCATGGCCATCGGTCGTCGCGCCGACCACCCGGCCGCCGTCGATCTTCCACGGCCCCGACGTTGGCCCCATCACCAGCGCCGAAGTGATCGACCAGTGGTCTTTGCCGTTGCCCTCATTGTAGCCGGGGGTACGGCCAAAATCGCTTGAAACCACGACAATTGTCTTTTCCGCGATGCCCTGGGCCTGCAACTGACTCCACAGGTGGTCCACGCCTTCTAGCAGCAGCTTGAGCCGCGGCAGGTGGGTCGCGTCGTGGTTGCCGTGGGTATCAAAGCCGCCCAAGTCCAAGCTCGCGCTCGCCGTCAGCCCCGCGGCAAAGCTGGCCGCCGCAATTTCTGCCTGCGGTTTCAGAGGATTACCCGATGCATCCAGCTTAGCCGGCAACTTGGCCGTCAGCAGGTCCAGCACGTCGACCCCCAGGCGCGCCTCCTGCAGCCGCTCCATAGCCGCGGTATTGGCCGGCAGCGTGTGGCCTTGGGCGTTGGCCTGGCCGCGCTGGGCAACCATCGCCGTGAGCTTTTTCCAGGTCGCCTCGCTGTGGTACGGCTTGTCGGTCACCTTGGGATCCATGCGGTTGGGCACGGTTAGCTTGGTCAGCGCCGCCACATTGCCCACGCGGGTGCGCGACACGAGGTCGGCGGTGTGGTCGTAACCGCCGCTGGTCAGGAACGCCAAGGGCTGGGTGGGCGCCTGCTGCGCGGCAAACAGCGCTGCCAAGCTGGGATAGCCCTCGACCAAGTTGCCGCTCCACACGTGCCGCGTCCCAGAGTCGTGGCCGTTGGTCGAGGTATCCAAGCCATTGATGGCGATCAACCGCGCTTGATGCTTGGCAAAAAACTCCTGCACCCCAGGGGTAGGCGCCAAAGAGAAGGGCCCCTGTTGAACGATTTGGCTCTTGAGGTACTTGTTGACCGGCTTTTCCGCCTTCTCATCGACGCGGCCCTTGGGGTCACACAAGCTGGTGGGATCCCAGCCGCCGCCCGCGTGCACCGTCACAAAGAACGGCCCGGCATAACTGCCTACTGCAGCAGGTGTTTTGCTGTGAGCGCTTCGCGGAAGCACTGCCACAAGCCCAACACTGCCCAGAAGGCCCAGCAGCTCGCGGCGACTCACAAGAGGGGAGGCCATGGGGATCTCCTAAAGATCGTACAAGAAATTCGCATCGCTCAGCATCGCCGTCGCCACGGCCATCCACGACCGGAGGGTGTAGTGAGGGTCCGCGGTGATCTGGTCCTTTTGCGGCAAGGGCGCGCCACTGGCGGGATCGGCCACCCCGCGGCACTGCCAGTACTGCAGCGTCGCCGGCTCCGTGCCCGCGGCCATGGCGGCCCGACCGCCCTGCAACACCTCAAGAAAGAACTGATACCACGCCTCCAACTGCGGATCGCCGTCCTGCCAGCGCTGACCCAGCAGCGACCAGCCCAGGTGGCGCAGGTTGTCGCGCACCGCCGCTTTGGCCTGGGGCACCTCAAAACCATTGGCATCCAGCGGCACATAGCTCAGCTGCACGTAGGGGAACAGCTTGCGATCCTCCAGCGGCCGGGTGAGGTCAAACGGCACCGCCTTGCAGGCCATCTCATTGGCCATGCGCAGTTGCACCGCCGCCATCAAGCCGTTGGGCTCGCGGATGCGCCGGGTCACGCCGTCCGAGTCAATGCCGCCGTAGAAGGTCTGGTACTCGTCTTTGTGCAGGAGATACGCGCGCTTGTCATACTCACCCCTCCATGCCACCCCGGTGACGGCGGCAATTTTGCGGTCCAGCTGCTCTGGGGTTAGCAGCCGCATGCCGGGCAGGAGGGCCAATTCGGCAGCGCGCACCACACCTTGCGGGGTATCGGTCTTGGGCGGACTCACCACCGCCGCGGCGCGGAACCAGCGGCTCAGCACCATTTGCGCCACCAGCGCGCGGTAGTTCTGGCCTGAGGCGACAAAAGCCTTGCCGATCTTGGCAAAATCGTCCTGCTGCGCCTTGAACACGCTCACGCGGGCGGCCTCTTCGGCCGGGGTCAGAGACTCGTCTTCATCGCTCGGCAGGCTCAGGGGCGGCTGACCCACCACCATCTCATAGACCTGCCGCACCACCGCGGTCACAAAGCGCGGATCCTGGGCAATTTGCTGGCCCAACCAGCGCAGCGGCGCGCTATCGGCGCTCCCCGGCAGCACCGCGGTCTCATAGCCGGGCGGGCGCATGTCGTCATACCAGGCCTGCTGGGGCAGAAAACGCCCTTGGCCGTTCCAGTTCTTGAACAGGCCGGCGATGGGGTCAATCACCGTGTGGCACACCGAGCAATTCGCGTTGAACATCGTGGGATTGTGCTCTATCACCCCGGTTGGATCGATGGGACGCTCGGCCAACTTCATCACGTCTGTGGCCAGGAACAGCCCCCACACCATGCGGCTGCGGGCGCGGTTGCGGTTGGTGTCCGTGGTGGGAAAGCGGTTGAGCAGCATCACCGACGTCAGCAGGCCGGCGTGGGGAATCCCGTTGAACTTTGCGGGCTTCCACTCCTCGGGATTGGCGGGATCCTCAAACGCCTTTGGGTCAAACACGCCGTAGGTCAGCGCAGAAAAAGGCGTGACCATGGCGTAGTCGGCGGTCAGAATCTCGCTAAAAGCCTTGTTGTTCTGCACCACATGGCGGATGAGCGCCAGTGGCTCGCGGGCCACCGCGCGGTTGGTGTGCTGGGCGCCCAGGGTCATCATCTTGGCGTCCACGGACGGCGGCAGCGGCACTTTTTCCGCCGGATCAAACCAGCGCCGTGCCGGATAGTCTTTGGTATTGAGCAGGTTGATGGCGTTGGTCCCGGGCACGTAGCGATCGGTGAGCAAGCGGTCGTTCCAGTCCGTCGCCACGCGGTCCAGGAATCCGGGCTCCAACAGCAGGTCGGGCAGCAGCTCTTCAAGCCCCGCATCGCCGGCCAAGTCCAGATAGGCGCGCTCCTTGGGCGTGGGCAGCCGCCCCACTAGCGAAAGGGTGGCCCTGCGATAAGTCTCTGAGGCACTGAACAATTTGACGCCGGCGAACACCCCTTGGTCGGCCCCAAGCGGCGGCCCGCACGCGTCGTCCGCCACCGGCGCATCCAGGCGTTTGACAAACTCGGCCAGCGCGGCAAACGCCGGGTCCTGAGGCAGGAGCACCGCGCCACCGGCATGCCCCAACAATCCCAGGGGTTTTTGCAGCACAATCGAATTGCCGCCGACCTCATAGCCCGCGACCTCCGCCAGCACTAGGCGGTTGTAGTGCAGCGCGCCGCTCAACGCCTCCGGTTGCAGGACCAATTTGCTGTGTTGCGCGGCACCGGCGCTGTTGTGGCAGCCAAAGCACTTGGGCTTGAGCGCCCCTGCCCAGACCTTGGCGGCAAAGAACGCGCTGTCCGTGACGCAACTGGCCTGGGCGCTGGCGTCGACCGCATCGCTGCCGGCCGAGGAGTCTGTGGCCGCGTCGCCCAGAACGGCGTCGACCGCGGGCGCTGCGGGCCCGTCGCCCCCGGCGTCACTGCCGCAGGCCGCCCACAAGGGCAAGCCGATCGCCGCCAATTTCAGCCAGCGCTGAAGCATCGTTCACCCCACAAAGCCACGAGAGGCGCCCCGGCGGCCTCAACCTGAGCTCACTCTGCCGGCTGCGGGGCCGTTGGTCAACCGCGGGCGAGGGCCGACGACCTCTGGCGGGCTGCCTCGGCGCCGGCGAGTTCCGGGCAAGGGGAGGCATCGGGGGCAGTGCGGAATTCGCTGCGACGGGGAGCTGCGCAGGCTTTGCGTATCGCATCGGACAGTAGCATGGCTACTTGTAAGTCACTGACGGCCTGCGGCAGGGCCGCCGCGGTCCCGGCTGGGGGCGGAGGCGCGATCTTTGCGGAATTCGCTGCAACGGCGACCTGCACAGGCCTTGCGTATCACATCGGACAGTAGCATGGCTACTTGTAACTGAATCTACTCCGCGGCGAGACGGCGAACCGGACAGGCGCTGGCGACGCGCCGGTCGACCTGGGCGCGCAGTGACGGGGCCAAGCCCGCCGCAGCCTTGGTGAAGGCCGGCAGCCCCGCAATCCAGCCGCGGCGCGCGAGCCAGGCTGCGTCAGGCGGATGGCCGTGGCGCGCTGTGCACTGCGACCCGGTGGCAGCCGTCAGCCACCAGCGCGGCGAAGCGGGCTTGCCCTGCAATAGCGCTAAGCGGTCGGCCAAGGCGCTGTCGCGGCTGCCGTCGAGCCAGGCGGTCAGGCGCTCGGCCACGGCTTGGCGCTGCCCAGCGGCGGTGGCGGCCGCGGCCCAGACTTCGCGCAGACCGTGGAGGGCGCCGCCCTGCAGGCGCGGAAGCCACGTCTCTACCTGGGCCTGGATGCGCGTCGGATCCTCGCCGGCATCCAGCTGGGCCCACAGCCCCTCGGCCCGGGGCTCGCCGTCGTCGCCCAGTGCGGCACCGCATGCTTGAACTGCCGCCTGGGCATACCAGCCCTGGAGCGCGGCGTGACAGGTCAGTGGGGCCGCGGCCTCGGGCGTTTCCTGGGGAGCGACAAAACCCTGGGCCGCGATGGCGACGGGCCACGGCGACCCCACCAGCACCTCGCGGGGCTTGAGGATCGGACACGACATTCCATCAAACGCGGCGCGGATCTTGGGCGCCACATCGGCGTCCAGCAGCACCTGGCGCACCAACCGCGCGGCTTCTTCCCGCTCGGCTTTGGTATCGACCCAATACGCCTGGCAAACAAACCGGTAGCGGGCCCCCAGGTTGCCGCTGCGGGCCAGCTGCAGGCTCAGACGCGCCCACGGCTTGCCCTTATGGTCCTTGGCCAGAGCGCTCCGCAGATTCCAGGCCGCCAATTGCCGTCGCAGGTTCGTGCGCAGCCCTTCTTGCGCGATGGGCTCCCACGGAAGCGACTGGCCGGCCGCCCGCATTGCGCCGACGCTAAACCTGCTCACCAAATCCTGGATGATCGCATCCTCCGCATCGCTCCAAGCCGGCCGATCCAGGGCCAGACTGGCCACGTGCGCGATCAGTTGGTCGACCAGCGCCGCTACATCCGCGTCTTCACCCAGGGTGCGGTCCGCGGCCTGAACTGGACTGTACAGCTTGGTCTTCTTGGGCAGCTTGAGCTTGCCTTCTGCGGCAGGGGCGAACAAGCCGCGCGCCGCCGCATGCCAACGGGCCTCCAGCGGCGGCTCCGCCTCACCGCTGATCTCATCCATGACCTTCACACAAGCATCACTCCACTCAGCGTCGGAATCGCCATCGTCGCTGCCCCAGCACGCGGTCGCCATCTTGCGGTAGAGCGGCACGAGGCGCGCCACGGCCTCCTTGTGTTCAGCGGGCACGGGCGGCAGAGGCACTTTGACAACCGGCTGATCCAGCGGATCTATTGGGTCCTGCACCAGCGGCGGCGGCGCGTGGGGCAATTGCCCGACCTTGCCGACTAGCGGCGGCGGCTGCAACAGCTCCATGCGCTTGAAGCGGAGGCTCATGTTGTCAAAGGCTTGCACCGCGGCCTTGGGCAGGCTGGTGTCCATCAGGGCCTCGCGGACAGCCCATAGGGTCGGCAGGCGCGCTGCGGCGAGGTCGGTCTCCAGGGCTGCGTGCACCGCCCAGTAGCGCACGCCAGGATCGGCGTCGGCAAGGGCCGCCCCCATCTCCGCCAAGCCTTGCTTGCGCAATTCCTCAGACGAGTGGCCCTGATGCGTCGCCCACCACTCGCGCCACCGCCGGGCAAATTTACCCGCTGGCAAGCGCGATGGCTCCCACACCCCTTTGACGGCGGGATAGGGCGCCTGGGTGGCCCGCGAGGTCAGCCACGCCAGCCAAACGACCCGGGCGTTGGCGCTGGAGGACTCGACATCGCTCGTGTCGTCCTGTTGCGCTAGACGCATGGCGTGGATGGCGTACTGCGCGACCGTGTGGGCGTCGCCCAAGGCGGCGAATTCGGCCAGCAGCGCGGCGTTGGCGTCGTCGCCCCCTTGCCAAATGCGGTCGGCGTCATAGCTATCCAGTTTGCCCGCGCGCACCAAGTAGAGCACGCCGTGGCGAAAAATCGCGTGCAGCATCACTTCTGGTTTGGCGGCCTTGAGCGTGGCGCGCAGCTTGGCGCCGAGTTTTTCGCAATCCCCGGGCAATTCCGAGTCGCTGCGGTCAACGGGCCGGGTGTAGCAGTGCGAAATGTACTTGTGGATTGGCTTTTTGAGCGCCTCCACTTCAGCCTTTAGCTCCGCGGGCACGTCCGGCAAGGGCGGCACGGGCGGCTCTGGGGCGGCAAAGGCCAGGCCCGGCAGGAACGCAGTCAAGGCGAGCCAAGGCAGCAGGATACGACGGGACATCGCTATCTCCGGGGCAAGGTAGGGGGGGCTGGCGGCCAGGGTACCGCAATTTCACCGCGGGCCAAAGCGCGGCGACGCGTGGGTGCGCTGGGCGAGGTCTGGCGCGCGTCTGGCGTGGGCATCTTGTCATCCCAAAGAACCCACTGGACTCGATCGGTCTGCGGCAGCAGGTAGCGGAGGTGGCGGGTTTCGCCGGCCATCAGGCGGGTGTCGTCGGCGATGCGGTTTGACGTCCAGGGACCATGTTGGGCGCTGGTACCGGTGCTGCGGGTAAAAACACGCGCCAACAACGACTGCCGCGTATCTGCAGGGCGAGCGGTTGGGCCGGCGGGGCTCACCTCCAGCAAGGCGCGGCGGAATAGATCGCCGGTGGGGTAGGCATGGCCAGTGCGGTTGCGCAGGACGACCTCTACCTCCGTCCCTTGGGCCACCGCCTTGGCCTCGACCTGCACTTGCACAGCTTGCGATAACAGCTCGCTGTCGGCCCCGGGGAACGCGTGACTGCGCCACGGCGCCAGGCCCTCTGCGCGTTGAGGAGCCATGTGGCAGTCCTGGCAGCGAATCCCTTCCGCCGCGTGGCGACCGCCGGCCCACTCCTCGTAGGTGGCTTGCTGCACATGCGGGCCTTCAAACCGCGGCACGCCGCGCCGCTCGGGCAGCACAAAGAAGCCAAACTGGTGGCAACCGCCGCAGAATCCAGAGCTCGACAGGTCACCAGTGGCCTGGACAGCGTGGCCGGCGGAATCGCGCGCCCGTCCGCGGAGGCCGTAGATTTCACCGCCGCGCACATGGCACACGGCGCAGCTGATGCCGTCGCGTGCCGCTGGGCCTTGGGGTTTGCGCTCCGGGCTGAGCGGCGCGTGGCAGCTCCGGCAGAAGGGCTCGGGCTCGCGGAGGTAGCTGGCCTGAAACAGCGGGTCGCTCCAAGCGTTGGCGTGCAGGCTGCCGCGCCATTCGGCGGCGATGCGCGCGTGGCACTTGGCGCAGTCGGCGTACTCTGCAGGGGATTCCGCATCGCGGAGAGGGCCGTTTCCTGCGCGAAACCAGGCGCGGCCGATGCGCTGCCAAGCGTCCGCGTCGACGGGTTCCGCAGCGGCGGGCACTGCCAGCGCGGCGACGGCGAAGAACACAGCAGCGGGCACCAGGGCGTACGTCATGACGGCCTTGGACGGTCAGGGCGACCTGAGGATCTGGGCGACGCTGCCACAAATGGGCAAGCGCTCGCAACGGCGGCGACGTCGCAGCCTCTGCAGAATTTGCTGCCGAGTACGCCAGGACAGGCTTTGCGTATCACATCGGACAGTAGCATGGCGACTGCTAAGTCTCTCTTGCCGAGGACACCAGCCCAGCCACGTCATGGGCCGGCGTCGGCCCGACTAAATTCTGGAATTCGCTGCCAGCCTGGCCTACACAGCCTTTGCGTATCACATCGGACAGTAGCATGGCGACTGCTAAGTCTCAATTGAGGCCGAGGGTGGCGGCAGTTCCTCGGTCATTGCCCCCCGGGCGATCAGATATTGCGCCAGGTAGTAGGTGATGAACCCGGGGTACAGCAGCGCCGTGGACGCCCACGGATCGCCTGGATGGGCCTTGGGGAGCAGGAACTGGTTGAGCGGAATCAGCGCGTCGCTGGCGACAAACACCAGGGCCCCGGCGGTCACCATCCGCGAACCGCGGCGCAACAGGGCCACGCTGGCCATGCCGATCAACAGCGGCATGTAGGCCAACAGCGCCGGCGCCACCGGCAGCATCTGCGGCGACGGATCCAGCGTCAGCCAGGCAATGCGCCGCAGCGGTTGCGTGGGATTAAACCACAGGATCACGCCGCCGTAGACAAGGCCGAACGCCACAAGCGCAGCGACCCCGCGCCAGCGGGCCTTGCTCGGCTGCCAACCCGCGCGGCGCATCCCGGCGATGTACGCGATGTGGCCGGCAAAGAACGCCAGCACGCCAAAGGGCGCTTGGTCCGGGTCAAAAGTGTTGAGGAAGTAGTCGCCGGCCGCGCCCAACAGCAAGCCCCAGGCGATGGTCGTGCCAAAGGTCTGCCGCGTCGAGCGCAACGCCAGAAAGGCGAGCAACACGGTCGGGGCCATGCGAATCAGCGCCAGCCCGGAAAAAACTCCAAGCGGAATGAGGCTAACGCTGACCAGCGACAGGACGGCGTACGCGCCCAGGCCTAGGGAATCGGCGGCGGCAAGCGGGCTGCGGGGGCTCGGCGGCATCGCGACCTCAAGAACTGCAAAGGGGCAGTGCGCCGAAAGGTACACGATTGGCTCGGGTTGTCACGGCGGTTTGCCAAAGGTCGGAAATGCACACGGCGTGTAAAGCGGTAAAGAGCCGCCTCAAGAGCGCAGTTTTGGCGCCGCCAGGGCCTGTTTTGCCTCTGGCGTTCACATTTCAACGTCAAGGGCCCGGCCAACGCGGATATGGTCAATCCAGCGCGGTCTGTCCTTCTTGGGGGTGGAATTGCGCGGATCCACGCTGGGCGAACGGCAGGGGGCCAGGAATGAAAGTGCGATCGGCGACTCGCTTGGGCTTGATGTGCGGCGCCGCGGTGTTCTGGACGACGGCCTGCGGCGGCGCGGCATCTACCGCAGATCAGCAGTCCTCAGAGAGCGACGCCGGCTTTGCTGCAGAGGCCGCGGGCGATACCTACAACCCGTTGATAGACGCTGGGGAGTCTTGCGACCGTCGCGCCGCGGTTGCACCCAAACCCCGCGACATCGGTCGACCATTCGACGCCGGCTCCGCCGAGGCCTTCCGCCGCGACATCAATGCCGTGGATCGCCGAACGGACGATGTGGGGGACCGCCGCGATCCTGCCGATGCCGCCCCAGCAGACGAGCCAGACGCAGCAAGCGACGCGGCATTCTCCGACCCCCAAGACGCAGTTTTGCGAGAACCGACCGGCGAAAAGTGGATCGAAGGGGGCTGCCTGGGATGGCCCGCGGTCGAATTCTCGCCCAGCATGTTCGCGTGGCCCACGGCCAAGCTGCAGGTCGGCGACACGGCCCCCAAGTTTGCGCTCCTGGACCACACGGGCTTGCCACACACGTTGGACGGCATCTTGGCAAAAGGTCCGGTGGTTTTGATTCCGGTGTCGCTGACATGCAACATCTTTCGCCCCCAGGAGGACGGCATTCTGGCGCTCGCCAAGAAATACGCCGGCAAGGTCCAGTTCGTCTTGGTTTACGTCATTGAGGCCCACCCGATGGAGCCCGACGTCTCGCCCTACACCGGTGAGATTTGGACCAATGAATACAGCACTGTAAACCAACCGCCGACTTTGGGGGACCGCATTGGCCTCGCCAAGAAGCTCGATTCTGCCAATGAACTCTTGGTGTTGGTGGACGACCTGAACGCCAATGCCGCGAACCCGTTCTGGTGCAGCTATGGCACCCTGCCCTTTGGCGCCTTTGCTGTTGATGTTCAAGGCATTGTTCGCGCCGTAGATGTGATGAGCAAGGGCGACGGTATCGAGCAGGCGGCCCTGGCGCTCGTGCCCCAGCCCTGACGGAGCGCCCAGCCTTCGCTTGCGGAATTCGCTGCGAGCGCCCCTCCCACAGGCCTTGCGCATCACATCGGACAGTAGCATGGCCACTCGTAACTACTCGCAACTGCACCTGCCGAGGCCGCGAGGTGGAGGGCGGCCGTGTTCCCGCCGCGGCCCCCCTGCCGCCGCAAAGCCGTGACAAGCCAGCCGAGCCAAAGATTGCCGGCCTCTGCCAATAGGTCTAGGGTGGCGCTGGCGCCCAGTCCATTGCGGCGGCGCCTGGAAAAGGAGAGTCTTTTCATGCACGCGCCTAATCTCGTCCTCAGCTTGCCTCAGGGCATCGTCACCGCCACCAGCTTGGGGATTGCCGGCCTAGCCGACCACCGCAGCCCTGGGTCGGGCAAGTACTTTCACGGCCGGTCGATTCTTGTGGACCTGGCCACCCGCGACCAGAAGCCCGCCTTTGACTACCTGCCGGAGGGGGACTGGCGCGACGCCGCTGGCGATTCCCACGCCGCACTAGCCGCCGTGGCAAATGGCAAGCGCACCAAAACGGCGTTGTCAAACAATGGCTTTAGCTGCACGCCTGTGGCGGCTTGGCGCTCGGTGCATTTGGTCAAGACCAGTGGCCACGCGCTGGATCTCGAATCGGCTGGCGCCCCCCACGCCTTTGGGCCGGGCCAGTGCAGCGACGGCATGACCCCAGACGACGTGGCCCGCGCCGCCGGCTTGCCCGTGCCTGCCCACCGCATGCCGCGGCTCTACATGACGATTTGCCCGATTGAGTTCGTGATGCTGTCCAACCTGACCCCGGCGGAATACGCCTGGTACTCGACCCACCGGCCCGGCAAGCGGTTCCGCCAGGTGGCCTTTGCCGAACTGACCCCGGACAGCAGCGCCCACTTGGCCGCCGGCAGCATCCTGGAGGCCGCGCGCCACGAACTGGCCCAGGGTTCGCACAAAAAGACCAAAACGATTGTGTTTGGCGAGGCTTTTAACCGCATCCCCTTCTCTTCCTGGGTGGGCTATGACCGCGAGGCCGAAGGGGGCCTGTATGTCGCGGACAGCGCGGCCTGGTCGCACTGGCGCTTTCCGGAGAAGATTTCGCGCAGTTGGGAGCGGGCGTACTAGACCTTTGACGCCCGTTTTTGGCGAGGGGTGGCAGGCCAACCCATTTTCGATGGGCAAGAAGCGACCCAGTGGGAGCACCCAAGACGCGGATTCCGTTTTGGATCTGCTGAAGATCGCTGCTACCAGCCCAAGCCTACGCCCGCGGTGACGCCGATCTCGCCCACCGGGATCGCTTCTGCAAACGCCACCCAGCGGCCCAATGCGAGCGCCGCCCCGCCGCCGAGCTGAACCTTGTAGCGGTCTGTGCCCGTCTCGCTGCGCCCTGGGGCCGTCCAGAAGATCGGACCGCCAAATACCCTTGCGGTGGCGTAGAATTCCGCAGGTCCCAAGCGCCAGCCCGCGTCCACGCCAATGCGCAAGTCCAAGCTGCCCAGAGTGCCGCCGTCTGACAATGCCGACTTAGAACCGCTCAGGGCATAGCTGTTGCGCAGATAGGGGCGAAATTCCTTCTGGTCGAGCCACTGGCGGGTGGCGGCAATGCCCAGCAAAATGCCCGGTTGGATGGCGTGGCTCCGGCCTTGGCTGCGCAGGTCACCGCTCAGGATGGCGCCGGCAATGCCGCGGACCAGCCAAGCGCCCACAGGTCGGCCAAACCACGCGGCCAATTGGTGGCGGCGCAGCTCAGCGTCGCGTCCTTCCATGCTCAGGCTGCCGCGAAGCCACGACCAGGCGCTGCCGGCGGAACCTGAAGAACTGTTGGCGGGGCCTTGGCCTTTGGCGTTCATGCCCACCGGACCGGCGGGGACAGAGCAGCCTCAAGCGCTGGCGGGGCGAGCGGGAAGCGTGCCGATGACGCTCGCGACCAGCAGGGCAACGGCAAAGATGCCGCTCCTGGGGTGTCGAGCTCTGGCGGGTAGGGCGTGGATGCGCATGTCTGGACCTCTGATTCCGCCCGGCGGGCATAGCGGTGGGATGGCGGCGGCGACCGCGAAGGTGCGCTGCGGGCTTAAGCGGAGAAAAGCTACCGCGATCCGACCATTGGCGAGGTCGCGAGGGCTGAGCAACCTTGCTCGAGTGAACAATCTTCTATTTATACAAGACTTTGAGCGGCGTCTTGGCGGCGTTGAAGCTGTTGTCCAGCTCGCCGTTGACCGCGCGCATGGGGTCGTAGCCGGAGGGCTGCCAGCTCGGCTTGACCACCATCGACTGCAACAGCGCGATCCAACTCTTGTTCTGCCCATCGACCAGCGAGACCAAGTAGTTGGCGGACGCCTCGCCCATGTTGGTCCAATAGGCGGGGAGGCCGTTGACCACGACATCCAGGTTCTTGGAACCGCCCGGGTGCATCTTGAGGAAGTCGACGTCGTAGTAGTTGAACGACACGCAGGAGTTGACGAGCATCACTTGGTAGCGGTTGGGGAAATTGCCGCTGTTGTACGCTGTGGGCTCGAGCGGTCCATGGCCAAAGTGGCTGTGGCCCTGGTACAGGAAGATGTCGCCGTGCCAGAACGCCTCCAGGTAGCGCCACCGCGCCTTCTGACGGTACTCTGCGCTGCCGTCTTCATAGCCCCAGAAAGTGCGAATTTCCAGTGTCATGGTGCGTGTTTGCGCGCCCAGGGCCACTGTAGCTGGGGCGCTCCAGACAACGGTCCGCTCGGCAAAGCGCTCCACGACTTGCTTGCGCAGGCTGTCGCGATCGGCCGGCGTCACTACAGCGGCCGGATAGCCCTTGTTGTCGACGATCCAGTTGGCCAAATCCTCATACGTCGCGGTGATCTTCTTGCCACCCACCTGGTAGTCCAGCAGCATCGCCGGCGGCTCGGTCTGGGTGACGGCCAGCTTGGGGAGCTTGGCGCGCAGGGTCCGCAGGAAGCGAAAGTGCTCCACTGCACTGACATCATTGGGATTACGCTCATCGGCATCGACGCCAAAGAACGCGTAGGCCACCACTTTGGTCCGGTCGCTGCCAAAGCCCCAGAGGCGGTCGTAGTCCGGATACATGACGGGAGGCGCCTTGACCGGCTCGAGCTTGATGCGCACGGGCAAGTAGCGGCGCTCAACCTCGACTTTGGCGACGGATTTGGCCAGGTCCAGGCCCTTGTGCGCGGCATTGATGACGGAGATCTCTTTGGCAATCACGCTCTTGCACTTGGCCAGCTCCGGGGCAAAGTGAAACCACAGCGAGTTCGCTTCAGTGGTGGGATCGTCGCTGCAATTGGCGTTGATCTCCGCGCCGCGCTGGGTGTAGTCGCCAAAGAGCAGGAAGGAGTCGAGGTTGAGGCCCTTGGGGCTCTTGGCGCGGACCATCGCCACGTCTTTGTATGGATACTGCACGCGCCAGACCCGCTGGCCGGTGACCTGGCCTTGGTCCACCACAGAGAGCTCAAGCTTTTTCCAGCCTTTGGGGTCCAGATTGGTCAGCGAGTCGCGGTCCTGCAGGGCCACTTCGGGGTACCGCAGCGCGCCAATCGCCGACTTGACCTGGCGCTGAATCTCCTGGCGGATCACCTGATCGCTGGCGCCTGCGGGCACGTACACGTACGACTCCCAGCTCGCTTTGCGCTCCAGGGCGGAGGCGGAGGTCAGGTCGTCTTCGGCCATCCCCACTTCATCCGCGGCACAGCCAAACGCGCCGATGGCAAGCACCCCGCTGACCAGCAGGGCCAAGGAGCGCCGCCAAAGGGCACGGCGAGGGGCAATTTCTGTCGGGGCGGGCGACAAGAGCAGAGCGGACATGGCGAACCTCCTGAGGCCGCAAGCTTACGCCAATCGGCAAGAATTGCTTGGGCGCGCTTGGGGTCCGGCGGCTGTGGCTGGCAAAGAACGTCACCTTTGCGTCACGCAGGGTTTAGACGGCTCGACCGTCCAATTGCAGTTGCAAGTTGCCGGGCACCTGTCCGATGGGATACGCAAGGCCAGTCCTGCTGCCGTCAGCAGCGAATTCCGCAAAGCCCTCCGCGCGGCCAATGCGGTCGGGCGGCTATTTGCGCTTGAGCAACCACCAGCGCCAGCTGACGATGTGCGGGCTGACGTCCAGGAGCAGGCGGTCGCCTTGGACGCAGTAGGCCGCGCTAAACTCGTTGCCCGCCTTCAGGGTCGTGCCGCCGACGATCGCGTAGGGCAGCTTGGATTTCCCGCCTTCTTTTGGGACTTTGGCGTGGCAAGTGCAGGTTCCAGTGCTTGCCCCACCGCTCGCGCCACCGCCGGCAAAGCTGCACGCCATCAGATCGGGCTTGCTCATGGCCGCGCAGGCCACCGCCGGCTCCTGGCCAGGTTTGGCGGCGGCCAAGCACGCAGGCGAAAATGTGTAGGTGGTCTCCGCATAACCGCCGATGTCCAGGACCATCTCGCCATCGGCGAACGCGATCTCGCCGGAATCGACCAGCATGCCCTGCACCGTGCCTCCTGGCGGCTGGCACGCCGGCAGATCGCCATACGGGTGCTCAAACAGCGCGGCCGCGGCCGTGGGGTCTTCTGGGCAGAAATCGACGATGGTCCAGGTCGAGCCTTCCAAGGCCCCGCCGCACGCTGGCTCTGCGGCGACGGGACACTGCCAGCCCCCGGTCCAAGGGGACGTGTCGGAGGGGGCGGTATCGGACGGGAAAGAGTCGGCGGCGGAAGAGTCGGTGGTGGAAGTGTCGGAGGTGGTCTCTACACCAGAGGTGTCCTTTGGGGCCCCTCCGTCACCGACCGCTGACACGTCCGCAGCCGCCGTGTCTGGCGCCGCGAGTGGAGGTGCGGCAGACGAAGGGCCGCAGCCGCTGATCCAGCATCCGGCCGCCGCGGTGTACATGAGCCATCGCCTGGTCATAGGGCCTCCCTGCAGCTGGCCCTTCGGCCGTCGATGACGAATTAAGCAGCAATTACAGTAATCAGACAGTTGCCTGGCACCTGTCGGACGGGCGTGGCGGACGGTTTGTCGGCCACCGCTAGTCGCTGGACCGCACCGACTCGCCGTGCTGGCTCAGGTCCAGACCCAGGGCCTCCTGCTCGGCGTCGACGCGCATCGGCGACAGCAGGTCTACGGCCTTGTACAGCAGCCAGGACAGGGCGATGACCGCGGCGCCCACGGCAAAAAGCGCAAGGATGTGGCTAGTGAACAGCGCGGTGCCGCCGTAGAGCAGGCCGTCCGCGCCGTCGGGGTTGATGCGCTTGTCGGCAAACACGGCGGTGGCGACCATGCCGACGATGCCGCCGACGCCATGGCACGGGAACACGTCCAGCGTGTCGTCAAGCGGTGAGCGGCTCTTCCAGTGGACCGCGTAGTTGCTGATCGCGGCGGCGAGGGCGCCAATGGCCACGCTGGAGCCGACCGAAACAAACCCCGCGCCCGGGGTGATCGCCACCAGGCCGACCACTGCGCCGATGCACGCGCCCATCGCCGAGGGCCGAACACCGCGCAGAGCATCGACCACCAGCCAGGCGAACATCGCGGCGGCGGAGGCGGTGTTGGTAGTCAGGAAGGCCTGCACAGCGGTGCCGGAAGCGGCCAAAGCGGAGCCGGCGTTAAAGCCAAACCAGCCAAACCAAAGCATCCCGGTGCCCAGGAGCACGTAGGGGATGTTGGCGGGGGCATGGCTCTGGCCGGGCAGGTGGTCGCGGCGGCGCCCCAAGAACAGCGCGCCGGTCAACGCGGCAAAGCCCGCCGACATGTGCACCACCGTGCCGCCGGCAAAGTCCAGCACGCCCCACTGGCGCAGCAGTCCCTGGGGATGCCAGGTCATGTGGGCCAGGGGGCAATAGACGATGACCGTAAAAAGCACCATGAAGATCATGTAGCTAGAAAACCGCACCCGCTCGGCAAAGGACCCCGTGATGAGCGCGGGGGTGATGATGGCAAACTTGAGCTGGAACAGCGCGAACAGCGCCAGCGGGATGGTCTTGGCCAGGGTGGGCTCCGGTGCCGCCCCCACGCCGCCCAGCATCCAGTAGGTGCGCGGATCGCCGACGATGCCGCCGATCGAGTCGCCAAAGGCCAGAGAGAAGCCAAAAGCGACCCAGACCAGGCTGACCAGGCTCATGGCGACAAAGCTCTGGAGCATGGTGGAAAGCACGTTCTTGCTGCGCACCATGCCGCCGTAGAAGAACGAAAGGCCAGGCGTCATCAAGAGAACCAGAGCGGTGGCAGTGAGCATCCAGGCGGTGTCGCCCGTGTCGAGGCCCACGGCAGCTTTGGCAGGCAGGACCGGTGCGGCCAGGGCCACAGCGCACGCAGCCACCAGGGCCACCAAGGCAAACTGAGCGCGGCGTTTAGAGAATGGCGCCTCGGCGGGCAGCGAGTCGGCGGACATGGGGCCTCCAGGGCCGTTCACGCGACCCTTTGCGCACATGCTGCGGCTACGGGCGCGGAACTTCAAGCGCTCCAGGCCCATCTCAATGGACTTAGGAGTCCTGCGAGTCTGCCCCAGGCGCCGCAGGGCCTCGAAAGCTTGAATTTCCGCGCGAACTGGCGCAAACGTCAGAGTACGATCGGTGCTGTCGGTAGGCGTGCCCAAGCGCCGCTGAGCTGGGCCGAGCGCATCTGGACGGCAACCATGCAGAATCCCCCGTATCTGCTGGTGTTTGAGGAAAGCGGCACGCGTGTGGCGCGCTTGGCGGTCGATGGGCTGGTGACCGTCGGCGCGGCGGCAGAGGCCGGTCTGCAGCTTTTTGGCACCGGTATTGCGCCTTTGGCTGCCCTGCTAGAAGTCAATGGCGACGCGGTCCAACTGAGCCCGGTGGTGGGCGGGCCGCTGATTCTGATCAATGACCTGCCGCTGCACGGCCCGCACGGCCTCATTTC
Source organism: Myxococcota bacterium (assembly GCA_044347905.1). Taxonomy (GTDB): domain Bacteria; phylum Myxococcota_A; class UBA9042; order UBA9042; family UBA9042; genus SXRM01. The sequence goes on from JBIKTV010000037.1 coordinate 20,673, forward strand.
CGGCGACGCCATCGCCATTGGCCCGGTGACGCTGACCTTTCAGCGCCGCAGCATGCGCCCGTCGCAGTGTGTGGCCCAAGACCTAGACTATGTGACGCGGCGGCTGACAGAAGAGGTCGACCGCTGTCTGCGCAATGGCGGAACGCTGGGACTGCTGTCGATCCAGCTGGGGCCGGGGCGCAGGGGTGGGTCGGCGCCGGTGTCTGCGCTGATCGCCGCGCAGCTGCGCCCTGCCGACGTTTTGGGGTGGGCCGCCGATGACCAGGCCCTGGTGCTGCTGCCCGATACCGGTGAAACGGCAGAGATTCCGGCGCGACGCATCCTGGCAGCGCTGGGCGCCCTGGCCCCAGAAGTGCGCGTAGGCGTGGCGGTTTGCCCGGATGACGCCCACGATGTCGATGGACTGCTGACCGGGGCCCGCGCGGCGGCGGCGATGGCTCCTGCGGCCGGGCTGGCGCTGGTCGCGGGGAGCGCCCGACCGCTGCAGGCGGGGCCCCACGCGATTATCGCTGCAGATCCGGCGATGAAGCGGCTCTACGCCCAGGTGCAGCGCCTAGCGGCCGCCGACCTGCCGCTGCTGATTCACGGCGAGACGGGCGCCGGCAAGGAGTTAGTGGCCCAGGCCCTGCACGCTTGGTCGCCGCGGCGCGATCGGCCGCTGGTGGCGCTCAACTGCGCGGCGATTTCTGAAAATCTCTTTGAGAGCGAGCTTTTTGGCCATGAGCGCGGGGCGTTTACCGATGCCCGCCAGGCCAAGGTCGGCCTGCTGGAGAGCGCCCAGGGCGGCACCCTGCTGCTCGACGAGATCGGCGAATGCCCGCTGCGCATCCAGGCCAAGCTGCTGCGGGTATTGGAGACTAAGCTGGTGTGCCGGGTGGGGTCTGTCACGGAGCGGCCCATCGACGTGCGCATTCTGGCCGCCACCAACCGCGATCTCCAGGCTGAAGTGGCTGCGGGCGGCTTTCGCCAAGACCTCTACTTTCGCCTGGGGGCGGCGACGCTCTATGTGCCGCCTCTCCGCGACCGGCCTTTGGATATTCCGGTCCTGGCCAGGGCTTTTCTAGCGCGGGCTTGCGCGACGTGCCAGCGCCCGGAGATGGCCCTCTCGCGCAGCGCTCTGCGGCGGCTGGCCCTGCACGACTGGCCGGGAAATGTCCGCGAACTGCGCCACCTGATGGAGCTTTGTGCGCGAATGGTGGATGGCGAGCTGCTGCAGGGAGAAGATCTCCCGGCGCAAGTGGCCCAAAGCGCCCCGGCGTGGCTGACGGCGAGTCGCGAGCCAAAGCTGGCTAATTCCTCAGCTTTTGAGCCGTTTGAGAGCCGTCGCCACAAGGCCATCCACGACGAAGTGCGCGCCCTGGAAAGGGCCCGGATGCAGCAGGCCCTGCAAGCCAGTCGCGGGGTGCGGGTGCGCGCGGCCGAGCTGCTGCAGATGCCCCTGCGCACTTTTGTCACCAAGCTGCGCGAATACGAGTTGGCCGGCCAGGACCGCGGCGGGGGCGGCGGATGATCAGCGCGCCGACCATCGATATCCCAAGAGACTTCGATGGTTATCACCTGCTGCGCCCCCTTGGCCGCGGGGCGATGGGCGAGGTGTGGCTGTGCGAAGACACTTTGCTCGAACGGCCGGTCGCCATCAAGTTCATCGCCGCGCGCGACCCATCTGAAGCCGCGCGCCAGCGTTTTTTGGTCGAAGCCCGGGCCATCGCCCGCCTGTCCCACCCCTGCGTGTTGACGATTCACCGCGTGGGTCAGGTGAGCGGCCGGCCCTATCTGGTCTACGAATACGTGGAGGGGCAGAGCCTGGACCTGCTGCCGGTGCCGCTGCCGTGGCGACGCGTGGTCGACCTGGGCCACGACTTGGCCCGCGGCTTGGCGATGGCCCACCGCGCCGGGGTGATCCACCGCGACATCAAGCCGGCCAATGCGATCCTGTCCAAAGA
>JBIKTV010000263.1:0-7853 GCA_044347905.1 Myxococcota bacterium
TAACCGCGCTCCGGTGCGGGTGTTTCCGCCGGTGGCTGGGTGCCTGGGGCCTCCGGGTCGGTATCGTAGTAGCTGCCGGCGTGGACGCGGGCGATGGCGTCCCTCAGCTGGTCGGTGGTCCAGCCCTGCAAGGTGGTGTCCATGGCCAGGCGGGCGCGGGCAGTGGGGTCGCCGACGCGCGAAAGCTCAACGACGTGGCTGAACAGCAGCTGGTCGCGGACCTGCTGGGGCAAGCCGTCCCAGGCGATGCGCGCCTGCACGCACTGGCGAACCACCGCTGGCGCCAGGCCCAGGTCGGCCAATTCGGCTTGGCAGGTGCGGACGAATTCGGCGAACGACGACTCTTTGCCGGGGTTGCGGTCGCGGTAGGCGTGGGCGCTGCCGCCAAAGAACTCGTCGAGGATCAGCTTGCCGACCTCAAGGCGAAAGGCCAGGAGCATGCTGCGCGACAGCCCGGCGAGCTTGGCCAGGGTGTCCGCGTACTGGTCTTTGGATACGGGCGGTTGCAGGTCGGTGGGCATGGCGGTGGGCAGGTCGGTGGGCATGGCGGGCTCCGGGTGGGGTGCGAGCTTTTGGACAGTGAAGATATCGTCACTGTCTCAAAGCTTGCAGGGTGGGTAGTTGAGGCGGCGGTTGGGGCGGCGGTTGAGGCGGCGGTTGGGGGAGGCGCCGGGCGCCGGCTATGGCGCGGTTTCGAGGGTATGAGCGAGGGGTGGTTTTGGCAAGGCTGCGGGCCTGAGGCGCTAGGGCGATGGGTGGCGTGGACCTGGACCAAGTGGCGCGCGCTGGAGCACAACCGCCTTCCGGTCGGGGACTAGCTGCGGCGGACGCGGTGGAGGTTGGGCGAATCCCGCTTCGCGGGACCGGGTGCTAGGCGCGCCGGCCTGCCGGCCTCTGCGCCCGGAGACGCGGGCGGGGCGGCGTGGGGTTTGGTCGGAGACAGCGCTGCTTCGCCCCGCCTGCGCCTCCGCCCTGCGGGTGACGCCCCCTTTCGCGGTGGGGTGGTTGAGCGTTCACCCGGGTGAACTGCTTGGAACGCGCCATGAAATCGGGGCCACCGATCGCTCGCCCCGCCACAGCCAGGGCCCTCAGCTCATTCGGTCATCGACGTGCGCGGCGACGACGTGCCACCCCCGCTGCCGGGCGACTTGGCGGAGTTCGTCGAGTTGGAGGTCAACGTCTTGGCCGTGGCCGGTGGTCGAGACGCGGGCGTAGAGCGCCGTCCTCGGTGGCGAAACAGTGGTGGTAAAGGTCTGCATCGCGCAGACCTACTTCTACGCGAGGGCAACTGAGCTGGGCTTTCGAGCCGACGTGGCGGAACCGCATGGAAAGCTTCGCCGAACCGGCCGGTTGAGCCGTTTCGGGCGTTTTCAACCTGCGCGGAAAACGGCGACTGGCACCCACCAAGTGGGCGGCTGACCGGGACAGGCGGGGCGGGCGTCAGCCGGACGCCCGACTGCCCCAGAAGTCCAGAATACGAGCCCACGCATCACCTGAACGGCGACCAACCAAGACAGCGGTCGCCTCTGCCACGGATCCTCCCACGGGATCGAGGGTCAGATTGTTGGAGAACCCGGCGAGGACCGGCAGGTTGTATGAGATGTCGCTCTTCGGCTTGCGCACGACTTCCCACCTAAGCCTCCCAGCGCTCGCCCGCAGGAGGAGCTTCGCCGTCAACAGACCGGCATCAGCCGCAAGGGCCTGACCAGCATTGGTTAGAGTTCGGGCGCCGTCCGGTCTAGGTTCGGAGAACTCGGCGTCGGCAAGGCGCTCCGCAACAAGAGAGCCCAGACGAAGGAGCACATCTCGTGCCTCCGACGCATTTGCGTCGAGCCTGAAGTAGTGCAGCAGCGCATCCGTCCTCCCGTCAATCGAGCGGGCAAGCCACTCTCGATAGGCCTCCGCCTCGGCCTTCGACCACTCACGATGCGGCTTCTCCGAGAGCGGGCTCGGAGGAATGAAGTGCGGATACGGCGCTGCGGTCAACTTGGGCCTCCTTGGTGGATGACGACGCCGATGCCAGCGTTGTTGAGGGCGTCCCGCAGTGGAGCCGTTGGCCCGACTCCTGTTCCGCTGGGGAAGAAGTGCCACTCGACACTCGTCACGCCGCTACCGGGGGGTGCTCATCAGCTCAACATCCTTGGCGATTTGTTCTTGAGCGCTGGAACGGAGCGAGGTGAGTCCCACCTTGCTCTCACGGGCAACGCCTCCGGCCAAGTTGTCGACGACTCGGCGACCGAGTGAGGTCTGCCGAGTGACTTGGCTCGCCCCTCCATACGTCCTCGCCAGGAAGCTCTCTCCCGCCTGCCCGGCGAGCCGGTTGGCGGCTACTCCCTTTGAGGCCCCCGAACACGCCGCCCCAGCCTGGAAATACGGCCGAGCCCAAAACGCCCCACCAATCTCCCAGAGCATAAGGGTCAGCGCCATGTTGGTCAGCGCGTCCGCAATCTCCTGTTCGGCGAGGAGCGACCCTGCCCGTATGTCGGCGTCCGGCGGCAGCCACTGCATGGGGTGTTCGTAGTTCGCGAGCCCGGATGGATCGGCGTGGCCGACCGGATTGTTCGCTACATACCCATACTGATTCCACCCGCCAGCAAACCCAATCGGATCCCGCGCCAGCCAGCGCCCCAGACCCGCGTCATACTCGCGAGCGCCAAAGCGCACCAGCCCAGTCCGCCGATCTCACAGCCCGCCGGCAAAGCCGAAGGGCTGCACGCTGCTCCCGCCAGGCGACACCGTCGCCACGCCCTACGGGTCGTACGCGACCACTTCGACCGCGACACCCGTCGCGAGGTCCACCGTCCGCACGACGCTGCCGATCTGGTCGTGGACCAGCAGGTAGCTGCCGGTGACTGCACCGGTGTTGGGGTCGAACGTCACCGCGAGGTCAGGTGAATGGCCCGAGCTCACGTACAGGTAGCGCGCCCGCAGCGCGCCGCTGGCGTTGACTTCGGCGATGACCCGGAGCTGGCCGTCATAGACCCAGCTGCGATCCTCCAGAACGGCGCCGCTGGCGTCCTTCGCCACGGCCCGGACCCTGCGCCCGGCGGGGTCTAGGCCGTAGGCTACGGCGGTTTCGCCGGCTTGGCCAGGGTTGATCTGGGCGCTGCGCAAACGTTTCGGCGCGGAAGCATCTCCGGCAGAAGCGGAGGAGGATGGGCGAATCCCGCTTCGCGGGACCGGGTGCTAGGCGCGCCGGCCTGCCGGCCTCTGCGCCCGGAGACGCGGGCGGGGCGGCGGGGGTTTGGGCGGAGACAGCGGTGGGTCGCCCCGCCCGCGCCTCCGCCCTGCGGGTGACGCCCCCTTTCGCGGTGGGGTCGACAGCACGGTGGGGTGTGTCTTATCCAGTGCGCTCTGTAAGCCTGGACGTGCCTGCAAATTGAGGTAGCCGTTGTCGAGGTCACGGGCCGCAGGTAGACTGCAAAAGGCGCCAGGCGGCGCGCAGGCCTGCGGTGCCGAATCTCTTGCGCCACGACGGATGGAGGTTCTTCTTCTACTCGAACGAGGGCTTGCCTCGTGAGACACCGCACGTCCATGTTCGCAGTCCCGCCGGCGAAGCCAAGTTCTGGCTCGAGCCCGAAGTGGCGCTGGCCGACTCCCAGGGGCTCGATGCCCGCACCCTCCGCGCTCTGAGCGCAGTTGTCGACCGACACCGCGCAGACTTTCTAAGGAGTTGGCATGACTACTTCGCCTAAGGCCGTGCGCTTCGACGCCGACTCCATGTGGGTCGAACTGGAAGACGGTCGCATCCTTGGGGTGCCGCTTGCTTGGTTTCCCCGCCTGCTGCGCGCAACACCGGCCGCCCGCGCGGCTGTTGAGCTCAGCCCAAGGGGCCTGCATTGGCCAGAGCTCGACGAAGACATCTCGGTTGCGGGTCTGCTGGCCGGTCGCGGTGACCTGACGCGGAGCAAGCCGCTCGCGGCGTAGGCGCACGCACCCTAGGCACCCGCTCATTGGACCAGTCCCAGTCTGCGCCCCCGCCAGCCCCATGGGTTTGCTGACGCGGTTGCCGCGGACGTCGTAACTCCAGGCATCGGCGAGGTTATCGTTCAGCTTGTGCTGGGTGAGCCAGCCGCGCTGGGGGTGGTGGGTGTTTCCCCGGGGAAACAGCTGCGGCGGAAGTATGCGATATTGGGCGAATCCCGCTTCGCGGGACCGGGTGCTAGGCGCGCCGGCCTGCCGGCCTCTGCGCCCGGAGACGCGGGCGGGGCGGCGTGGGGCTTGGGCGGAGACAGCGCTGGGTCGCCCCGCCCGCGCCTCCGCCCTGCGGGTGACGCCCCCTTTCGCGGTGGGGCGGTTGAGCGTTCACCCGGGTGAACGGCGCGGAGGGCGCTGGGGACGGCACGGTGGGCTTGAGGCCCGCGCCCGGCATCGGCCGGTCCTTGCTGGCTTGCCTGGGCGCGCGTGCTTGCCGCCCGCCGCGGCCTTTCTGTCCAGGGGGCGGTCAGTGGCGCTGGAACTACTTCAGGTCGGCAAGCTCAAACGATTCCAGTTCTGTTGGCCACAGTTCACCCCCGTACGTGGCGCCTTCAATCCCTGTTATGCAGCCGGCGTCGATGTAAACTACGAATGCGACATCGATAGACCCATTTAGGCGTCCGTTCGTGCCACCCCATCGCATCGTGAAGTCCTGTCGAAACACGCATCCTGGGCCAGAAGGGTCAATTTCAGTTAGGAATCCCACTGGATCTACATTCCGTTCTATTACGGCTAGGTCAGCCAGATTCTCGATCGGTGAAGTCGCGTATTGCTGATTCGCGGCCACCGTCCGCTCAATGACAGCGAGCTCAAGTGTGTTGATCTTCATGGCCCGCCAATCTACTTCACGTAAGCCGTGGACAGGTTCACTACCCCTCCGATCACGTTTCCCTTTACATTTACCGCATGTCCGCCCACAACGACGGTTGCGTTGAATACCGCGCTGATCATCCCGGCATCAGCTAGCTTCTGGGCAGCGCTTTGCAGCGCAAGGGTAGCGGCAATCGGATCTCCGCCGTACTGGCCAAGAAACTCGTCGAGATTGTGCTTGGCCAAGCTCTTTGGCCCGAAGATATGATTCGCAATATTCGCGAGCTTGACGTCCACCGGCGGCGGACAAACCATAGCCGGAGCCGGCGGAATGAACCACCGCATCAGGCCACCGGTCACAGCGCCAAAGCCCGCAGCCACCCCGACGCGACCCCAGTCGAAGTCGCCCCAATCGCGACCGCCGAAGGCCATCTCACCGAGTTGCCACGCGGTATCGACTGCAGCCCCTGTCGCGGCGGCTTGAGCAAGGACCAGGCCCCAGCCCGCAAGCACGGGATTCAACCCATCCGGGTCCAGCTGTCCAACAGGGTCACCGCCGGCATAGCCGTAGTGATTCCACCCGCCAGCAAACCCAATCGGATCCCGCGCCAGCCACCGCCCGATCCCAGCGTCGTACTCGCGCGCGCCAAAGCGCACCAGCCCGGTCCGCCGATCCCACAGCCCGCCGGCAAAGCCGAAGGGCTGCACCGAGGTTCCGCCAGGCGACACCGTCGCCACGCCCCAGGGGTCGTACGCGACGCTCTCGACCGCGACACCCGTGGCGAGATCCACCGTCCGCACGACACTGCCGACCTGGTCGTGGACCAGCAAGTAGCTGCCGGTGACCACCCCGCTGTCCGGGTCGAAAGTCACCGCGAGGTCAGGCGAATGCCCTGAACTCGCGTACAGATACCGCGCCCGCAGCGCGCCTCTGGCGTTGAGTTCGGCGATGACCCGGAGCTGGCCGTCGTAGACCCAGCTGCGATCCTCCAGAACGGTGCCGCTGGCGTCCTTCGCCACGGCCCGGACCCTGCGCCCGGCGGGGTCTAGGCCGTAGGCTACGGCGGTTTCGCCGGCTTGGCCAGGGTTGATCTGGGCGCGGCGCAAACGTTTCGGCGCGGAAGCATCTCCGGCAGAAGCGGCGGAAGCTGGGCGAATCCCGCTTCGCGGGACCGGGTGCTAGGCGCGCCGGCCTGCCGGCCTCTGCGCCCGGAGACGCCCCCTTTCGCGGTGGGATGGGTGAGCGTTCACCCGGGTGAACTCCGTGGAGTGCGCCATGAAATAGGGGCCACCGATCGCTCGCCCGGCCGCAGCCAGGGGCCACCCCGCCCACTCGGTCATCGACGTGCGCGGCGACGACGCTCCAGCCGCCCTGACGAGCAACTTGGCGAAGTTCGTCGAGTTGCAGGCCGACATCTTGGCCGTGGCCGGTGGTCGAGACGCGGGCGTAGAGCGCCGTCCTCGGTGGCGAAACAGTGGTGGTAAAGGTCTACACCGAGCAGACCTACTTCTAGGCGAGGGCAACTGAGCTGGGCTTTCGAGCCGACGTGGCGGAACCGCCTGGAAAGCCTCGCCGAACCGGCCGGTTGAGCTGTTTCGGGCGTGTTCAACCTGCGCGGAAAACGGCGACTGGCACCCACCGCGTGGGCGGCCGACCGGCGGGGCGGGCGTCAGACATGTATCCGGTTGGGTAGTTCGACCAATCGGGCCGCAACCGCCTCAGTTGTCAGGCGATTGCCGGATAGGCACATGTGCTCCGTCTCTGCCCACCACAGGTAGTCGAAGACCTCCTGGGCGGGCGCTCGTTCGAGGAGCAACTTGTAGATAGCGGGCACGTAGCTGTCGTACTCGTCGTCGGCCTCGGGGATGTCCGAGACACCAATCGGATCCCACTGGTGCATCAGAACCTTGCGAATCTCCTGGTGCAGGTGCTGGGCACTGCTTGTAGTGTCGCTCATGTCATGGCGCTCCTCGGATGACGGTGACCACGGTGCCGTTCTCGGCGTTCGTGACGGCCCGGATGTTGTTCACCTGGTCGAAGTGGCCGATCGTTCCCGGCTTCGTTGGGAAAGTGGTCCCCGTCCTGATCGTGTTGTCCACGACGCTCGGCTTGATGCCCCCTGTTCTGCATCTGGTCGAGCGCATGACCCGAGAAGCGCCTTCCGCCAATCTCCGTCGCCAAGTTGCGAACGGGCTGTCAGGGGGGTCCTTGAGTTCGAATCCCCTGCTACCCCTGAACCCGGTGCCTCCTCCCTTCACCGCTCCCGAACACGCCGCCCCAGCCTGGTAACACGGCCGAGCCCAAAACGCCCCGCCAAACTCCCACAGCATCGCGCCCAGAACGCCGTCCCTGAGCGACTCGGCAATTTCCTGTTCACCCAGCAGAGCCCCGGCCCGGATGTCGGCGTCCGGCGGCAGCCACTGCATGGGGTGTTCGTAGTTGGCCAGCCCAGTCGGGTCGGCGTGGCCGACCGGATTGTTCGCTACATACCCATACTGATTCCACCCGCCAGCAAACCCAATCGGATCCCGCGCCAGCCACCGCCCCAGCCCCGCGTCGTACTCGCGCGCGCCAAAGCGCACCAGCCCAGTCCGCCGATCCCACAGCCCGCCGGCAAAGCCGAAGAGATGCACCGCGGTTCCGCCAGGCGACACAGTCGCCACGCCCCAGGGGTCGTACGCGACCACTTCGACCGCGACACCCGTCGCGAGGTCCACCGTCCGCACGACACTGCCGACCTGGTCGTGGACCAGCAGGTAGCTGCCGCTGACTGCACCGGTGTTGGGGTCGAACGTCACCGCGAGGTCAGGTGAATGGCCCGAGCTCGCGTACAGGTAGCGCGACCGGAGCGCGCCGCTGGCGTTGAGTTCGGCGATGACCCGGAGCTGGCCGTCATAGACCCAGCTGCGATCCTCCAGAACGGCGCCGCTGGCGTCGTTCGCCACGGCCCGGACCCTGCGCCCGGCGGGGTCTAGGCCGTAGGCTACGGCGGTTTCGCCGGCTTGGCCAGGGTTGATCTGGGCGCTGCGCAAACGTTTCGGCGCGGAAGCATCTCCGGCAGAAG
>JBIKTV010000264.1:0-7851 GCA_044347905.1 Myxococcota bacterium
ATTCTGCCCGGTGCGTGGGCCTATGCCGCGCCTTCGCCGCAGATCGACACGGTTTTCCCGGCCGTCGGCCCCCTGAGCGGCAACGCAACCGTGGTGGTGACCGGCAGCGGTTTTGTCGACGGCGCCCTGGTCAAGTTCGGCGGCTTCGAGGCCAAGAAGACCACCTTTGTCGCCTCGACGATTCTGATCGCCGTCACGCCGCCCATGGCAGCCGCCGGCGCGGTCGACGTCGAAGTGCTGCATCCCGACAACAAATCTGCCAAAGCGACAGAGGCTTACACGTATAACGACAACAAGCCCGGCCAAAACGCCCCGGCGCCGACGGCCGTGACCCCGCCCAAGGGCCCGTACCAGGGTGGCTCCGCGGTGGTGGTGTGGGGCGATCACTTCCAGGTGGGCGCCCAGGTGCTGTTTGGCACCAAGCCGGCCAAGGTGATGCTGGTCACCAAGACCTACGCAACGGTGATCACGCCGGCTGGGGCGATTGGCCCCGTCGATGTCACCGTGCTCAACCCCGACGGCCAAGGCGCGACCATTGGCGCTGGCTTCCAGTACATTTCGGCCACGGCCGCGGCGCCCAAGCTGTACGGCATTACCCCGGCTACGGGCCCCGAAAAGGGCGGCACGGCGGTGCTTTTGACCGGTGACAAGCTGAGCCCCGGCGGCCTTGGCTTGGTCGGCTGGCGCCCTGTGACGGCGTGGACCGTGCTCAACACCTCGATCGCCACGGGCACCACCCAGGCCCTGCCCGCGGGCAAACACACCGTGGCGGTGACCAACGGCGACGGCCAGACCGCCCAGTTGATCGACGCGTTTACCTCTATCGGAGCGCCGCAGATCGACAGCTTTACGCCCACGGTAGGTCCGGTGGCGGGCGGCACGCTGCTGACCGTGGCGGGCAAGCACTTTGCCCCCGGCGCAGAGGTGTGGTTTGGCAGCAAGAAAGCCAAGGATGTCAATGTTCTGTCCGCGTTTGTCCTCAAGGTCGTCACCCCTGCGGCGGATCCTGGGCCCACACAGCTCAAGATCATCAACGCGGACGGCCAGCAGGCGCTTTCGGCCCAGCCATTCCTGTTTGTGTCGCCGCCCAAGGTGACCGAAGTGTTTGCGCCCAAGGGCCCGACGACGGGCGGCGTGCCGGTGGTCGTCTATGGCGAGAACCTGCTCGCCGGATCCGTGGTGCGCTTTGGCGCGGTGGAAGCTAAGAAAGTCGAGGCGATGGACAACAAGACCCTGCTGGTGTGGACGCCGGAGCTGACGCTGGGGGTCAAGGATGTCACGGTGGACAGCCCAACTGGCGAATCCGCAGTGCTAAAGAATGCTTACACGGTGGTGGACCCCAAGGACATCGGCAAGACCCCGGCGATCGAGCTGCTGCAGCCCGCCACCGGCCCGACGCTGGGCGGCACCTGGGGGCGGATCGCGGGCGCCGACTTCCAAAAGAACAGCCGCGCGGTGTTTGGCAAGCGCCCCGCGCCCGAAACCGAATGGATCGACGCCGGTCAGCTGCGCTTTGTCAGCCCGCCGGCCGATGTCACGGGCAGTGTCGACGTGCTGGTGCTGCAGCCCGACGGCAGTTGGACCAGCCAGGCCAAGGGCTTTGAGTACACCGATCTGGAGCTCTTGGGCGTGGGCCCCAAGCTCAGCGGCATCGACCCGAACAAGGGCGCGGTCAAGGGCGGAACCAAGGTCTCGCTGCTGGGCACGGCCCTGGACGCCACGGGCATGGTCTGGTTTGGCCACCTGCCGGCCAGCTCCCTCAAGTCGGTGACGGGCGGCATTGAAGGCCTGACCCCGGGCCATCCGGCGGGCACGGTCGACGTGCGCCACACCGACGCCAAAGGCCGCACCGTGGCGATGATCGGCGCGTATACCTTTGTCCCGCCGCCCAAGCCCACCGGCATCAAGCCCGGCCAGGGCCCCGCGACGGGCGGCACGTTTGTGACCATCAGCGGCGTCGACTTTGCTGTCGACAGCGCTGCGCAGATGAAGGTGCTGTTCTGCGCCAACTTTGCCGCCAATCAGGACTGTGCCAGTGTCCCAGCGGGGGAGATTTCTCTGAAGTCGGCGCAAGAAATCGTCGTGGCGACGCCGGCCCACCTGGCGGGCTTGACCGACGTGGTGGTGGTCAATCCGGACGGCCAAGCGGGGGTGCTCGCCCAGGCGTTCCTATACATGCCGCCGCCCAAGATCCTGGAAGTCAAGCCAGATTCCGGTTCTACCCTGGGCGGTACGCTGGTGACGCTGACGGGCATTGGCTTTCAGCAGTTTGCCGACGTCATCGTGGGTCAGGCCAAGGCCACCGAAGTGGTGGTGGAGAGCGCGACCAAAATCACCTTCAAGACCCCGCCCGGCGCTGCGGGTCCGGCCGCGCTGAGCGTGATCAATCCAGACAAGGCCAGCCACGTGCTGTCCGGCGGCTTTATCTACATCGCCCCGCCCAAGATTATCGCGGTGTTCCCCACCATGGGCCCGGAGACCGGCGGCACCGTGGTCACCATCCAGGGCGAGGCGTTTGTCACCGGCGTGCTGGGATCCAAGGTCGAGATCGGCGGCAAGCTGGTGCCGGACCAGGACCTGTCGGTCAAATCGGCTGAGATTATCCAGATCAAGACCCCCAAGGGCACCGGCCCGGCGGCGATCAAGGTCATCAACCCCGACGGCCAGTTCGCCGTGAAATCCGGAGCGTTTGTCTACATTCCGGTGGTGCCGGCGCCCAAGATCACCTACACCTCGCCCAAGTTCGCCGCGACCTCTGGCGGCCAGCAGATCGCGGTCTATGGCGAGAATTTCCTAGAGGGCATGCAGGTTTCCTTTGGCAATGACGCGGCGGGATGGAACAACGGCACGGGGGTCAAGGTGCTCAACAACGGTACGCTGGCCATGGTCACCACGCCGGCGATGGAGCCGGGCCTGTTCAGCGTGCGGGCCACCAACAGCGACGGCCAGTTCCACGTGCTCAAGGACAGCTTTGAGTTCACCACGGCGCAGTCGCTCCCGGGTCTGGCCTTTGGCGGCATCTCGCCCAACCGCGGTCCGGTCAAGGGCGGCTACCTGGTGACGGTCTGGGGCCAGGGATTCCTCAGCGGTGCCAAGGTGTTCTTTGGCGACGTCGCCACGGCCACCTGGGTTGAGTCGCCCAAGGTGCTGCGCCTGGGCCCGACGCTGCTGCAGGTCGAAGTGCCGGACTGGACCAAGGCCGCCAAGGTCGACGTGCGCGTGGTCAACCCGGTGGTGGGTGGCAGCGCGGCGGAGGTCGTGGGCAAGCTCGCGTATACCTACGGCCAGTCGGTGATTTTGACGACGCGCGGCCACCGCTTGCCGCCGGATGTGAGCCAGAGCGACGGCCAATCCGTGGTGTTTGACGCCAACGGCGACGGCCTCAATGACGTGTTGGTCATGCGCTACACGGACTACAACGGCTCGCGCGACGACCTGTTCTTGCAGGTCAAAGACCAGGACGGCAAGCTCGGCAAGTTTGTCGATCAGTCGCAACTGATGCCAACGCTTGACAATTATCCGTGGGGATATCGCCGAGACCCGATTCCGCTCGACGTCGACAAAGACGGCGACATCGACATCCTGTTCCGCAACAACCCGGGTTGGCAGCACCTGATGCTGTACCGCAACCAGGGCGACGGCTCGTTTAAGGCAGAGAACTTGGGCACCTACAGCAACTTCAACTACACCAACCGGCTGATCCCCGGCGACTTGAACTGCGACGGCATCGAAGACCTGCTGGTGGTCAATACCCAGCAGAAATACATCCTGATCGGCAACGGCAAGGGCGGCTACACCACTACGACGGGCAAACTCCCGGCGCACATCGAGCCTTCTCAAACCGCATCCATCGGCGATGTCGACAAGGACGGCGACAACGACATCATCGTGGTCAACGACCAGGCCTTCCAGAACCGCCTGTACTACAACAATTGCAATAATGTCGCGCCGGGCCAGCCGTGGTCCTTCTCTGACGCGACTTACGGCAATGGCAAGAACTTCCCGATTTCCGGCTTTAATTCCCGCGACGTGAAGCTGTCCGATGTCAACGGCGACGGCTGGCAAGACGTGGTGCTGGTCAACTGGGGCCAGTCGACGCGGATTTACCTGAACAGCGGCGGCAGCTTCCTCAACGACAACGGCTTGCTGTTCCCGCAGACCGAGACGCTGCCTTACTCGGCGCGGGTCGAACTAGCAGATGTCGATTTGGACGGCGACCTGGACATGATCGTGCTGAAATATCGCGCCGATGGGCAGTATTGGCCGCAGATCTACTTGAGCAACAAGGCCAACGGCGGTCCTGGGGCTTTTGTCGACGCGAGCAAGGCCAACATGCCGGAATTCCGCGGCGAAGACGGCGCTGCCATGAGCGTGGCGGACCTGAACGGCGACAACTTGCCGGACATCTACCTCTCGCGCACCAACCACCAGGACTGGGTGCTGCTCAACAACGGCTACATGGAAGACAAGTCGATGACCGACCAAAACCGCGTGCCCAAAGGCGCTTTTGCCAACAACACCATCTTTGGCCTGCCGGAGACGACGCTCGATCACACGTCTGGCGGAGCGGGGGACATCGACGGCGACGGCGACTTGGACATCGTGATGGTCACCAACCTGTCTAGCTACGGCTCGACGATCCGCGTGTGGGTCAACGACGGGGCCGGCGGCTTCTTTGACGAATCGACCGCGCGAGCCCCGGCCATCAATTGCCATGCCCAGCGGGTAGAATTGGCGGACCTCAATGGAGACAAAGACCTGGACCTCATGGTCGCGTGCTACTACGCCAGCCCCACCAACGCCAGCGGCGGCTTGCGCCAGTTGGCCAACGACGGCAAGGGCAAGTTCACGGACGTGTCCAACACCAACATGCCCGGCGCCTACCAGAACGAGTACTGGTACGACATCGCGGCGGGCGACATCGACGGCGACGGCGACATGGACGCGATCGCCACGGGCACCAACGGCTACACCGCGCGGGTCCTGGTCAACGGCGGCGACCCGTTTGCCACCGGCGGCGCGTACTTCTTTGTCAACAACAACCTGATGTCGATCGGCTGGAATGGCACGGGTTATACCTCTGCGATCATTGGCGATTTGTCTGGCGACGGCCAGAACGACGTGTACCTGGGCACGACCTCGCAGAACCAGCTGTGGCACAACACCGGCGCGGGCAAGATGAGCAATGTGTCGGTGTCGCACCTGCCGTCGCTTTCGGACGACACGCGCAAGGTGATCATGTGCGACGTGGACTTGGACGACGACCTGGACCTGTTTGTCGTCGACAATGGCCCGATTCGCCTCAACCTTTCAGAGTTGGACCACAAGTACTCGGACATCACCGCCTCGCACTTGCCCTCTGGCCTTGGCGGCAACGGTCAGGGCGGCGCGGTGGCGGACCTGGACTTTGACGGCTATCCGGACATCGTCACCGCCAACTGGAACCAGCAGAATGTGCTGATGCTGAACCAAGGTGCGGGCAGTTTTGCCAACTTTACCGCGCAGATGCCGCCCGACGCCGACTACTCGCGCGACATCATCATGGGCGACTTTGACGGCGACGGCCGCACCGACGTGTTTGTCTGCAACGCCGGGCAGAACCGCATCTACTGGAACGAGACGCCCAAGAAGTAGCGCCGCGCCCTGCCCCGCTGGCACAATGACCTCCGGCGTTCGTCGCCGCTGGTGGGGCTGGGCATGCGGGTGATGAAGTTTGGCGGCACCTCGGTCGGCAGCGCTGCGGCCATGGTGCAGGTGGCGGAGCTGGTCGAGCAGGCCCTGGCAGAAACGCCGGTGCTGCTGGTGGCTTCCGCGGCGGCGGGCGTGACCAACCTGCTCATCGGCCTGGCCCACCGCGCCGAACAAGGCGGCGACCCCACGGCGCTGGCCGGCGAATTCCGCTTGCGCCATCAGACAATTCTCCTGGACCTGCAGCACAAGCTCGGCCAGCCCCTGCCCCAGCTGGCCCGCGAGCTGGAGCGGCTGGGCGAAGAGCTGCACAACCTGCTGCAGGGCATGGCGCTGCTCCGCGACGCCCCGGCGCCGGCGCTGGCCCACCTGTCCGCCTTGGGCGAGCGGGCTTCCTGCGCCTGCCTGAGCGAACTGCTGCGCGCCCGCGGCCACGCGCCCCTGTACCTGGACCCCACCCAGCGCTTGCCGTGCCACGGCGACCCGCTAGAGGCGACCCCAGACATCGCGGAAATCCGCACGCGTTTCCACGATTTGCGCCAAGGTCCCCCTGCTCTGGCGCTGATGCCCGGCTACTTTGCCGGCGATGCCCGCGGCAAGACCGTGCTGCTGGGCCGCGGCGGTTCGGACTGGTCGGCGGCCCTGGCGGCTGCGGCGATCGACGCCGATCTGCTGGAGATCTGGACCGATGTCGACGGCCTGTACAGCGCCGATCCGCGGGTGGTGGCCGAGGCCCAGCCCGTGGCCGAGATGAGCTTTGAAGAGGCGATGGAGCTGGCGCACTTTGGCGCTAAGATCCTGCACCCCAAGACGATTGCCCCGGCGCGCGAGCGCGGAATTGCCGTGCGGGTGTGCGACACCTTTCACCCGGAGCGGCCGGGCACTTGGATCCGCCCGCAGGTGGCGCCGCCGGAGCAGCCGGTGCGCGGCATTTCTCTGCTGGCGGACATCGCGCTGATCGAGGTCTCCGGCCCCGGCATGCCCGGCGTACCCGGCGTAGCGGCGCGGATCTTCTCTGCCCTGGCCGCGCGCGACATCTCCGTGATTCTGATCACCCAGGCGTCCAGCGAGTGCACCGTGACCCTGGCGGTGCGCCAAGCCGATGCCCAGGCCGCGCTGGCTGCGCTGCGCCGGGCTTTTGCCGCGGAGATGGCAGCTGGGCACGTCGATCCCATTGTCCTGCAAGACGATTTGGCGGTTCTGTCGATTGTCGGTGAGGGTATGCGCACCCGGGTTGGCGTGGCGGGCACCTTTCTCTCCGCGCTGGGTCAGGTGGGGGTCAGCGCGGTGGCCATCGCCCAGGGATCGTCAGAACGCTCGATTTCTGTGGTGATTTCTGGACGCGACGGCGCCAAGGCCCTGCGCCACGTCCACCACCGCTTCTTGGGCACCCGCGAGGTGGTCGAGCTCTACCTGTGCGGGGTGGGTACCGTCGGCAAGCAGTTCTTGGTGCAATTGTCTAAGCATCAGGAGCTCTTGGACCAGGGTCCCCCTTCTGGGCACCGGCCGATGGAGCTGCGCCTGTGCGGTGTTTTTGACTCGCGCCACCGCGTGCTGAGGCCGGCCGGCCTCGATCCAGCCGCGGCCCGAGAGCTTCTGGCGGCGAGCACCACCCCGGCCGACCTGGAGGCGCTGCTGGCGGATCTGCGCGAGCGCCGTCCGGGGCAGGCGGTGCTGGTCGACTGCACGTCGTCTGGGCAATTAGCCAACCTGTATCCGCATTTGCTTGAGGGGGGCCTGCACATCGTCGCGGCCAGCAAGCACGCCAACAGCGCGCCGCTGCCCCTGTACCGCGCCATTCGCCAAGCGGCCCAGCGCCACCGCCGGCATTTTGCCTATGAAACCAACGTGGGCGCGGGCTTGCCGGTCATCGACACCCTGCGCAACCTGCTGGCCGGCGGCGACCGGGTGGTGCGCTTTGACGGCGTGCTTTCCGGGTCGATGTCCTTTCTGTTTGGGCTGTTGCAAGAGGGTCACCCCCTGAGCGAAGCGGTGCGCCAGGCCCGCGACCTGGGCTACACCGAGCCGGATCCGCGCGACGACCTCAGCGGCCTGGACGTGGCGCGCAAGGTGCTGATTCTCGCCCGCGAAGCTGGCCTGCAGCTGGAGCTGGGCGATGTCGCGGTCGCGGGCGTGCTGCCCAGCGATTTTGACGCTAGCGGC
>JBIKTV010000265.1:0-7849 GCA_044347905.1 Myxococcota bacterium
GCCGAATCGACGCGCTGACCTGCAGCGGCCGCTCATGGCTGATCCCCAGGCGGCGCATCAGCTTTTCGGCCTCGTCCTCATCCACGCGGCGATCGCACGGCGCACTTTGGCGGTGCTGTTGCCAAGCCTGGTCGGCCAGCCTCTGCGACACCAGGGTGTCCGGGTGATGGGGAGGCACCACCACCACCAAGCGGCACTGCGCCAGGGCGTCGGCGGGTGTGGCCGTTGGCGCAAGGTCCGTCGGCGGCAGGTCTTCCGCCGCAGCAGCGCCTAACATCGTTGGCTCCGCGGGCAGTTGCACGCTCTGGGGGCAATCCCAAGCAGCCCCCGTCCACAGGTCGATACCGCCGCCGATGCCCAGCAGCGCCGCCATCCCCAGCGGCCCGCTCCCCGCGGCCAGGGTGCCCAAGGCAGCGTTGGGCAACAGCGACGACCACCAGCGATAGCCGCAGGCAAAGCGAAACCTCTCGCGATGCTGCGGCCTTGCGGGGCGAACCACCTCAACGCTCTGCTCTGGCTGGCGCGGCAGCTGGGCAAAGAACGGCGTAATCCCCAGGCGCTTGCCCTGTTCGTCCTGCACCTGCACGCCGCGCGGCTGCGAATCAAACGACACGACCTGGCGAGTCCCAGAAAGCGAGGCACAACCGCACATCCAAGCGGCCAGCCCGACCAGCAATGCCCCCTTGCTCCCCACCAACCGCCGCCTCCGCTGCCCGCCGCAAAGGCGCTGCGGCCGCGAGTGTGCGTCGACACCTTGGGGTGGTCAATTCCGCGCGGGGGGCCCCGGCAAAATTGCTTATTGACGCCGCCAGTTGCCGTGCGTACGCTGCAGATCCAGCCGCCGCCGCCGCGGAAGCGAGAGCCGATGAACGACAACGTCGCGAGCTTTGACCTTTCTGCTCAAGACCTTTCGAGCCGCCAGGAGCGGCGCTTTCAGCTCATGGGCGTCCTCGCCTTGCTGGCGGCGATGGTGTACGGCTATCGGCTGGTCGGCCTGTCGGTCGATCCCGCGCGGGCCCGCAGCCTAGCGACGCCGCTGGATCTCGCCATGCCCTTTTGGCCTGACAGCATCCTGGCTTACAGCATGGTCTACGTCTGTGCGCTGTATCCGCTGTTTACGGTGCGGTCGTCGCGGCTGTTCTCTCGCACCGTGGTGGCTTACGGCTGGGTGATGGCCCTGTCTCTGCTGATCTTTGCCGCCTTTCCGGTGACGAGTGCCGGCTTTCGCCCCGACATCCGCGCCCTGGACCTCACCCGCCTGAGCCACTGGGGCACGCGGCTCACCTACTTTGTCGACCCGCCGACCAACTGCTTTCCCTCTATGCACTTGTCTTTTGCCGTGCTGTCGATGCTGGTGGCCTACAGCGCCCGGCCTCTCTGGGGTCTGGTGGCGGCGCCGGTGGTGCTGGGGATCGGCGTGTCGATCCTCACGATGAAACAGCACTTTATCGCCGATGGCCTGGCCGCCGTGCTGCTCGCCGCTGCGGTGTGGTGGCGGCAGGTGCGGCCGACCAGCATGGCCCTGCGCGGTCAGCCCGGTGTGGCGCGCACGTGGCGCGGGCCGGTGCTCTACATCAGCCTGCAAGCGCTGTTTTACCTGGTGTTTGGCGTGCTTTTCTGGTCGGGCTGGATGCCGTGGCAAGCGTAGCTCGCTCTGGCTGGCCTAACGAATCTCATCGGCGTGCGCCAACACATCCGCGAGCCCCTGGGCCAAGGTGAGCCGCGGCCGCCAGGCAAAATCCCGTTCCACCGCCCGCAGATCCGCGACACACAGCGGCACGTCGTGGGGCCGCTGCACCCCCAGCACCTGCACGGGCCGCGCCTCATGGGCCAGCTGCCGCAGCGTCTCCGCCACCTCTAGGTTGCTGTGGGCCACGCCAGAGCCGACATTGTACACCCCACTGCGGGCCGGCTCGGTCGCCACAATCGCCAGCACCAGCGCTGAGAAATCGGCGGCGTGCAGGTAGTCGCGCGCGGGCGCCGGGTCGTTGATGACCAGCGCTTGGCCTTGGCGCAGGCAGTCGAGCAGGTCCGACACCAGCCGCCCCGCTTGCCGCCGCCGGCCGTAGACGCTAAAGGGCCGCAGAATCACCAGCGGCAGGTGGTCGGCGGCGCAGACCTGCTGGCACAGCCTCTCCCCCGCCAGTTTGCTGGCCATGTACGGATTCAGGTCAGACAGAGGATGAGTCTCATCAATCGGGTTGCGCTGCGGCGTGCCGTAGACGTACGAGCTGAGGTACAGAAACGCCGCCCGGCTGCGCACCGCCACGTCCAGAGCCGCTTGGGTCGCCGCTAGGTTGTCGCGCAAGAAGCCCTGGGGATCGCCAAAACTCTGGGCAATCGAGGTGCGCGCGGCAAAATGCAGCACCCACGCCAGGTCCGTGGGCTGGGCGTCCAGCGCCTCTGGCGAGGGGTTGCGGCAGTAGGCGTCCAGGTTGACGACGGCAAAACCGGCCGACTGCAGCAGCCTGGCCACTTCTCCGCCCAGAAAACCGCTGGTCCCGGTGATGCCGATGGGCCGCTGGGCGGCGTCTGCGGTCACGGGCCCTTAGCTCAGGCGGCGCAGCGGGCCACCGACCTCTGTGAAAACCTTCAGGTAATCGCGGTACCACTCCACGGTGCGCGCCAGGCCCTCTTCAAAGCCCACCTTGGGGGTCCAGCCCAACACCTCTTTGGCGCGGGCATTGTCGGCCGACATGCGCCAAATCTCCGTGGGCCGCGTGGGCAAGCCGCCGATGCGCAGCTCCGCGTCTGTGCCGCACAACTCGTGGATCTTGCGAACCAAGTCGCGGATGGCGATCTCGTGGTTGCTGCCGATGTTGATGATGCCCTCAAACGGCGGCTCGGCGTCAGAAGCGGCCAAGATGCCGTCGACCTGGTTGTCGATGAAATTGAACTCGCGGGTCTGCAGGCCTTCCGTCGTCACCACCGGCAGGCCGCGCAGGCAGCGGATGATCAGCTCTGGGATCACCGCCTTTTCGCTCTGGTACGGGCCAAAAGTGTTGAACGGCCGGATGCACACGATGGGCTGCTTGGTCTGGTGGCGCTTGAAGCGCGCGTAGAGCTCGCCCGCGTATTTGCCGATGGCGTAAGGAGAAATCGGAAAGGCGATGGCGTCTTCGTGAAACGGCACTTCGGCCTGCAGGCCGTAGCACTCAGAAGTCGACATGTAGACAAACCGGCCGTATTCAACCCCTGATTCCAACAGGTTGGCCGTGCCCACGGTGTTGGACAGCAGCGACTCGTTGACGTGGATGAAGCTGTCGCCCACGTGGTTGTACGCGGCCATGTGGTAGATGGCGTCAAAGGCGCGCTTGCCGATGGGCCGCACCGAGTCGATGTTTTTCAGGTCGGCTTCGACGATTTCCAGCTCGTCCCAGACGTTGGCCAGGCGCACGTTGTCGATGATCGAGTTGTACTTGACCATCACAGTGACTTTGGCGCCCTCGGCGACCAGGCGGCGCACCAAATGCGAGCCAATAAAGCCGGCGCCGCCGGTGACCAGGACGTTCTTGCCGCTGCGATTGCTCATGAAGGGGCGTGCTCCGTTGCGAAGGGGGAGGTCAGAGAGGAAGGCCGCCAGGCGCCTAGCGAGCCGTGCGGTCTTCGCGCGCCGTGTAGAATCGGCCGAGCTTTTGCTCCATCTCAGCCAAATCCTCTTGGGTATTAAAGGTGATCTCAAGCCCCTGGTGCGGATAGGCGCCCAAAGCGTCCAGGGCAATCAGGATCTTGAACAGGGTCACCAGGCCGCGACCGTCGGGCAGCTGCACCACCTCTTCAGAGATGAGCGAAAGCGCGTTGCGATCGATAATCGCCTGGCCGATGTAGTAGTTCAGCACCGGCTTTTCGCGAAACAGCGTGACGTTGCGCCGGTGGTCAAACTCCACCAAACCAAAGGGATTCTCAATTGGCGCGGTGACGATGGTGGCCTGATGGCCGCCCTGCTGGTGGACTTCAGCGAGCTCGCGCAGATCCAGGTCGGTAAAAGTGTCGCCGTAGGTCATCAGCGTGCGCTGGCCCCACTGGTCGCGGGCGTGCCACAAACGCTGAAGAATGCCGGCATCTTCGCCCGCGTCAGAGAAAGACAGGTTGGCCTCGCCCTCATAGCGCTGCACAGCCTTGCGAATCAGCTCGCCTTTGTGGCCAATCGCCAGCACGATGTCGCGATAGCCGCGCCGCAGGTAGTCCTGGATCTTCATGTCCAGAATCGTCTCGCCGCGGAACGGCACCAGCGGCTTGGGCACTTCATCGGTCAGCTTGCCCATCCGCCGGCCGCGGCCGCCGCACATGATGACGATCTTGAGGTCCTGGGTCATAAGCTTGCCTATCGCGCAGTTAGCCGAACCGAAGCCGCGGAACCGCCGCGCTGCAGGGCTAACGCGGGGGCGGCAAGGTACCTCAAGGGCGGGCGCGAAGGCAAATCTCGCCGCAGGATCGCCAGCCAATGCAGCACAAATGCATGATCTTTAAGATGATTCCTCAATGCACCGGCGGCTGATGCGCCTTCCGGCCCATGCCCAGGGGCGCGCGGCGCAGCGCAGTTGCCGCGAGCTTGGCGATACGGCTCTGCTGCTGGAGGATTTGGCGGTAGAGGCCAATCACTTCGGTCACGGCTTCGCTGGGCCGGTGGGCCGCCACAACTGCCCGTGCCGCAGGCAGATCGCCCGCCATGGCCACAATCGCCCGGGCCAAGTCGTCGGCATCGGCCGTGCGGTAGGTCGCGCAGCCCGGCGGCCGCCCCACGGCGTCGGAGGCGATACACGGCACCCCAAGGTGCATCGCCTCGCGAATCGACACGGCATCGCCGTCATCCAAGGTGGGCCGCACCGCGATGTCGCCCGCCGCCCAGACCGCGTGGGCCGGCAGATCGCTGACCAGAATCAGCACCCGATCCTGCAGACCGCGGTCGCGCACATAGTCCAGCCCCACCTGGAGCAGTGAGGCGTCGCCCGTGTGGGCAATGACGTAGGCAAACCCGGCGTTGGGCAGCTGATCCAAGACTTTTTTGGCGGCGTGAACAAATACGTCCAGGCCGTACAAGTCGCGCCCGCCCACCGCCACAAGCCGGCCGGTGCCAGAGACGACCAGCGGCCGGGCAATGGGGCGCAACTCTGCAAATTGCTTGGGCCAATCGACCAACTCCAGCTGCGGAGCCTGCGGGGCAATGAACGGCGTCAGCAGCACCACGCGCTCCGCAGGTGCGCCCACTGCCAGCAGTTTGTCGCGCACCGTGGGCCCAGAGGCCAGCACCATCGACAGTTCGCGCACGCACATCGCCGTCAGCTGCCGATCTCGGCGCGGCATGGCCACAAGGTCCTCGCGAATCGAATGCTGGCTGACGACCACCGGCACGCCGCTCATCCGCCGCAACAGGGCGAACGGCAGCATGTCCTTCCAATAGCCGCCAAAGGTGTGGAAGTGTACTAAATCAATGCCTTCTTGCACGATCGCCGCGGCGACATCCACCACCAGCAGCCGCCCCGATCGCACCGGCCGGACGATGACGCCAGGGCCCACCTCGCGGCCCTCGCTCGTCGCCAGCACCACCACCCTGGCGCCCGCGGCGCAGAGGCGCTCGGCCAAGCGCTGCACGTACAGGGTAATTCCGCCGCGAGCAGGGGGCAACGGGCCCACAAGCCCGAGACAAACCCCTGAAAGACTCGCGACTTCTGCCATCACCGTTCCCATCGCCGGCCGCGCCGGACTCTCTTGGTATCGCCGATTCTGCCGCTGGGTGCAAGGCCGGTGCGGCAAATGGCCGCCGGGTTGGGGCCCTTTGGACCGCTTTGGCCGATCCTCGCGGCGCTGCGGCTACGGGCAATCGCCCCGAACCTCCAATTCGTCTACGGCCATGCCCATTTTCTGCTTGTTTGAGGTGTCGTACTTGACCTGATCAAACCAGATGCGCAGCGCGACCTGCGTACCCGCCGCCGTTCCAACCCCCAGGGCCAGCTCCTGATCGATCCACTTGCCGGCCGTAGTCCCTGAATTCAGCTGGACATTCTTGCTCCACACGCTTGAAAGGACTGCGCCGGTCTGCGGGTGAACCAGGTCGATACCGGCCTGATGGATGCCGGCACCTGGCGAAACATCGAGCAAAACCGCGAACTTGAGCTTGGCATTCTTGGGCAGGGCAAAGGCCGGGCTGGTGGCGCTGCCCTTGTTGGGGGTCGAGTCCTCAAAGCTGATCTGGTTGGGCACGCCATAGCGCAGACTGCCCGCCCCCGCGACCTTGGTGAGAGCTGTTTGATGAAAATACACGGACTTGCTCGATGCAGTCAGGCTCCAGCCGCTGAGCTTGGCGTCGTCCATTGGCATCCAGGTGTGCGTGCCGGGGCCCGTGACGGCCTTTTCCCCACAGGTCATGGCATTGCACACGCCGATCACACACTTCTTAAAGGGATTGCACTGGCTCGCCTGGGTGCAACAACCCGGCTTGGCCGCTGCGGTGTAGCTGCACATGCCGCTGGCGCAGGTGCCGCTGGCGCAGGCATTGGCGGTGCAGGCGCTGGGGCCGCCGCAGCTGCTGGCGAGCCCGGGCCACTGGTGAACGCACTGGCCGCCTTGACATTTGTCCACGCTTTCCGGCTCTTTGTCGGCACAGTCGCCATCGCCACTGCAGCACAAGCCCACGGCGATGTTCTGGCAGCCGCTTGAGGCGCAGATGTCTTTGGTGCAGGCCTTGCCGTCGTCGCAGCTGGCGTCGTCCTTGCAGCAGCCGGCGATCGACTGGTTGGCGCATTTGTTGGCCTGGCACAGGTCGGTGGTGCAATCGTTTTGGTCTGCGCAGTCTTTGTCGACGTTGCAGCAGCCGCCCACGGCCTTGTGGCTGCAGCTTCCGTCCAGTTCGCAGGTGTCGGTGGTGCAGGCGTCGCCGTCGCTGCATTGGGCGACCGAGGTGCAGCCCGCCGTGAGCGGGTAGCAGGTGTACAGCTGGGTGTTGCACGCCTCGCCCTTGGGGCAGTCCTGGTCCTTGGCGCACTGCCAAGCCTGGCACTTGCTTTGCAGGCACCAGTGCGGGTCGGTGCCGCTGGGCAGCGGGTCCTCATTGCAGTCCTTGTGGGCGCTGCAGGCCTTGACCGTGCACATGCCGTCGCTGCAGACCTGCCAAATGGGGCACTCGGGCACACACGCCGCGGGGAGCGTCTCTGCCGCTTGGCTATCGGCGGGCCCTGTGTCGCCAAACGCGAGCGCGTCGCTGCCCTGGGTCTCGCTGACCGCGTCCAGCTGCGCGGCCTCGTCGACTGGTTTGAGGCAAGCGCTCGCCCCCAGGGCCAAGCCCAGCAGCCAGATCACCCACGTGCGGTTATCCATCGGTCTCTCCTACAGAAGGTGTTGCTTCCAGAACGCCAGCACCGCCGCCATCATCGCATCGCGGTTGGCCTTTTTCTGAAAGCCGTGGCCTTCATCCTTGGCGAGCAGGTACCACACCGCTTGCCCCGCGCCGCGCACCGCCGCCACCATCTGCTCCGCCTCAGACGCCGGCACCCGCGGGTCATTGGCTCCCTGGACCACAAACAGCCGCGAGCGAATGCGGTTGGCGTGCGACAGCGGCGAGATGCGCTGCAAGAAGTCGCGCATGGTCGGGTCGCTCTCATCGCCGTACTCTGCGCGGCGGTTGTCGCGGCGGTAGCTTTTGGTGTTCTCTAGGAAGGTCACAAAGTTGCTGATCCCCACGATGTCGACACCGGCCTTGAGCCGCTCGCCGTATTTGACCAGGGCAGCCAGCACCATGTAGCCGCCGTAGCTGCCGCCGTAGACCGCCGCGCGCTTGGCGTCGTACACCTTGGGTTGGCGAGCGGCCCAATCCAGCAATGCGCCGATATCCTTGACGGAATCTTCGCGCAGC
>JBIKTV010000266.1:0-7845 GCA_044347905.1 Myxococcota bacterium
TGCGGCAGTGCAGCTGCAAGGCAAGTGGGGATACATCGACCGGGGTGGCGCGCTGGTGCTGCCCGCCCAATGGGATGGCGCGGAGGGCTTTAGCGACGGCATGGCCCGGGTCAAAGTGGGCGAGAAGTACGGCTACATCGACACCAAGGGCAGGCTCGCGATTGCGCCGTCGCACGATTCGCCGATGCACTACATGGAGTGGTTTCACAGCGGCCTGGCCCTGGTGGCGCGCCGCGATGCCAAAGACCGGCTGCTATGGGCGTGGATCGACCGCAAAGGCAAGACGGTCTGGGCGGAGAAGTGATGCTGCGTGGCGGTGGGCGCGGGGATGCTGGGGATGGCTTGGCGACTGGCGAATTCAGGGCGTGATTTGGGCGAATCCCGCTGCGCGGGACCGGGCGCTAGGCGCGACGGCCTGCCGGCCTCTGCGCCCGGCGACGCAGGCCGGGGCCTCGGGGCGATCCTCTGTTGCGCTGCTGGGTCGCCCCGCCCACGCCGCCGCCCTAACGGGTAACGCTCCCTTTCGCTTTGGGGGGCGGCCAGTCCAAAGGCCTCAGCATCTGAGCCGATTGACGCCCAGGGCATTAGCCTCCGCTGGCGCAGGCGTACACCGCCGGCATGGGGGGGGCAGCTGAGGTGTAGGACGGGCGGCAACAGTTCGAGGCAGTGCACCTGCACGATGTGGATGGACCCAGCGTGCAGCCGAGCGCACCGGCATCCAGGCGACCAGCCCCGTGGACATCGATATGCCCCCCTGGCCCGCCGAGCTTTGACGGTGTATTGGTGAGTAGTCAATGGCAGTTGGAGAGCGTCGCCGCGGTAGAGCCGCTCCATCGCCCGCCAAGCCCGGTCCCAAGGGTCGTCGATACCAAGGCGTGGGACCCCGGTAGTGCCTTGGGTGAGTCCAGGTGCGTTGCGGCGGACGAGGCGGAAGTGCTGGCGTATGTCGCGCCGTTTCGCGCTGGTTGAGGGCTTTGTGGCGGAATCGGGGTTGTCTGGCGCATAGTTGGTCGCTTTGCCGCTGAATAGCCGGTGGACGCTGTTTGTCTGGCATTTGGCGAGTCCAGAGAGCCGGGCGCCAAGCGGAATCGACAGGTGTTCGGCTGCACCGGTCCAAGCGATCGTCCAATACGCCCCCGCGCCACTCCGTTGGCGGCGGGCTGGTTTGGTGAACCCACGGCAGCGATCCGCCAATACGCCCCCGCACCGCTTCGCTGGCGGGGGACAGACGCCCTTAACTACTGGATTGATCAGGGGGATGGAGGGTAAAGGAGGGGGAGTGCAGAGGGGGAAACATTAGGGAGGTAGGGGGCGGAACGCCCCCACGTTCCCTATGGTTCACCCTTTGCAAAACACAGGTAATGAAAAGAGAATCGCCCCCTCGCGCGGAGCGCGGCCCCGCCTCTGCCAAGAAAAACCCCCCTCACTTCTGCCCGACAAAAAGCCAGTGCTTCGCTCCGCGACCCGCCGCGCCGCGCGCAGAAACCAACCGTGCCTCGGCAGCAAACCTCTCGCGGCGCAGCAATTGAACAAATTCAGCATCGTCATGCGCCGACCACACCACCAGTCGCCCGCCGGGCCGCAAGGCCTGCCAACAGCGCTGCAGGCCGCCGGGGGCGTAAAGCCGGTCATTGCCCTCCGTGGTCACCGCCCCCGGGCCGTTGTCGACATCGAGCAGGACCGCATCGAGCGAGCCGCGCTCCTGGGCCAGAACCTCTGCGACGTCGCGCTCAACGACCACCGCGCGCGAGTCCCCCAACGGCTCGCCAGCCAGCGCCGCCAACGGCCCGCGATTCCAAACGACCACCGCCGGCATCAGCTCTGCCACCAGCACGGTCGCATCTGCCCCAAGCTCATCCAGGGCCGCGCGCAGCGTAAACCCCATGCCCAGGCCTCCGACGAGCACCCGCACGCTGGGCCGCCCGCGCAGGCCAGCGCATCCCGCCTGGGCCATCGCCTCTTCGGAGCCGTGTTGGCGGCTCGACATCAGCGATCTTCCGCCCACGCGAATCACCAAGTCGGCGCCTTCCTGGCTCAGGGTCATCGGCGAACCGTCTGGGGTTGCGGCGTTGCCTAGGATCACGCGCTGCTTCATCAATCCCTCGCATGGTGCACGGTGGCGCGGTCAGCGCGGCTCTTGCTGGCTGCCCCAGCGGATTTGGGCCGCATCTACCAGCTTTTGCGCTGGATCTCTCCAGGCACTGCCGTGCCAGCGGCGCAGGGAGCCGTCCCAGCTGGCGGTCCACAGAATGCCAGCGTCCTGGGGGTCAAACAGCAGCGCCGCCACCCGCTCGCCGTGGCCGCTCAGCTTGGCCAGCAGTTGACCGTCGCTCAGCCGCAGCAATTGGGCACTGCCGTCGATCAAGGCCACCGCGGCGATATCGCCATCGACCGCCAGGTCTGCCGGGCGGGCGGGCAGGGGCTGGGTCCAGAGCGGGCCGCTGGGGCGAATCCACTGCACCTGATCGTCGCTGGCGATGACCACGCCGCCGTCGCGGGGGATGGCACACGTGCGAACGCCGGGCAAAATCGCCAGGCGCTGCAAGGTTTTTCCGCGGATGGCTGTGACTTCGCCGCTGCGACCCTCCACCGCGCAGGCAATCGGGTGGGCGCCGGTGTCGCCGCCGTCCAGGTCGGTCCAATCGGCAGTGGCGTCGCCCAAGAGCTGCGGGCCGGCTGGCGCGACGCCACCTGGGCCCGGCGAGCCGCCGCTCCACAGGCCACCGACAAAACAGGCGGCCAGCCAGCCGCCGTCTCGGGTCAAGAGCCGTCTGACCGGGGCGGGCAGGGGCGTCTGGCCCACGCGGCTGCCGTCGCGGCCGCTGAGTTGGACGACGGCATTGTCCATCATGCCCACGGCCCACACAGTGGCGCTGGCCGGATCGCAGGCCACCGCTTTGATCACCCCGGTCTGCCAGCGGCTGCGCCAGAGCGGTGCGTGGGTCAGCGGGTCAAACATCGCCACATCGCCGGGGCCTTGGCCCACCACCACGCCGTCTTTGAGCCGGCAGACGCTGGTGACACTGCGCCGCTCTGCGACTTCCAGCAGGCTAGGGGCGCTGATCGGCGGCACCTGCCAGTGCTGCACCGTCGCACCGCCGCTGACGAGCTGTTCGCCCTTGCCCTTGGCTTGAGCGAGATTCGCCAAATTGCCGTGGGCAGAGCCGGGCAACTGCGCGACCACCTTAAGGCTCTGCGGATCCACCAGCCTTACTTCTCCGCGGTCGCCGCGCACGGCCAGCCACGGGCCAACTGGCTGCAGTTCGCGGATCAGGCTCGACATGGGCCGGGCCAGCCCAGCTTCTGCGGCGACGCGCAGGGCGGGGTCGTTCAGGTCGGCCGGGGCAACAGCTGTTGGAGGGGCAGTATTCACGACGGCCGCGGTGTCCAGGCGCAGCAGGTGGCCCTTGGAGCTGCCGATCCACGCCGTGCCCGCCTCGTCGACATGCAATGCCGTCGCGTTGGCCAGCGGTGCGCGCAGGGGCGTTTGGGCCACGGTCCTCTCACCATCGCCGTTGATAAGCCTTAGGGATCCGTCGCCGCACAACAGCCACCAGCCGTCGCGGTGGTGGGGGGCGACGGCTTCCACCAGCAGTCCCGCGGCGCCACAGACCGGCAGAACCCGCTGACGCCCAGTGGCCAGCTCCGTCAACGCCAGGCGCGCGCCGTAGGACTGGGCGGCAACCCCGCGGGCCAAGAGCAGCGGCCTGGGGCCCCCGCCAGAAAGGGCCGGCCCCACGGGGTGACCGTCGCTTCTGCGCAGCACTTGCACCATATCATTGCCGGTCTGCACCACCAGCCGGTCGGCCGTTTCGGTCGCGTCCATCGCCGGAACCACGGCGTTCTGCAGCCCCAGCGGCACCTTCCAGCGCGGCGCGTCCGCCCCCATGGCCCACAGCGCCAGGCCGCCTTCGCCGCGGCACAGCACCTCTTGGCCGTCTTCTGCCACCACCGCCTCGCGACAGTCGGGCAGGGTGCGGGCCTTGATCAGGGCAAAGCGCGGCCCCGCAGCCAATTGCGCCACCACGCCGCGGGCAAGAGCGGCATCGGCCTGGCCAATCGCCCCATGGAGCGCCTGGGCCGCCGCCAGCTCTGCCTCCGGACCGCGACCTGCCTCGACCGCCGCCAAGGCCTGGGCTGCAGACAGGCCCGCTTGGGCGCGTTGCGAAGCGTTCAGGGCGGCGCGGGCGGTGTCGCGCTCCTGCACGACCCGGTAGGTCGCCACGGCCAGCACCGCCGCCACCACCACCAGCGCCACCGCCGCGACGGTTAGCGGCAGCCGCAGGGTTTTGGCGGCGCGCCAGAACAATTGCCCGCGGGTGTAGCGATGGGCGCTGACATGGCGACCGTCCAGCCAGGCCTCAAGGTCGGCGGCCAGGGCCCGGGCGTCGGCGTAGCGCTGCTGGGGATCCGCCGCCGTGGCCCAGCGCGCCACCGCGAGCAGTTCTAGCGGCAAGCCGGGGCCCACCAGGGCAAGCGCCTGTTCATCGTCTTGGGGTACGGGGGACTCACCGCGACGCAAGCGCGCCAGCATCTCCGGCAATCGGCAATTGCCCCAGGGATTAGCACCCACTAGGGTTTGCCAGAGCAACACGCCTAGGCTCCACACATCGGCGCGGCGGTCCAGCGGTTCGCCCCGCGCGGCTTCCGGGCTCAGGTAGCGCGGCGTGCCCAGCACCGACCCGGCGGTGGTCATCTGGCCGTCCAGCGGCTCGGGCTCCGCGGAATTGCCGGCCTCTTGGCCCGGGCGCTCGGCCAGGTCAGCGGCTAGGCCCCAATCGAGCACCTGCGTCTCGCCCAGATCGCTGACCAGGATGTTGTCTGGCTTGAGATCGCGGTGAACGATGCCGGCGGCGTGGGCGTGGGCCACCCCTTCGCAGGCGGAGAGCAGGTGGCGCAGCAGCCTCAGCCGCGTATCCAGGTCGGCGCTGCGCTCGATCGCCTCGCTCAAGGTCGCGCCGCGCACCAGGCGCATGGCAAACCAGGGCACTTGCAGGTCCGCGTCGTAAATCGCCACGATGCTGGGGTGGTCCAGCCGCGCCAGGAGCCGGGCCTCGCGGCACAGCCTGCCCGCCGCCGCCGGCGTCAAGGCCTCTTTGACCGCCAATTCGCGTTGCAGCACCGGGTCATGGCCCAGCAATACCCGACCCATGCCGCCGCTGCCCAAGGTCGGCCCCACGGTGTAGCGCACGCCGGCGCTGACCCGCTGGCCGCTGACCCCGTGGCCGATCAGCCCTGCGTCGCTCCAGGCCGGCGGGTTGCCCAGGTCCGCGGGGGTGCTCCAGTTGGGCGCGCTCCAGCTGGGCGCACTCAGATTGGGCGCACTCAGGTTGGGCGCACTCAGGTTGGGCGCACTCAGATTGGGCGCACTCAGATTGGGCGCGTTGGGGTCTTGGGGGCTCGGCGCAATGGGCTTCAGAGTGCGTCCTCCACCCGATCCAGCGGATGCAGCAGCAATTCGATGTGGCCGGTCCCCGTCATGCGCACCAGATCGGGCCGCAGCCGGCCGTCCCGCAGCGTGCGCCGCAGCCGCACCAGCGCCACGTCCAGGCGGTTGCGCAGGGTCGTCGCGTCCAGCTCTTTGCCCCACACCTCTTCTGCCAGCAGCTGCCAGCGCACCGGGCCGCCCAGGGCCACCAACTCGCTGACAATCCGCGCAGGGATGCCGTCCAGCACCGCGCGCAGCTCGCCTTCGCTGTACACGTGAACCGTGTCAAAACGCGCCACCACCACCATGGGCGTCGCTGAAGCCCCAGGCACCAGCGTCTGCCCCGGGCCGCTGCGGCCGAGCGTCATCGCCACCACCCGATAAAGCGCTGGACCCAGCTGGATTTGGTCGCCCAGCAGCAGCGGCCGCGACTCACCCTGGCCATCGCGCAGCGACCACTGCTCGCCGTCGCCCCACACCCACGCCGCGGCATCGGGTTGCAGGCCCGGCAGAATCCGCGCTTGGCTCTCTGCATACAGCGAACACGCGCCGCGCAGCGACATTCTGGGCAGTCCCGCCGCCTCCAGGCCCAGCGTTTCTGCGGGCAGGGCCACGTCCAAGACCTCCATGCCGATGCCGTCCGCCAGCCAGACGTGCAGCCCAGGCTCCAGGCGCACTTCTGCCAGGACCCTATCGGCCACCCGCAGCCGGCCGCGCAGGCTCAGCAGGCGCAATTCGTCTGAGCGAAGGCTCACCGCGGCGTGGGCCTCAGAGATGCGCGGGTCGTCGATCCGCCACGCCGCCGACCACAGCCGGCCGATCAAGTCGCCGTGGCCCAGCGACAATTCGTCGCCCAAAGTGGTGCGAAAGTGAACGTGGGGGCGCATCGGCAGCTCCGGGGTCAGCCCAAGGCGGGCAGGGCGGAGGGTAGCAGGAGCCGGCGGGCTGGGCCACCGAAGAGACACTGCGCTGGCCCAGCCAGACCCGCGCTCGCGAACCCGGCGCGATAGGGATCGTGGCACGACAGGGGGCGTGCTTCATCTCCAGAACCTGCCCAGCCCCCAGCAGCCGTGCTATTCTGCCCGCCGGAGGTTCGCGCCCATGCCCCGTCACTTCAACACCGCAGGTCCCAATCGGGTCGAGTGGCACTACACCTTGTCGGCACTGGCCCGTCTGCCTGACGTGCATCGGCTGGTCCATGATCGCTCGTGGTTCGTGCTGCACGCCCCGCGCCAAACCGGCAAGACCACGGCGATGCGCGCACTGGCGCAAGAGCTGACGGAGTCTGGCAATTACGCTGCGCTGTGGGCGACCTGCGAGGCCGGCGAGCCGTACCGCGATAAGCCCAAGGTTGCCGAGCGCTTGGTCGCCGCGTCGATCCGCACCAACGCCGAGTTGGATCTGCCGCAGGCCCTTCGGCCGCCGCCGTTGCCGCTGGAGGCTGAGGAGGGCGAGGTCCTGGCCCGCTACCTCAAGGCCTGGTGCGAAAGCTGTCCGCGGCCGGTGGTGCTGCTGCTCGACGAGATCGACGCCCTGCAGGACGCCGCGCTGATCTCGGTCCTGCGCCAGCTGCGCGGCATCTACCCCAACCGGCCCCACGGCGCCCCGGCGTCGCTGGCGCTGATCGGTCTGCGCGATGTGCGCGATTACAAAGTGGCTTCAGGTGGTTCGCCGCACCTGGGCACCGCCTCGCCGTTCAATGTCAAGGTCAAGTCACTGACCCTGGGCAATTTCTCGCGCGACGACGTGGCGGCCCTCTACGGCCAGCATACCGCTGAGACGGGCCAGGAATTTGCCGCCGAGGCCATCGAATTGGCCTACGAGCTGACCCAAGGCCAACCGTGGCTTGTCAACGCTTTGGCCTATCAGGTGCTGCACGAGCTCAAGGTCCAAGGCCGCATCGACGCCGCGCACATCGCCCGGGCCAAAGAGCTGCTGATCCTCAGCCGCAGCACCCACTTAGACAGCCTGGCAGACAAGCTGAACGAACCGCGGGTGCGCGCGGTGATTGCGCCGATGCTGAGCGGTGAGCCGGCCCCGCCGCCGCGGCCGAGCGATGTCGACTACTGCGTCGATTTGGGGCTGGTGCGAAATGTGCGCGGCGCAACAGAAATCGCCAACCCGATCTACAAAGAGGTGTTGCCGCGCGAACTGACCGTGGGTGCCGGCTATGCCATGCCCAACACCGAGCGCATGGAGGCGCGGCGCAAGTGGTCGCTAGCGGATGGTCGGCTGGATTTGCGCGGGATTCTCGAGGCGTTTGTCGACTTCTGGCGCCAACACGGCGAGTGGATGGTGCGCCACCAAGAGTGGCCCGAGTCTGCACAACAGATTGTGCTGATGGCGTTTTTGCAGCGGCTGGTCAACGGCGGCGGGACGATCGACCGCGAGTACGGCCTGGGCCGCAAGCGCTTGGA